>NZ_JBFRCL010000034.1:0-96089 GCF_040965695.1 Paraburkholderia sp. BR10937
CGGGTGCGATCCAGCATCTGGCCGGCATGAAGGACTCGAAGGTCATCGTCGCAATCAACAAGGACGAAGAAGCGCCGATTTTCAGCGTGGCCGACTACGGCCTCGTGGGCGACCTGTTCACGGTCGTACCCGAACTCGCTGGCGCAATCGGCTAATACTGCCGCCTGGCTAGTAGCAAAAACGAAAGGCGCCTTTGTGAAAACAAAGGCGCCTTCTTTATCGGCTTATTCACAGCAGCTTCAACGACATCGGTCAGCGTTCAAACACCCAGAATCCGCCGCGCCTTGAGGATCACCGGCATGTCGACCATCTTGCCGTCGAGCGCCACCGCCGCCCCGCGACTCGCCTGCACGGCTTCGAGCACGCGCTGCGCCCATGCGCGCTCCGTCTCGCTCCATGCGTACGCGCGATGCACGGGCTCGATCTGCTTCGGATGAATGCACAGCTTGCCGCCGTAGCCGAAGCGCCGTCCGCGGCGTGCTTCACGCTCGAGACCATCGGCATCGTCGAAGACGGTCGAAACGCCGTCCACAGGCGCCGCAATGCCTGCAAGCCGCGAGGCCAGCACGATCTGCGAACGGAACGCGTCGAGTTCCTCGCCGTCGCCGTCGATGCCCATATCCACCTGAAAGTCGAGCGTGCCGAACGCCACGCGCAGCACGCCTTGCGCGGCACACAACGCATTCAGGCCCGCGATGCCGCGCGCCGTTTCCACGATCGGCAACACGTGCAGCGCGCCGTGCGCGCCTGAGCGCACCGCCGCGACCTGCTCCGCACTTTCCGCCTTCGGCAACATGATGCCCGCCACGCCGTTATGTCCGGCGAGCGCGGCGGCGTCATCGGCGAACCAGGGCGTGTCGGTGCCGTTCACGCGCACCCACACGGGGCGCGCGGCGTCCAGCGCCGCAAGCACGGCGTCGCGCGCGGCGCCCTTTTCCGCCGGCGCAACCGCATCTTCCAGATCGAGGATCACGGCGTCCGCCCCTGCGCCGCGCGCCTTCTCGAAGCGCTCGGGCCGGTTGCCCGGCACGAAGAGATACGAGCGAGCAAGCGCGGCGCTCATACACTCGCCCCTTCGCCGAACAGCGTGCTCACGCGCGTCGCCTCGGCGATGCCCCACGCCGCGTCGAGCAGGCGCTGCGCATTGCTTTCGCTCGCCGCGCCCGAGAAGGCCGCGAGTCGTACGAACTTCGCTGCGATCTCTTCACGCGACAGCGTATTGCCCGGATCGCCCTTCGGCTCGTCCACGCGGCCTTGCAACGTGCGGCCGTCGCGCGTCGTCACGCTCACCTTGCCGATCCAGCGCGCGGGATACGCGCGGTCCACTTCCTCGTCGAGCGCCATCGTCACGCGTTCGCGAAACGCAGCGATATCGGCCGCCGAGTAGTCGCGCTCGAACTCGTTCACGCCCGCGTAGCCGCGGCATGCGACCAGGCCGAGCACCGTCCCCATGTTGAATTTCGCCTGATGAACGGTGCTCGGCACGACCACGCTGCCAAGCACGTCGATGGCGCCTTGATGCACATGCGCCGTCACGCTCGCGATATCGTCGGGATTCAGACGGTGGGCTTCGATCACGGACAGCAGCGCGTCGGCGGCCGGGTGCGTGTGACGGCACGCGGCGTGATACTTGAACGACGTTTCGACCGTGGCCCAACGCTCATCCAGGCGATCGACCAGCTTCGCGGCATCGGCGTCGCTCGACATGCCCGCCGCCATGCCCTGCGCGCCTTCGAGAATGCGCTGCGCGCCGCGAAAGCCGTCCGCCGCGAGCTGGGCGGCCATCAAGCCATTTGCCGCTGCCATGGCCGTGTGCAGCTGCTTCGAATCGGCCGCGTCGCGCAGGAACTCCCACAAACCGCTCGCCTGCGTGCCCGCCGAACCGAAGGCGTCGAGCATCTGGTCGGCCGAGAGCTTCAGCAGCTGGCCCGCCGCGGCAGCAGCTGCGATCGTGCCCACGGTGCCGGTCGTGTGAAATATCTTGTAGTGCGAACGACCCATGAATTCGCCGACACGTATGCCCACTTCATAGCCCGCCACCGAGGCCGCGATGAACTCCTTGCCTGACGCGCCCAGCGCCTGAGCGAGCGCGAGCGTCACCGGAAACACGACGGTACCCGGGTGCAGCACCGAGCCGTTGTGCACGTCGTCCTGCTCGACGAAATGCGAAGCGGCGCCGTTGGTCATCGCGGCGAAATACGCCGTGGTGCGAGTGCGATCGATGATCACGTCGCACGGGCCTCGCGCGTCTGTGGTGCCGCGCGCGGCGCGTGCAAAACGCGCGATCGTTTCGACCGGGCGCGCGCCCTTGCCGCCCAACGCGGAGCCGAGCCAGTCCACGTAGAGATTCACGGTGCGCTCGACCACGTGAGTCGGGATCGCGTCGAAGCGCAGTTGCGAGGCGAACGCCGCGAGTGCGCGGCTGGGATGATCTGTCATGGCAGCGTAGTTCAGTGAAGTCGGTTTGCGAGGCGCGAGGCGCGTTCAGATGGCGCCGGCTTCGCGCAGCGCACCGATGCGCGCCGCGTCATAGCCAAGCTCACGCATGATTGATTCGGTATGCTGACCGAGCGCCGGCACCGCATCCATACGCGCATCGAATGCGCAAGGCGCGCCCGGCGGCAACAAGGCTGGCACGGTCCCCGCCGACGTCTGCACCTCGCGCCAGCGCTCGCGCGCTTGCAGTTGCGGATGCGCCCACACGTCGGCCATCGTGTTCATCTGGGCATTGGCAATGCCGGTGCGGTCGAGCCGTTTGATGACCTGCGCCGCGGTCAGCTTCGAAAACGCATCGACGATCAGTTCGCGCAGTTCCGCACGGCGCGCGGAACGCTGGGAGTTCGCGGCAAAGCGCTCATCGGTGGCGAGTTCCGGCTGCAGCAGCACGTGCTCGCAAAAGAGCTTCCATTCGCGGTCGTTCTGCAGGCCGAGCATCACCGATTTGCCATCGCCGGCGGGAAACGGTCCATAAGGATAGATCGTCGCGTGCGAAGCGCCTGCGAGTGGCGGAGGCGTTTGCCCGTCGAATGCGTAGTAGAGCGGATAGCCCATCCACTCCACCATGCTTTCCAGCATCGAAACGTCGATGCGGCAGCCGCGCCCGGTGCGTCCGCGCATCAGCAGCGCGCTCAGGATGTTCGAGTAGGCATACATGCCTGCGGCGATATCGGCGATCGAGCAGCCCGCCTTCGCGGGCTCGCCGGGCGACCCCGTGATGGAGAGAAAGCCCGATTCGCTCTGGATCAGCAGGTCGTAGGCCTTGCGCTCGCGGTAAGGACCGTCGTCGCCATAGCCGGAGATGTCGCACACGATCAGCTTCGGGTAGCGCTCGCTCAACGCCTCGTAGCTCAGCCCAAGTCGCGCCGCAGCGCCTGGCGCGAGATTCTGCACGAGCACATCGGCGTCGGCGAGCAGCGCGTCGAGGATCGACGCGGCCTCCTTGTGCTTGACGTCGAGCGAGAGGCTTTCCTTTGAGCGGTTCGTCCACACGAAGTGCGAGGCGAGTCCATGCACGCGCTCGTCATAGCCGCGCGCGAAGTCCCCGACACCAGGCCGCTCGATCTTGATCACGCGCGCGCCGAGATCGGCAAGCTGGCGCGTGCAGAAGGGCGCGGCGATCGCGTGTTCGAGCGTGACGACCTTGATGCCGTCGAGTGGTCTCATGGCGCGCGCCTCCGGTCAGAACGAACGCGGCAGGCCGAGCACGTGCTCCGCCACGTACGAGAGGATCAGGTTGGTCGAGATCGGCGCGACCTGGTAGAGGCGCGTCTCGCGGAACTTGCGCTCCACATCGTACTCGCACGCGAAGCCAAACCCGCCGTGGAATTGCAGGCAGGCATTCGCGGCTTCCCAGGAAGCGTCGGCGGCGAGCAGCTTCGCCATGTTGGCCTGCGCGCCGCAGGCCTCGTGCGCGTCGAAGCGGCGCGCGGCCTCGAAGCGCATCAGGCTCGCGGCTTCGACGTTGACGAACGCACGCGCGATGGGAAACTGCACGCCCTGGTTCTGTCCGATCGGCCGCCCGAACACGATGCGCTCTTTTGCGTAGGCGCTCACCTTGTCGATGAACCAGTAGCCGTCGCCGATACATTCGGCCGCGATCAGCGTGCGCTCGGCGTTCAAGCCGTCGAGGATGTACTTGAAGCCCATCCCCTCCTCGCCGATCAGGTTTTCCGCGGGAATTTCGAGGTTATCGAAGAAGAGTTCGTTGGTCTCGTGATTGACCATGTTGAGAATCGGCTGCACCGTGAGGCCGTTGCCGATTGCCTCGCGCAAGTCCACCACAAAAATCGACATGCCTTCGGACTTCTTCTTCACGTCGGCAAGCGGCGTGGTGCGTGCAAGCAGAATCATGAGGTCCGAATGCTGCACGCGCGAGATCCACACCTTTTGCCCGTTGATCACGTAGCGGTCGCCCCTGCGTACCGCCGTGGTCTTGATCCTGGTGGTATCGGTGCCCGTGGTGGGCTCGGTCACGCCCATCGATTGCAGGCGCAGTTCGCCGCTCGCGATCCTCGGCAGGTACTTGCGCTTTTGCTCGGCCGAGCCGTGGCGCAACAGCGTGCCCATGTTGTACATCTGGCCGTGGCAAACGCCCGAGTTGCCGCCCGAGCGGTTGATCTCTTCCATGATGACCGAAGCCTCGGTCAGGTCCAGACCCGATCCGCCGTACTCCTGAGGAATCAGCGCAGCAAGCCAGCCGGCTTTCGTGAGCGCGTCGACGAATGCCTCGGGATAGCCGCGCGCCTCGTCGATCTTGCGGAAATATTCACCGGAGAACTGCTGGCACAGATCGCGCACGGCTTCGCGGATGTCCTGAAACGAGTCTTGTTGCTTGGTTTGCATGATCGATATGAATTCGCTATGAATAATCGTGTTGCCGCTCAGGCCAGCGTGGCGGTGGCCTGCATCGTCAGATAGCCGTCATGGTCTTTCGCCCAGAGTTCGACCGAGCGACCGTCGTCCGCAAGCTTGCCGCACAGCGTGAACGCGTTGCCCGCGAACGTGGGCCGTACCGCACGAAACGCGAACGTCGCGATGGTGGCGTCGGGCCGCTCGCGGTGCACGAGGTCGAGCAGCAGCGTCGCAATGAGCGGGCCGTGCACGACGAGGCCCGGATAGCCCTCTTCCTGCGTGACGTACGGGAAGTCGTAGTGAATGCGATGACCGTTGAAGGTCAGCGCGGAATAGCGGAACAGCATGAGTGCACTGGCGGTGAGCGTTCGCGACCATGTTTCGCCTTGCGGCGCGACGACGGGCTTGGGCGCGCTCGCGCCGGGCTGCGGCGCGTCGCGATAGACGATGTCGTGCTCTTCCTCGATGCACAGCGCCCCGCCACTTTCATAGCGATGCTGCACGGTCACGAACACGAGTCGGCCGCTGCGGCCGGTCTTGTCTTCGATGTTCGCGATGGTGGATGTGCGCGCGGCCTCGTTGCCCGCACGCAGCGGCGCGTGAAAGATCAGGCGACCGCCCGCCCACATGCGGCGCGGCAGTTCGACCGGCGGCAGGAAGCCGCCGCGTTTCGGGTGGCCGTCGGGACCCGCCTCCGCGAGCGGCGAGACGGGCAGAAAATAGAGCCAGTGCCACAGCGGCGGCACGGCGCTATCGGGGGCTTCACGATCGAGCGTGGCTGCGAGCGCGCGCAGCGGAAACGCGGTGATGTCGTCGGTGAGCGTTTCGGTCTTGTCGAGCCACGCACTGAGCGTTGGCGTTTGCGATTCCGGCATGGCGTTTCTCCGTTTCGAGACTGTTGGCCATACTATGAACGGCTAGCGACGCTTCGCGAAGTTGCCTTTGCCGAATCAGCCCTTTCGCTTTCGTTAATCCCCCGACCATTGTGGCCCGGTACTTGCACGCGGCTTTCAACCACGGCCGCGCGCCGGCGTCACGCTTCCCCGCGCAGATGCGCTGAAGCTTCGTCTTCCACGCGTTGCCACAACTCGAACGACATGGGGCGCTCGCCTTCTTCGAGCAGATGACCCACCAGGCCAATGGCGCGCGCCATCACGCCGAAGCCGCGCACGATACGCCACGGGAAGCCGAATTCGCAGCAGATCGCGCCGATCGCACCCGTCGCATTGATCGGCAGCGCTTTGCCCGAGGCACGCTCGGCCTCCGCGCCAATGAGTTGCATGAGCTTCACATAGCGCCCCGACATGCCGTTTTGCGCGGCCAGTTCGAAAAGGCGCGGCGTACGGGGATCGATGGGCTTGTGCAAAGGATGGCCGAGCCCCGGAATCGGCGTGCTGCGTGCGCGCCATGCCGCGACGGTATCGACTGCAAGTTTCTCCAGGTCGTCGCACTGGCTTTCATAGGGCAGCGTTTCGGACAGCATGCGGCACGCGCCTTCCATGCTGCCGACGAACACCGATCCAAGCCCGCATAGCCCCGCTGCAACAGCCGCCTGCAGCGACTCGGGCGCGCCCGCATAGGTCATGCGCGCGGCGATGGCGCTTGGCGTCATGCCGTGCTCGACGAGCGTGATGACGATGGCGTTGAACATCGCGGACTGCTGCGGCGTGGCCGCCTTGCCCGTGAGTTGCAGAAACGCGAAGTCGCCGAGATTCATGTGGCCAAGAACTTCGTCGGGCAGGCTCTTGCCACGCACGACGATGCGATCGGGCGTGCTGTACGCGATATCTGAACGCACGAGCGGTTTCGGTTGACGGGCCATAGTCCTGATTCCTTCGTTATACAGAATAGCGTTCAGCGCAGTTGTGCGCGTCCATGGTTGAGCACGAGCACGTCGCGTTCCAGCACGCGTGCGCGAAAACTCACCTCATTGCCGTCGCGCCACATCTCGGTGCGGATCGTCTCGCCCGGATACACAGGTGCCGTAAAGCGTGCGTGAAACGCCGCGAGGCGTTGCGGGTCGCTTGCGCACAGCGTCTTGAGCACGGCATGCGCGGCGACGCCCCACGTGGCGAGCCCGTGCAGGATAGGCCGCTCGAAACCCGCCGCGCGTGCGACCTGCGGGTCGGCATGCAACGCGTTGTCGTCACCGCACAGGCGATAAATCAGCGCCGTTTCCGGGCGCGTCGGCAGATCGCAATGATGATCAGGCACGCGCTCGGGCATCGGCGGCGGCGGCGCGGGCGCTTCATCGCTCAAACCGTTGTCCGCGCTGAAGCCGCCGTCGCCACGGCAGAACGTGAGCTGCGTGACGGTGGCATACCGCTCGCCGCTTGCCTTGTCGGTAATGCTACGCTCGATTTCGAGCAACGCGCCCTTGCCTGCGCCTTTGTCGACCACGCGCGTGATGCGCGAGCGGCCGATCACCGTTGCGGTCGGCGGCAATGGCTTGTGCATTACGAGGCTCTGCTCGCCGTGCAATAGCCGCACCCAGTCGATGCCCGAACGCGGGTCGCGCGCCCAGAAGCCGGGAAAGCCGAGCACGACGGCAAGCGTCGGCGGCACGCGCAACGCCTTTTCGTAGACGAATGCCAGGTCGTCCGGATCAACCGGGTTGGCGCCGTATCCCACAGCGAGGCTGTATAGCACGGCGTCGCGCGCGGTATAGGTTTGCTCGACGTCTTTGAACGGCCAGTTGCGCAGGGTGTGATAGTCGATCGTCATGGCGGTGCGTTCAATGAAAGATCAGGCCTCGGCAGCGGGCCACTTGAAGAGCGGGTCGGCCTTCTCGCGAAAGCGCTTCACGGCTTCGCGATGGAATTCGGTCGTGAACGCAATGCCCTGCGCCGCCGACTCGATTTCGAGCATCGCGCGCAGGTCGCTGCCAAGCGACTGATTCAACGCGCGCTTGGCCAGACCGAACGCAATGGGCGACGCCGTCGCGAGACTGGCCGCGATCTGCGTAGCGCGTGCATGAAGCTGGTCGGGCTCGACGACTTCGAGCACCGCGCCGATCTCCTTCGCTTCTGCAGCGCGTATTTCGCGCGCCGTAAAGACGAGATCCTTGGCGCGCGCGAGGCCCACCACGCGCGGCAGCGTATAGAACGCCCCGCAATCGGGCACGAGACCGACTTTCATGAAAGGCATGCAAAAGCGCGCCCGCGTGCTGGCAATCACGAAATCGGCGGCGAGTGCGAAGCTGAAGCCCGCGCCGTAGCACACGCCATCCACGGCCGCGATTACCGGGCGGTCGAGGTCGATCAGCATGCTCACCCAGCCGTGCAGGTCGTCGATCCGGTCGCGTCCCGCTTCGGCGCTCGTCACGTTCATGCCGCGCACGTCGCCGCCCGAGCAGAAGTCGTTGCCCGCGCCGCGCAAAACGACCGCACGCACGCTGCGGTCCGCACGGATGCGCTGCACGGCGTCGAGCAATTCCACCCGCATCTCGCCGTTGAGCGCGTTCTTCGCCTCCGGACGATTGAACGTGAGCGTCGTGACGCCCGCGTCCTGTTCAACCAGCAAGGTTTTTTCGCTCATGCGCTCACCCCGGCGCTGGCGAGTTCGGCGAGCGCCTTGTCGAGCGCCGTGACGAGATGCACCGGCTCGACGCCTGCGAACTCCACGTCGGGACGCGCGAGAAATGCCTCGATATGCGCCGCGCACGCCTCGCGTGTGGCGGCGAGTCCGGTGAAGCCGTCTTCGAGCCAGGCGACCGAAGCCAGCGGACGCGGGTGCCAGTCGCCATTGACGATCGCCTTGACCACCGTGCCGTCACGCACGAGCAGGCTCAGCCAGATCAGACCGGCCGGCGCCTTTTCACGTCCGCGCACGATACGGTCGCCCGTCAGGGTAACCGGGCTGTAACGCGTGGCCTCGCTCTTTTCATGGAACCAGCTTTCCTCGTGCAGTTCGCGCTCGTATTGCTGGGCGAAAATGCGTTCATCGCTGCCGAGAGCGCCAGATTCGAGCGCCACTTCACCGAACGTGCGTCGAACGCAGGCCGTGACCCAGGCGGTCAACTCATCGGCGCTCACCGCGCGGCCGATTTCCTGCTCCAGAAACGTGTAGCGCGAGCCGAGATCCTTGTGCTTCTTGTCCTTGACCTTCTCGGGCGCCATCGGCATGGCACGCGCCGCGATCGCCGTATTGATCGCCTTCACGTTCAGCAGAATGCGGAACGTCAGCACGCCGCCTTCGATCTTGAGCGACGTGGCCACCAGCTTGCGGCCGTCGATCTCGACGTCGTTCAGCGGCCGGTAAGCGGCCTGCAGGCCGAACACATCGCGCAGCGCTTCGGCGACGTGGCCCAGTATCGTGGGAAACGCCTGCGCCGCCGTTTGGGGCACGCCCGGCAGACCGATCGGCAGATAGAACGCGAGAAATGCCGAGCCGCGCCCTGCGTAGATCGCACCGCCGCCGCTCACGCGTCGCCGCGCGAGCACGTTGTTGTCGCGGCAGAACGGCAGATCGAGCACCTGGTTTGGATCTTCGTTCACGCCTACCGTGATGCTGTCTTCGTTGAAGACGTTCAGATAGACCGTGGGCGGCGCGAGATTTTCGGCCACCGCGCGCTCGACGGCCGGCGACACCGAAATCGAAAAGTCCGCGTAGCTGTGACCGCCTACGACGAGGCGCCACGGGGTTGGGATAGGCGTTGCGCTTGTATTCATGTCGTCTCTCTCCGTTGATCCTCTACCAGGACTGTGCCTTCGATCTTCGCGACCGTCTCGATGGCGTCCGCGTGTATCAGCGTCTGGCGCCTGAAGCGCTCCGCGATGGCCTCGATCGCGCCACCCTGCACCGTCCCTTCCACCTGCAGCGTGAGATGGTCGCCGCCATGAGCCTTTGTGCCGACCACGAGCCGATACGCGCCCGTCGCGCCCTCCACGCCCAGCAGCACCGTCTTCAGCTCGGAGGGGTACACCTTCACGCCCTTGATCTTCACCATCGAATCGGCGCGGCCGAACACCACGTGCGGCAGCGACACCATGCGCCCATGCACGGGTGCGGTGCGCTCGAGCATGGTGAGGTCGCCGGTGCGATAGCGCACGAGCGGCTGCAGTTCCTTCTTCAGATGGGTGAGCACGAGTTCGCCACGTTCGCCCTCGGCAACCGGCATGCCGGTGTCCGGGTCGATGACTTCGGCATACAGCAGTTCGTCGAACACGTGTACACCCGTGCCGCCGGGAAACGTACGCGCCACGGGCAGGCATTCGGAAAGCGAGTAACTGTCGATCAGCAACGTACCCGGCATCGCTTCGCGCACGCGGGCGTACAGCGCGGCATTGCCCGTGAACGCTTCGCCGCCCGCGAAGAACACGCGCGGCACGGGGCAGCCCGCTTCGATGAGCTTGAGCGCGTGCGACGGATTGCCGGCCAGCACCGTCACGCCGCATTGCTGCGCGACGCGCGCCGCGCGCTCGGTCTCGCCGGGACCATGCGGAATGCACGCCACGCCGCGCGCTTCCATCTGGGTCTGATAGAAGAGCCCCGCAACGAAGAGGTGATAGCCGAACGTCACCATGCAGACGTCGCCGGGGCCGATGCCGCACGCGTCGAGATGCTGGCCGCACGCGGCTTCGATCGCGCGCAGATCGGCGGCGCTCTGCAGGATCGGCACGAGCGACGCGCCCATCGGCGTGAGGTGCACCCGCACCGGCGGCACGGCCGGCGCGAACGCGCCGTAGCCCGGGCGATTCATCTCGGCTACCAGTTCGGTGCGCGTCATGAGCGGCACGCGCTCGGCGAACTCCGCCGCGCTCGCGACGCTACGCGGCAGACGTCCTTCATAGAACGGATGCGCTTGCAGTCGCGCAAGCTGCGCGTTGAGTGCATCGAGCATCGTCTCCTCCTTCTTATGTTCAGTAGGGATGCGAATCGTTCGTCATCAAGCCGCCCGCTCGAAGATGGCCGCGATGCCCTGCCCGCCGCCCACGCACATCGTTTCGAGGCCATAGCGGCCCTTGCGGCGCTGCAGTTCGTAAAGCAAGGTCGTGAGCATGCGCACGCCGGTCGCGCCGATCGGGTGACCGAGCGAAATGCCCGAGCCGTTCACGTTCAGCCGCGCTTCGTCGTGCCAGCCCCAGCCTTTAAGCACGGCGAGCACCTGACAGGCGAAGGCCTCGTTCAGTTCGACGAGATCGAGTTGATCGAAGGTGAGCCCGGTCTTTTGCAGCAGCTTTTGCACGGCCGGCACCGGGCCAGTGCCCATCGTCGCGGGCTCGCATCCCGCGGCGGCCCAACCCGTCAGGTAGCCAAGCGGCGTGAGACCGAGTTTGCCGAGCTGGTCTTCGGCGACGATCAGGCACGCAGCCGCCGCGTCGTTCTGCTGGCTCGCGTTGCCCGCCGTCACCGTGCCGCCTTTCATGAGCGGTTTGAGCTTCGCGAGCGACGCCTCGCTCGCGTCGGCGCGCACGCCTTCGTCACGTGCGAACAGCACCGGGTCGCCCTTGCGCTGCGGTACCGAAACCGCCACCACCTCCTCGGCGAAGCGGCCCGACTCCCATGCCGCCGCCGCGCGCTGGTGGCTGCGCACGGCGTAAGCGTCGGCCTCCTCACGCGTGATGCCGTATTCCTTCGCGAGGGTCTCCGCCGTTTCGATCATCCCGGAGATGTAGCCGAAGCGCGCTTCGGGCTGCGAGCGTTCGCGGCCGCGCTCGAGACGATCGTGCATCTTCACCGAACCCGCGCGGGCGCCCCAACGCATGTCGGTCGTGTAGTACTCGATGTTGCTCATGCTTTCCACGCCGCCGGCCACGACCACGTCCGCCGCGCCGCTCTGCACCATCATCGCAGCGGTCACGACCGCCTGCAGGCCGCCGCCGCAACGGCGATCGAGCTGCATGCCGGGCACCTGCACGGGCAGCCCCGCTTCGAGCGCGGCCCAGCGGCCGATACAAGGCGTTTCGCTGTTCGCATACGACTGCGCGAAGACTACGTCCTCGATGCGCGCCGGGTCCACGCCGCTGCGCGCGATGGTTTCGCGCAGCACCGTGGCCGCGAGCGTCTCGACGGAAACAGGGCGCAGGCTGCCGCCGAACGTGCCGACCGGCGTGCGTACCGGTGCGACTATCGCTGCTCTTCTCATTTCGGATTCCTTTGCATGGTGTCTGGTTGTTGTTCGCCGCGTCATGCGCCTGCGTACCGTCAAACCGCTATCGCATCCCGCCGCGCATGGTGTTGCGCGGCCAGCTGTTCGCGCCACTCCGGCGGCGCGATGGCCAGCATGCGTTCAGTGCGCTGCGCGAGCGTAAGCCCTCGCAGATCGGCCACGCCGTGCTCGGTGACGATCACCGCCGCGTCGCTGCGCGGCGTGCTGACCGGCCCCGAGAGACGCGCGACGATGCGGCTGCCATGCCGCGTGCTGGCTGCGAGCGCGACGATCGCGAGGCCCCCGTGCGAGCGCGCCGCGCCGCGCATGAAATCGAGCGCCCCGCCCACCGCGCCCACATAGCGGCCGCCGGCGGCCTCCGCATTGACCTGCCCCGTCAAATCGACTTCGAGCGCCGAGTTGATCGCGACGAACCGGTCGTGGCTGCCGAGCACGTCGATGTCGTGCGTATACGCTGTGGCGCGAAACTGGATCCGCGCGTTGCGGTGCGCATGCGCATAGATCTTGCGCGTGCCCATCATCGTGCCGGCCACGCTCACGCCTCGGTCGCGCGACTTGCGGGCATTCGTCACCACCCCGGCTTCGATCAGATCGACCACGGCGTCGCCGATAGTGCCGCTATGCACGCCCAGGTCGCGCCGGTCGCGCAACTGCTCGACGATGGTCTCGGGCAGCGCGCCTAGCCCGAACTGGATCGTCGAGCCGTCTTCGATCAGGGAAGCGGCGTGCTGCGCGATGCGCCGCTCGATGTCGCCGGCCTGCGTGGCCGGCGCTTCCAGCGGCGCGCGCTCGGTATGGATCAGCACGTCGAAATCGTCGGCACGCAACATGCGCTCGCCGTAGGTCCACGGTGCCGCCGCATTCACCTCCGCAATGACCACGCGCGCGCTGTCGATCAGCGGCACGAGATACTCATGGGCGATCGAGAGGCTGTAGCGGCCCGCCTCATCGGCTGGGGCCACTTGCAGCAGCAACACGTCAATGCGGTTCGAACCGCTCGTCAGCACGCTGCGAAACTGCGAGTAATGACACGGCAGAATGTCGAGCACGCCTTCGCGCTCGAGCCGCCGGTTCGTTCCCGACGCGCCATAGGCCACGAAGTCCACGCAGTCGGCATACGCGGGCTCGAGCGTGTCGGACCACGATGCGCCCACGAACACGCGAAAGCGCCCGCCGATCGCCTTGCGCTGCGCCATCAGTAGCGCCGTGAGCGTGCACGGCTCGGCTCCGCACTGGCCCCACGCGAGCATGTCGCCCGGGCGTACGTACTGCGCGAAATCGAGCTGCGCGGCGTCGACGATGCGCGCCGCGCGCGGGCCGCGCGTCATCAGACGGGGTCCCAGCTGAAGACATCGGCGGAAACGTCGAGCGTGTGGAACGACTTGCGCAGCGCCGGCATGGCATGCTCGGCAATCGTCTCCGGCGTCCAGCCCTCGCCGCGATGCACCGAACGCACGGGGCGCGGCTGGCTCATCAAGAAGATTTCGTTATTGCGCACTGCGAAAATCTGGCCCGTCACGTCGGTGGCCCGTTCGCTCGCGAGGTAGACGGCGAGCGGCGCGATCTTGGCGGGCGTCATCTGCTTGATCTTGGCGACGCGCGCTTCCTGTTCCGGCGAATCGATCTTGATCGAGTTGATCATGCGGCTCCAGGCGAACGGCGCGATGCAGTTCGAACGGACACCGAACTTTTCCAGGTCGAGCGCGATGGATTTCGACAGGCCCGCAATGCCGAGCTTCGCCGCGCTGTAGTTGGCCTGCGCGAGATTGCCGATCAGCCCGGACGTGGACGTCATATGCACGAACGCCCCGCTGCGCTGTTCCTTGAAGAGGTCGGCGGCGGCGCGCGAGACGTAGTAAGAGCCGTAGAGGTGAACCTTCAGCACGGCGTCCCACTCTTCTTCGCTCATCTTGTGAAAGAAGCGGTCGCGCAGGATGCCCGCGTTGTTCACCACGCAATCGATACGGCCGAACACATCCAGCGCGTTCTGCACGATGCGCGCAGCGCCGGCAGCGTCGGCCACACTGTCGGTGTTCGCTGTGGCCTGACCGTCGAACGCCTTGATCTCGTTCACCACGGCTTGCGCGGGGCCGTCGTTATGGCCCTCGCCGGTGAGCGAGGCGCCCACGTCGTTCACCACGACTTTCGCGCCGTGGCGCGCCATCATGAGCGCGATATCGCGGCCAATGCCGCCGCCCGATCCCGTCACCACCACGACCTTACCGTCCAGCATTCGTTGCGTCGTCATCGTTTTCGCTCCTCCAGCCCGCGTTGCGCCGGGCATTCATTCAATTTGAATCGTTATGCGGCAGGCTGTGCCGTTCGTGTTGCAGCTTGACGCATCGGCCAGGGCTGCACAATTTGGATATGCCGAACGCCTGTTTCGGCCAGGATTAACCCGTACTATCGCTAATGGCGTGCATTGCGCTGCGGCGCAATAATGGCTGGAGTCTGCTCGTCCCGCCTGTTTCGCGCATCCCTCGAACGAACGAGCAGACAGATATTGGAGTCACGGCAAGTCAACCCATGCATTTCGATCTCGTCGACCTGAAGCTCTTCACCCACGTAGCCGAGGCGAGCAGCCTCACGCGCGGCGCGGAACGCGCGCACCTGTCGCTGCCCGCGGCGAGCACGCGTATCAAGAATCTCGAAGAACAGGTGGGCGTGAAGCTCTTGAGCCGCACGAGCCAGGGGGTCACGCTGACGGGCCCCGGCGAGACGCTGCTCGCGCATGCGCGCCGCGTGCTCAAGCAGCTCGAGCAACTCACGGGAGACCTGCAGGAATACTCGCAGGGCGTGAAGGGCCATGTGCGCGTGTTTGCGAACACCACGGCGATGAGCGAGTTCCTGCCTGCCGTGTTGCGCACCTACCTCATCAATCACCCCGACGTGTACGTGGACATTCACGAGCGCCTTTCGCCCGATATCGTGCGCGCCGTGCAGGACGGCACGATCGACATTGGCATCGTGGCCGGCAATGTGCGCACCGAGGGACTGCAGGTGCTGCCCTACCGGCGCGACCGGCTCGTGCTCGTCACCGCACTGAGCCACCCGCTTTCGCAGGCGAGCGAGATGGCGTTTGCCGATACGCTCGACTACGACTTCATCGGGCCGCCCGACGAAAGCGCGATTTTCTCGTTTCTCAAGCGCGCCTCGTCGGATTTGCAGCGCACGATACGCTGGCGCATCCAGATCGGCAATTTCGAATCCGCGTGCCGCATGATCGAGGCGAACATCGGCATTGGCGTGCTGCCCGAGGGCACGGCGCGCCGCCATGCGCAAACCATGTCGCTCAAGATCGTGCCGCTCACCGACGAGTGGGCCGTGCGCAAACTGCAGATCTGCATGGCCGATCGCGACGCGCTGCCGCTGTTCGCGCGCAAGCTCGTCGATCTGCTGGTGGCCGACGGCATCGGCCGCCTCGAATAATCCCTTGACGCGGCGCGCGCTGCGCGCCGCCCCGCTCGCCTAGCGCCCGCCCGCCGCGCGGATCATGTTGCGCGCGATGACGATCTGCTGAATCTGGCTCGTGCCCTCGTAGATGCGGAAAATGCGCACATCGCGGTAGAAGCGCTCGATGCCATAGTCGGACATATAGCCCGCGCCGCCGAAAATCTGCACCGCGCGGTCTGCGACCCGTCCGCACATTTCGGATGCGAAGAGCTTCGCGCACGCCGCCTCCGTGCTCACGTTCTGGCCGGCGTCGCGGCGGCGCGCCGCGTCGAGCACCATGCAGCGCGCGGCGTAGAGCTCGGTCTGGCTATCGGCGAGCATGGCTTGCACGAGCTGGAACTCGGCGATCTTCTCGCCGAACTGCTCGCGCTCCATCGCGTAGCGCAGCGCGTCGTCGAGCATGCGCTGCGCCACGCCCACGCAGATCGCCGCGATATGGATGCGCCCTTTGTCGAGCACCTTCATCGCGGTCTTGAAGCCCACGCCTTCCTTACCGCCGATGATGTTCTCCGCGGGCACCTTCACGTCCTCGAAGATGACATCGCAGGTATGCGCACCGCGCTGCCCCATCTTCTTGTCGCGCTTGCCGAAGCTGATGCCGGGCGTTTTCGCGTCGACGATGAACGAGGTGATGCCGCCCGCGCGCGGCTCGTCGGGATTGGTGCGCGCCATCAGCGTGAACATGCCGGCCTGCGGCGCATTCGTGATGAAGCGCTTGGTGCCGTTCACCACGTAGTGGTCGCCGCGCCGCTCGGCGCGCGTCTTGATCGAGGCGGCGTCCGAGCCCGCGCCCGGCTCCGTCAGCGCAAAGCTCGCGATGATCTCGCCGCTCGCAAGCTTCGGCAGCCACGTGGCCTTTTGCTCGTCGGTGCCGTCGATCACGATGCCCTGCGAGCCGATGCCCACCGTCGTGCCGATGATCGAGCGAAACGCGGGCGAGGTCTTGCCGAGTTCGAACATCACGAGCACCTCTTCTTCCATCGTGAGATCGAGCCCGCCGTACTGCTCCGGAATGGTCAGACCGAACAGACCCATGGCCTTCATGTCGTCGACGATATCGGCCGGAATTTCATCGGTTTCGGCCACGCGCTCTTCGTTCGGCACGAGACGCTCGCGCACGAAGCGCGCGACGTTGTCGAGCAGAACGTTCATCGTTTCCTGGTCGCGAATCATGGTGTATGCCCTGCAATCGTTGAGCGGGCGGCACGACGCCGCCCGTGAAAAAAATGAAAATCAGGAATGCTCAGTGAGCGCGTACGGCACGTTTGGCCATTTCGCGCAGCGGCTGCTTTTGCAGCTTGCCGCTAGCCGTAGTCGGAATCATGTCGATGGCCACGATCTCCGAGGGGCGCTTGTAGGCCGAGAGCCGCTCGCTCAGGTAGTGGGCGAGATCGGCCGTGTCGATCGTCGCGCCCTCCTTCGCTTCCACGAAGGCCACGACTTCCTCGTTGCCTTCGGCGTCGCGCCGCCCCACCACGGCGCTCTGGCGCACCGCCGCGTAGGTGTTGATGACCGACTCGACCTCGATGGGATACACGTTGAAGCCCGAACGGATGATGAGATCCTTCGAGCGGCCCACGATGAAGAGCGCACCGTCCGCGTCCAGCCGGCCGAGGTCGCCGGTCTTGAGCCAGCCTTCCTGGTCGAGCACTTCGGCGGTCAGGCCCGGCTCGCGATAGTAGCCGTGCATGACGCCGGGACCGCGCACCCACAACTCGCCCGCTTCGCCACGCGGCACATCGTGGCCGTCGGGCCCGACCACGCGCAACTCGGCCCCCTCGACGATCTCACCCGAGGAGACGTCCTTGCGCGGCCGGTCCATGCGCGTGATGAAGAGCGAGCCCGCGTACTCGGTCATGCCGTAGCCGTGATGCAACGGCATGCCGAAGAGCGTTTCGACCTGCTGCTTGAGCGTGGGATCGAGCGGACCGCCGCCCGTATAGAGGTAGCGCAGCCGCGGCGCTTGCACCGTGCCGCCGTGCTCGCGCACATAGGCGACGATGCGCGTGAAGAGCGTCGGCACGCCCTGCAGGATGGAGATTTCGGAGGCGCCGAGCGCTTTCACGACCTCCTCGGCCGAAAAGCGCGCGGCCAGATGCAGGCTCGCGCCCGCCTCGAAGGTGGCGAGCAGCAGCGTGGCAAGGCCGAAAATATGCGACATCGGCATGACCGCGTATGCGCAGTCCGCCTGTGTCATGTTGCGCGATGTCGCCGAGACATGCGCGAAATGCAGCAGGCCGCGATGCGTGGCCATCACGCCCTTGGGCTGGCCCGTCGTGCCCGACGTGTAGATGAGCACCGCGACCTCGTGCGCGAGCGCCTCGGCCTCGCGCGCGGCGTTGACGTCGGGCGCGGCCATCATCAGCGGACCGAGTCCGGCGGGCGCGATTTCGCGCGCGCGATAGCGCACGCCGTGGCGCAGCGCGTCAGGCGACGCGCCGTGCGTAAACAGCATCAGACGCGGCCCGCAATGCGCGCGGATCGTCTCGATCTCGCGCTCAGAGAGCCGCGCATTGACCACGGCCGGCCACGCGCCGATTTCCGAAAGCGCGAACAGCAGCGTCACCACGGCCGAGCAGTTTTCGGCCACGATCAGCACGCGATCGCCCACCTCCACGCCCTGCTCGCGCAAAAACCGCTGCGCCTGCCCCACGTCGCTCCAGAGCTGCCCGAAGCTCGTCACCTTTGCTTCTTCGCGTATCGCCACGGCCTCGGGCGACGCCTCCGCCCAGTGCCGCGCGATATCGCTGATCTTGCGCGCCGCTCGCCTCACCACTGTCACCTCCCGTCGTTGCTCTTTGGCTGCGTACGGCGCGCCGTGGCACGCCGCATCGCGACAGGTATCAGTGTGGTTCAGGCGCGGCCTGCCAACAATTCGTTTTCGAGAAAGCCGGCATTCGTCTGCCGAGAAGTCGGAATTCACCCCGATGGCCGGGGCTTCGAGACGATTATCTGCTCGACCGGCTGCGCGCCTGGCGGGCGCTCAGCCCTCGTGCGTGACGCGTACGCGGCACCGGCGCGGCCCTGCGCAGGCGCTGGCGCCAGTCACTCCATCTGCGCCGCCGCACGCTCGCCTCCCATCGTGCCCTTAGAAGCACCATTCGCCCGATGAATCGCCACGATGCCCGCGAGCGACACACAGGCCGGCACGGCAGCCGCGAGAAAGAGCGCCGAGGACGACCATTGCAGGTGCAGGAGCGCGCCGCCCAGCACCGGGCCGACGACCGAGCCGATACGCCCCACGCCGAGGCTCCAGCCGATGCCGGTCGAGCGCAGCGAGGTCGGATAGTAGGTCGCGGCGAGCGCGTTGAGCGCGGGTTGGCCGCCGATGATCGTAAAGCCCGTGACGAAGATCGCCACGAACATCGCGGCCACGGAGACCATCACGGCCGGATTGCCGATGGCGGCCGTCGAGACGATCGCGATCAGGAACGTCGTGGCGAGCACGCGCGTAAAGCCCGCGAAGTCGATGATGCGCCCGAGCAGCAGCGTGCCGATCACCCCGCCGCCCCACAGCGCCGTGCCGGCGAACACGGCGGTCTGGGTCGAATAGCCCGCGTCGCGGATCACGGTCGGCAGCCAGTTCGAGAGGAAGTACATGGCGAGCAGGTTCGCGAAGTTCACGACCCACAGCAGCATGGTCACCCGCGCGCGCCCTTCCTTGAACAGCTCGACGAACGGCACGCCGCGCGAGCGCGTTTCCGCGCTCGTGAACTGCACGCCTGCCGGCCACGCGAGCGCCGGCGCCACGCGGGACAGATTGCGGCGCACGCGCGCCTGAGTATTTTCACCGCGGCCACGAAACAGGAGGAACTGGATCGACTCGGGCAATGCGAGCCACATCAGCACGCCGAGCACGAGCGGAATTGCGCCGCCCACGAAGAACACGGCGCGCCAGCCGAACGCGGGAATCAGCGCCGCGGTGATCAGGCCGCCCACCACGCCGCCCAGCGTAAAGCCGCACGAGACGATCATCATGAGCGTGACGCGCATGCGGCGCGGGCTGTACTCCCCCGCGAGCGCCATCGCATTTGGCATGATGCAGCCCAGACCCAGCCCGGCGACGAAGCGCCAGGCCACCAGTTCCGCGATCGAATGCGCGAAGCCCGTCGCGACCATGCACGCGGAAAAGAACAGCGTCGCGCCGATCAGCACCGGGCGGCGGCCGATCTTGTCGGCGAGCGTGCTGAACGTGAGCGAGCCCACCAGCATGCCGAAGAGGCCCGCGCCGAACACGGGCGAGAGCGTCTCCTTCGCAATGCCCCACTCGCGGATCACGACCGGCGCCACATAGCCCATCGCCTGCACATCGAAGCCGTCCATCACGAGGCACAGCGCGCACAGCGTGACCACGAGTAGCTGATACGGCCCGAACCGGCTTTCGTCGATGATGCCGGTAACCTCCACCGTCTTGTTCATGCAATGTCTCCAATCATTGTTGTGTCGTCCCGATCGCTCTGTGGCGACTAAAGTTCGAGGATCAATCGCCCGCTTTTCGCGCGTGAGCAGCAGGTCATCATGCGGGTTTGCGTATCCCGCTCGGCGCGTGTGAGCACCACGTCGCGGTGGTCGATCTCGCCCGCCAGCACGCGCACTTCGCACGAGCCGCACAAGCCTTCTTCGCAATCGCTTTGCACGTCGATGTTCGCGCGGCGCAGCGCGTCGAGCACGGTCTGGTCCGCGCCCACGTTGAGTACGAGCCCCGAGTCTTTCAACTCGATTTCGAACGCCCGCTCCTGCGAGGGGTCGAGCTTGCCGCCGGTCGCCGCGAAATGCTCCACGCGCAGCGCATCCTCGGGCCACGCCTCGCTGCAGGCTTCGAGTGCTTCGAGCATGCGTGCGGGGCCGCACGCGTAAACGCGCGTATGTTCGTCCACGTGCAGCGCGGCGAGATCGTTGCGCGTGCCTTCGTCCGAAACGTGCAGATGCAGGCGCTCGCTGTGCAACTGCGCGAGTTCGTCGACGAGCGCCATCGACTTGCGCGAGCGCCCGCTATAGTGCAACTCGTAGTCGATGCCCAGCTCGCGCGCGCGGCGCGCCATGGCGCTCACCGGCGTGATGCCGATGCCGCCAGCAATGAAGATCGCGCGCCGCCCTTCTTCGTCGAGCCGGAAGTGATTGCGCGGGCCGCGAATCTTCAGGCGCATGCCCGCGCGCAGCGTGTCGTGCATCCAGGCCGAACCGCCGCGGCTTGGCGTTTCGCGCAGCACGGCGATCTCGAACGCGCCCGTGTCGGCGGGGTCCGAGCACAGCGAGTACTGGCGCGAGATGCCCGTGTCGCCGCACTCCACGTCGATATGCGCGCCTGGTGCCCAGCGCGGCAGCGCGCCGCCGTCCGGCGCGACGAGTCGCAAACGGACGATGCCTTCGGCCACGGCATCTACACGCTCGACCACCACGGGCCGCGAAAGCGCATGCGCCGACGGCTCGCCAATGCGCACCGCCGCGTGCGCGCCGAGCAGCGCCGGATTCGCGCGCTCGGGGTTCCGCGCGGGGTCCCATTCCACCAACAGATGCTCGGGACCCCGGAACGACGTGTTGGGCACATAGGTGAACGCCTGCTCGGCCAGACGCATGTGCGGCAAGCGGCGTGTGAATTCTTCAAGGAAGATCTGCATCTCCATGCGCGCGAGGTTCTTGCCCATGCACTGGTGCGAGCCATAGCCGAACGTGACATGGTCGCTCGCGTTGTCGCGCCGAATGTCGAACAGGTCGGCATCGGCAAAGTGACGCTCGTCGTGATTCGCCGAGGACGTCACGATGAGCAGCTTCGAACCCGCCGCAATATCGATGCCGCCAATCTGCACGTCCTTCGTCGCGAGGCGCCGCCAGGCCGCCACCGACCCGTTGTGGCGCAGACACTCCTCCACCGCGTTCGGAATCAGGCTCGGGTCCTCGCAGATCGCGCGCCACGCATGCGGGTGCTGCAGCAGCAGCTTCATCGCGTTCGCCGTGGCGTTGGCCGTGGTCTCGTGCGCGGCCACGATGCCGGCCATCATCATCGAATGCAGATAGGAGTCCGTGACGACTTCGGGATGCGTCTTCTGCTGGCGGATGCCATATTGCATCCAGCCCGGGCCATCCGGATTCTGGCGCATCTTGTCCAGCACCTTGCCCGCGAACTGCCAGAAGTTGCCCACCGCGTGCGCGACTTCGACCTGCTCGTCGGGGCGCGGCCGGCCCCACGTATTGACCGTGTGCGCAATCGAGTACTTGCGCAGCAGGTCCATATCCTCCTCGGGCACGCCCAGGAAATGCAGCGCCACGGTGAGCGGCACTTCCCAGAGCATCTGGTCCACGAGGTCGGCGCGGCCTGCGTCGATGAAACGGTCCACGTACTCGCGCGTGAGGCGCCGCACCATCGGTTCGTGGTGCTTGAGATGTTCGGGCGTGAACGGCTCCATCAGCACGCGACGGCGCGGCATATGGGCAGGCTCGTCCTCGTTCACGAGCGTGCGGTTCATGGCATAGCCGTACGACTCCAGCACCGCGTTCGCCTCGGGACCGGTAGGGGTGATCTTTTCGAGCGCGATGGAGGGTGAGAACGTGAGGTTGTCGCGGAAGATCGCCTTGATGTCGTCGTAGCGCGTGACCACCCAGTAGCCGAGCTGCGGGCTGTAGAACACGGGCTCCTGCTCGCGCGCCCAGCGCACGTACTCGGGCGGGTCCTGCTGGTAGCCGTCGCTGAAGGGGTCGAATGCCGCGGCATTGGCGCTGACCGGGCAGCGCGGCGCGGCGTTTGCGTCGTTACTCACTGCGTGGGGGAACGGGCAGCGGCCCGCCGAAGGGGAAGGTGTCTCGCTCATATGCCTCTCCTGCATCCTGCGTGCATTACGTTTTGCGTAACTCTAGTACGCATTGCGTAATTACGAGATAGGGGTTAACGTGCAGGCCCAGCAGGCACTATGCCGCCCCTACGCGCCCTAAAATCCGCGTGAGCCCAACCGATACGCCAGCCTCTCCGCCCAGCATGGAAAGCAGGAAAACCACCCCCCGTCGCCCCGCGGCAAAAGTCTCCGAAGCCACCACGTCCCGCAAAGCCGCGAAAGAGACGAAGGCCGTAGCCGCGCCGCGCGAGCGTCGTCAGCGCGTGCAATCCGCGCAAACGGGCATGGCCGTGCTCAAGGGGCTCGCGCGCCTGGGCGGCCGCGCGAGCCTCTCGGGGCTCGCCGCCTGCGTGGGCGAGAGTCCCGCGAAGGTGCATCGCTATCTGGTGAGCCTGATCGAGGAAGGGCTCGTCGCGCAGGACACCGCCACCCAGCAGTATCGGCTCGGCGTCGAGGCGATGATGATCGGCGTGGCCGCCATGCGCCAGGCCGATCCAGTGCGCATTGCGGAGCCCGCGCTCGTGCGCCTGCGCGAGACGCTCGAAGTGACGTCGTTCGTCGCGGTGATGGGCAACAAGGGCCCGACGATCATCCGTTTCGAGGAGCCGGGGCTGCCCGTGACCGTCAACGTGCGGGTGGGTTCGGTGATGTCGCTGCTATGGTCGTCCACGGGCCGTGTGTTTCTCGGCCTGCTCGACGACACGCGCGTGCTCGCGCAGGCGCAGGAAGAGCTCGCGCACGCCGACGCTTCGTTGCGCGCACAACTGAATGCGAGCGATCCGATCGGCACGCTGCGGCGCGACGTGCAGCAAGCGCGCTGCGCGAGCGTGCGCGACACGAATCTCAAGGGCATCAGCGCCGTTTCGGCGCCGCTCTTCGATCACACCGGCAAGCTCTGCGGCGTACTCACGGCGCTGGGCGCCACGGGCGGCTTCGACGCCACGCCCGAGGGCCCGAACGGGCGTGCCGTGCGCCGCGAGGCAGACGCCGTGAGCGCGCTCCTCGGCTACGTGGCGCGCGCCGCTTAACGCTTCGTCAGCGTGGGAAAAAAACCGGTTCAAAAACTGACCGGGTTTTTCCTTTTTCTGAACGACGCTAGCGAGGCGCCGTCTTTGCGTCCGCGTCGGTGAGGGTATCCAGGAACGCCATTACGTCGCGGATATCCGCGTCTGACCAGACCGGTTTGCCGCCCAGGTGATTCGTCAGCGGCTCCGTCTTCGTATCCACACTACTGCGCAGAATCTTCGGCAAGTCGTCAAACTTCACGACGTGGCCGTGCGCGTCTTTCGAATACCACTTCTCCGGGTTCGTGTCGCGCTCGACATAGAAGCGTAACGAATCTTCGAGCGTATGGTACATGCCATTGTGAAAGAAGACGCGTCGCGTGGCGACGTTGCGAAGCGTGGGCGTGCGGAACATCCCGCAGAACCACTTCTGCTGCTTCGCCTCGTCTTGACGCAGCGGCCCACATAACCCCACCAGGGATTAGCGGTTGTCAATGTTGGCCGACGTGAAGATCGGCTGGAGCGATGCATCGTCGGCGTAGCCGAGATACGACCCAATGCCGAAGTTATCTTCGAGCGAACACAGCGGCGCGTAGTGGTTGTAGCCCGTGCTATCCACATGGCCGCCCTTGATGAACGGCGACAGCAGAAGCGCACCAATCTGATCGCCACCGACTCCGATGTAGTTCAACGCAAGCGACACGTACTGGATAGATGCAGGCAGCGTCGGCCATCGCGATTCCCGGCCCGCTGCGGTGCAACCGGCTATCATGTGAATTCACACCGTAGATGGAACGAATCAATCACATGGCTTCCCCCCAGGAAAACGTCAGCATGGCGGTGTTCTGCGACTTCGAGAACGTCGCGCTCGGCGTGCGCGACGCGAAGATCGACCGCTTCGATATCCAGCCCGTGCTGGAGCGGCTCTTGCTCAAGGGCAGCATCGTCGTGAAGAAGGCCTATTGCGACTGGGAGCGCTACAAGGGCTTCAAGGCCGCGATGCACGAGGCAAGCTTCGAGCTGATCGAAATTCCCCACGTGCGCCAGTCGGGCAAGAATTCGGCCGATATCCGTCTCGTCGTGGATGCGCTCGATCTCTGCTATACGAAGTCGCACGTCGACACGTTCGTGATCGTGAGCGGCGACTCCGACTTCTCGCCGCTCGTCTCGAAGCTGCGGGAAAACGCCAAGAAGGTGATCGGCGTGGGCGTGAAGCACTCCACCTCCGATCTGCTCGTCGCCAATTGCGACGAGTTCATCTTCTATGACGACCTGGTGCGCGAACTCGTGCGCGACCAGCACGCGCATGGCAAGGGCAAGAACAAGGACGGCGGCGGCGCGAAACGCCAGGGCGGCGAGGAACGGCAGCCGAAGCAGGACGGCGACGAGCGCAAGTCGAAGGCCGTGGCCTTCGCGATCGAAACGCTCGACGCGCTCGTGCTCGAGCGTGGCGAAAGCGGCAAGATCTGGGCTTCGGTGCTCAAGAGCGCCATCAAGCGCCGCCGGCCCGACTTCAACGAAACACGCTACGGCTTTCGCGCATTCGGCAATCTGCTCGAAGAGGCGCAGTCGCGCGGCCTGCTCGAAGTGGGCCGCGACGACAAGTCGGGGACCTGGGTGTCGCGACTGAACCCGCCCCCGCTCGCGGCTGCCGCCGCCAGCGTGTCAGCGCCGGAAAGCCCGGCGGCGCGTGCCGAAGAGCCGCGCGGCCGGCGCAAGGGCCGTCGCAACGGGCGCGGCGCCGCCGCCGCGGATGTGCGCGAAACCGCCGTCGAGCAACCGGTCGAGACGCAAGGCGAAATTCCGTTCGAGCCAGTCGAGGCGCTCGCGCACGCAGTGCATCGGCACGAAGCCGTGCCGCCCTTCTCCGCCGAGCCGTTCGACGCGAACGAGAGCACCCACGCGCCGCAAGAGGCTTACGGGGCGCATGCGGCAGCCGAGCCGGCTGCCGATGTCGAGCCCGCCGCGCCCGCCCCTGCGCGAGCGCGCAAGACGGCGGCCCGCAAGAGCCCTGCGCGCAAGAAGACAGCGAAGAAAGCGGCCGAAACGCCGGCCAGCACCGGCGAGGAAGCGGCGAGCGCCGCAGCAGCGCCGGCCGAACCCGCTGCCAGGAAGGCGCCGTCGCGTGCGCGTCGCGCGCGCAGCAAGGCCGCTGCGGAAGAAAGCTGAATATCGCGCCACGCGCGCCGCTCGCAGTGGGCGGCGCGCGGCGCATCGATCAATCGCCGAACGGATTCGCGGGGCGCTTGCCCTTCGCAGGCGGCGCTTCCTCGCTCTCGGGCGTGGTATCGCCGAAAGGATCGGGCTTGCCCGACGGCCCCGCCTTTCCAAACGGGTTCGCGCCCTGCGCGCGTTTCGATCCGCCAAACGGATTCTGTGCGGCGGCGCGCGTCGCTCCGCCGAACGGATCGCGCGGGTCGGCCGCGTCGCCGGCATCGTCCTCCACGGCTTCATCCTTTGCCTGCGCGAGGTTGTACTCGGCGCACACCTGCTCCAGTACGCGCGCCACGCTCGCTTCGAAGCCAGCCGCGTTATGAAAGTGCTGCATCGTCCAGTTGCAGCCGCTGCGGTCGGGCTCCTGCAGTTGCGGACGCGGCACGCCGATCTTCACGCCGTCGTCGACCACCTCCTGGAGCTTGTGGATGCGCCGGTGCACTTCCTCCTGCAGCCGCGAAGCATTGAGCGTCTTGCGCAACATTGCGAACCTCCTTTCCTGTACGCGTCACGTCGCGCGAGTCTAGCGCAATGGCCCGTCCGCGTCGCTACGTGGCCGGCGCGTTCATGTGCGCGAGCGCGTCACGCATCGAATCGCTCGGCACGATGAGTTGGCCCGTGAACGGCGTATCGAGGTCGGCGATCACATAGACCGCCGACGAAATCGACACCGCGCCAAGCAGGATCAGCACGATCGCCAGCGCGTTATGCGGCGCGACGAGCCCGAAGCTCAGAAAGATCAGGATCAGCCAGAGCGCGAGCATCGTGAAGAACGGCCGCGAAATCGTGCCGTGCGCCTCTTCGATCAGACGCCAGCGCGTATCGGTCACGCGGTCGAACATCTGCGAGAGCGGGCTCGCGAGCGCCTGGTGGTAGGCGTCGCGTGGCGCGAGCGTTTCGATCTCGTGGCCGACGGAATCGAGCAGCGCGCCGAGCGGCCGGCTCTCGAGTTCGTCGTTGCCGACGCCTGGATCATGCGGATAGTAGTTGCCGGGCGGCGGCTTTTCCTGCGCCCAGGTCGAGGCGATGGCACTCGCCGTATAGGCGCGCAGCAAGGTGCGCGCCGCGGCCGCGTCGGGGCCGTATTCGCGCAGGCGTTGATCGAGCTGGATCAGGTCGGCGGCGTAGGCGCGCATGTCGTTGGTCGCCGTATCGAAGCTCGATTTCGCGGACGCGGTGAGCAGGCTCAGCACGAGCGCCGCAAAGGTCACCAGCATGCCGATCACGAGTTGCACGAGCTGCACCGTTTCATGCTTGCGATGCTCCTCGGGCAATAGCGGCCGCAACAGCACGCCGAGGCCCGTGCCGCCGAGCAGCAGCGCGAACACGAGCAACGCCGACTGGATTTCGGTCATGGCGACGGCCTGCGCGCTTCGGTGGCGGCGTTTGCCATCTGCGCGGCGGGGTCGGTCTGCGCCGCTATGGGGGGCGCTGCGTGCACTTCGGCGCCGCCGACGCTCAATGCGTCGATGCGCGTATGAATCTCCTTCGCGTGTGCCTCGCCCGGCACGAGGTCTGGATGCGCGCGCGGCACCGCGAGCTTCCACGCGGCATCCAGCTCGCGCCGGATCGAATCGTAGATCTCCTTCGAAATCGAGCGGTCCTCGTACATGGCCTGCACGCGTTCGCGCCCTTCGCGCAGCGCATAGAGCAGCAGCATGCGCCGCTCTAGCACGTCCGAAGCCTGGCCGAAGCAGCGGCGCACGTCCGCGAGCCCATGCTCGGCCGTCGCGATGCGCGCCTTGAGTATCGTCTTGAGCAGCGCCGCGAGACGCTCGCCCAGCAGCGGCGTGAGGCTGCGGTCGTTGAAGACGATCAGCTGATGCAGCACCACCCGGCGACACATCAGGAGTTCGAAGCGATCGGCGAGCGCGTCGCCGTACGGCTGCCGCACGCGCAGCCAGCGATACAGCAGGCGCGCGACGCGCAACTCGATCGTGTCCGCGAGTATTTTTGCAGCGGCGCGCTGATAACCGAGGCGCCCGCCCACGCGCGCCTCCTCGATCATGGCGTCGGTGTTGCGCATCATGGCGTCGAGATTGCGGATCGTAATGATGCCGCTGCCATACTGCGGAATGAGATCGCGCTCCTTCGCCGCGAGGGTCACGAGGCCGATGACGAGACGCTCGCGGTCCGAGAGCGCCGCCTCGAAATCGAATGCCGTCGCGCTCATGTCCACGCTGCGCCGGAACGTATGGCAGGCCTGGTCGGCGATCGCATCGGGAATGTGAAAGGTGCGTGCCGCCATATGCACGCGCTCGGATACGCCGATCGACGAAAGCTGCACCGCCTTTTGCTGCAGCGCCTGCTCCTGGGGCGACAGCAGATCGAGGCGCAGCCGCCGGATCAGCAGCTTGAGCGACGTGCCGTTCACGATCAGGCTCACGAGCACGAAGCCCGTCGCGAGGATCGCGACGAAGCGGCGCGTGGAATCGGGCAGCGCCGTGTCCTGCGCGAGGCCGAGCGCGAGCACGAGCGTCACCGCGCCGCGCAGCCCGCCCCACGCGATCACGAGCTTGTAGGCGGGGCTCACGGGCTCGGTGAGCCGCAGTCGGCTCAGTAGCGGCAGCATGCCGAACACCACGACGACGCGCGCCGCGAACGCCGCCACCACCACGACGGCGAGCGCGACGAGATCGAGCCACTGCGCGTTGCGCAGCGTGGCCGGAATCTGCATGGCCGCGAGCAGAAAGATCGCCGCGCCCGCCATGGCCGCGATCTGTTCCCAAATCAGTTGCAGATGCTTCCAGTTGACAGGCGACAGGCGCGTGCTCCCCAGCCCGCTGATGACGAGCCCGGCCGCGACCACGGCCACCACGCCCGAGACGTGCAACATCTGGTCAGCGAGGAGATAGAGCGGATACGGCAGCGCGAAACTGAGCGAGATCTCGGCTTTGCCCTCGCCGCCCAGCGCCGGCAGGAACCACGCGAACGCGCGCCCGGCCAGCGCCCCGACCAGCAGCCCGCCGCCGAGCGCGATGCCGAGCGCGCGCAGCGCGGACGTTGCCGAGACATGCGCGGCGTCTCCTGTGATTGCGGCGATCAGCACGCCGGCAATGGCGATGGCGGCCGCATCGTTGAGCAGGCTCTCGCCTTCCACGAGGCGCACGAGCCGCGCGGGCGCGCCCACTTCGCGGAACACCGCGAGCACGGCGGAAGGGTCGGTCGTCGCGATCATGGCGCCGAGCAGGAGGCCGTCGGCGAGCGGACCGAGGCCCGTGAGCCGCACCGCGCCGCCCACCACGCCGGTCGCCACGAACACGGCCACCACGGCAAGCAGCAGAATCGGCGCCGCGTCGCCGAGCATCTCGCGCACGTTCACGCTGAGCGCGGCCTGGAATAGCAGCGGCGGCAGGAAGATCCACAGGTACGCCTCGGGCGGCAGCCGAGGCGCAAGCGCGGGCATCACGAAGTTCGCGGCGAGCGTGGGCCAGGCCTCGCCGCTCACGAGATAGATGCCGCCCAGCGTGAAACCCCACGCGGCGAGCAGGACCGATTCGGAAATCGACCAGCGCAGGCTTACCGCCTGCACGAGAGCGATGCTCGCCAGAAGGAAGCCGCTCAGGAGAAGGACGTGAATGACCATGGCGTGCAACCGTCACGGCGCCGGCAGCCACACCACGGTCAACGACCTCACCCCTTGTGCCCCCTGGATCAGCACGCCTTCGATATCGGCCGTCGCGGACGGCCCTGTGACGAGCGCCGCGTAGCGCGCGCTGCGAAAATCGTCGCGCCGGTACGCGTCCTGCAGCCCCGCAACCAGATGCGCGGGATCGAGCAGCACCACGAGATGCTGCACGATATAGCCGAGCGCGTTCACCACGTACTCGCGCTCGCTCAGCCAGAGCGATCCCGTTTCCGCCACGCCGAAGCGCGCGCGCACCACGCCCACGTCGACGTCTTCGAGCGAGGCCGGTTTCGTGGCGGCGCTGATCTCGCGCGTGCCCGGCACCTCCGGCGTGGCCGACGCGACGCGCGCCTCGCTGCCGAAGCGGCGCAGGATCATGGCGCGCACCTCGGCCGCGCTTTGCACCTGCGTCTCGCCGCCGCCCATCAGTTTGAGCGCGGCGCCAAAGCGCTCGCGCAGAGCGCCGGCGGGCGCTTCGAACAGCGGCACCTCGGGCAACGGTTCGTGCGCGGGTTGCGCGGCGCGCACGCGCGCGAGAAACGCCTCACGATCCGCCATCGCCGCCTCCCTTGCGGTTTTTCCGGTACCAGGCATGGAACGTCGTGTGCGGCACGTGCGGCAGATCGCGCTGCTTGCCCCAGATATTGAGCGGGTTGTAGAGCATGAAATTCGGCAAGCGCCGCAACGCGCCCTCGAGCGACTTCACCGTGCCGCGATAAAGCGTCGGACTGCCGAGCAACCGGCCAGCCATCTTCAGTACTTCCTGCTTCACGAACGGCACTTCGTGCTGTGCCGCGATGACCTGCCGCCACTGGTAGATCTGCTCGTGAATATTGATCTTCACGGGGCACACATTCGTGCAGCTGCCGTTGAGCGTCGAAGCGAACGGCAACGCGCTGAAGCGTTTGAGGTCGAAGGTCGGATTGATGATCGCCCCGATCGGCCCCGCATAGGTGCTGCCGTATGAGAGGCCGCCGCTGCGCCGGTAAACGGGACAGGTATTCATGCACGCGCCGCAGCGAATGCACTTGAGCGAATACCAGAACTCGGGCATGGCGAGCCGCTCGGACCTGCCGTTGTCGACGAGCACGAAATGCATTTCGGCGCCGGGCCGCGGCGCGCGGAAATGCGAGGTGTATTGCGTGATCGGCGAGCCGAGCGCGCTGCGCGAGAGCATGCGCACGAATACGCCGAGATCGGAAAGACGCGGAATCAGCTTCTCGATGCCCATCGAGACGATGTGCAGCGGCGGCACGTTGGCGGAAAGGTCCGCGTTGCCCTCGTTGGTGCACACCACCACCGTGCCCGTTTCGGCCACCGCGAAATTGCAGCCGGTCATGCCCGCCGTCTTCTCGCGCACGAACCACGGCCGCGTATTCATGCGCTGGCTTTCCGCGAGATAGTGAATGTCGTTGTTGTGCGGGTCCGTACCGATGGTGCGGCCGAACACTTCGGCCACGTCGTCGCGCAGCTTGTGCACGGCAGGTACGACGATATGGCTGGGCGGCTGCTTGTCGAGTTGCTGGATGCGCTCGCCAAGGTCGGTCTCCATCACCGAAATGCCGCGCGATTCCAGGTACGGACGCATCTCGCACTCGTCGGTGAGCATCGACTTGCTCTTCACGAGCGCCGTCATGCCGCGCTCGCTCAGGATGCGATAAACGATTTCGTTGTGTTCCTCGGCCGTATCCGCGAAATGGACCTGCACGCCATTGGCTTGCGCCGTGCGCGTGAAATGGTCGAGGTAGTCGGCGAGATGCGAGAGCGTATGCGCCTTGATTTGCGAGGCGAGCGTGCGCAGCATTTCCCATTCGGGGATGGCATGCGCCTGGGCGTCGCGCTTCGAGCGCAGGTCCCACAGACGCTTGTCGTGGAAGGCGACATGCTCGGGCCGCGAGAGAAACGTGCCGGCGAGCTTCGCGTGTTCGACTCGCTTCATTCGCGCGCTCCGTTCAGCACCTGGGCAATATGGATGAAGCGGATGTCCGCGTTCATGCGCTCGGCGCAGCCCTGCTGGTGCATGAGGCAGGACATGTCGGCCGACACGATGTATTGCGCGCCCGCGCTCACGTGATCGACCACCTTGTCCTGACCCATGCGCACCGACACCGCCTCTTCGGTCACGGCGAACGTGCCGCCGAAGCCGCAGCATTCGTCGGGGCGCGCCGGCTTCACGAATTCGATGCCCTTCACATGTTCGAGCAGCGCGAGTGGCTTCGAGAAGGTCGGACCCGCGATTTCCGAAACCGAGGCTTCCTTCAAGTGGCGTAGTGCGCTGCAGCTATTGTGCAAACCCACGCGCCAGGGAAATTCGGCCCAGGGGAATTCGCGCACGCCCAGCACGTCATGCAGGAACTCGACGAGTTCGTAGGTGCTCTCGCGCACCTTGCGCACGGCGTCGGTCTGCTCGATCGCGGTGAAGTGGTCGCGCACGTGATTCACGCAGCTCGCCGAAGGCCCGACGATATAGTCGTAGCCCGCGAAGGCGCGCGCAAAGACGCGCTCCGCACCGGCTGCCTCGGCCTGCGCGCCGCTGTTGGCCATGGGCTGGCCGCAGCAGGTTTGTTCGAGCGGATAGTCGACCTCGCAGCCTAAACGCTCCAGCAGCTCCAGTGTGGCGATTGCCACCTCGGGGTAGAACGCGTCGATGAAGCAAGGGACGAACAAGGCAACTTTCATGCGCGGGCTCACACGAAAAGCGGACCCGAACATTCTACTGCCGAACGGCGCGGGCGTCGCGCCAAGCGTGTACGCGCCGCGGGTTGCCGCGGCGCATCATGCGCGGTGGCTTTTCGCTCAAAAGTTGTGGCGAATGCCCGCGATCACGGCAAGCTGCTTGTCGGTGTTCGAATTCACGAGGTTCGGAATCTGCGCCAGGTTCTGCGTCGCGCCACTCGCGGCATCGATCCCGAGACCCGCCCCCGACGACTTCTGGCCGATCGCCACCGCATAAACCGCCGTGCGCTTGGAGAGGCTGTAAACCGCGCCCAGATTGATCTGGTGAAGCCGTGTGGACGAGCCGCCGTCCGGATGCGCGTCGTTGAAGATATAGGCGAAGCCGAACTGCAGCGCGGGCGAGTATTGCCACGACGTGTTCAGCTCGGCAATATCGAACGAAATGTCCGCGCCCTGCGGCCGCGCCGCGTTGGCGAAATACAGACTCTGCGAGAGAAGCGTATGGGTGTAGCTGAGCGCCACGCTGACCTTGTCGAACGCGTACGAGCCGCCTGCACCAAAAATACTCACGCGCTGCGCATTCTGTAATTCGCAGTACGATGCATTCGGATTGCTGCAACTGAAGTCGCCGATATAGCCGGGCTCGCCGCCCAGCGCCGCCTGCAGCGGATTGCGCAACTCGAGGTAGCCGGCGGAAAGTGAAAGCGGCCCGTTGGCATAGTTCGCCGCCACCGACCAGCCGCGGTTCTGCGAGAAATTGCCGGCCACGCCGCCGAAACTGAACAGGCCGCCCAACGTGAAGCCGCCGAAACTCGGGCTCACGTATTTGATCGAGTTATTGAAGTTGAACGCTTCATTGAGATTATCCACGTCGCCGAAGTGCGAGCCATAGAGCGTCGCCCAGTTGTTGCTCGACACGTAGGCACCCAGATCGTCGGAAAACGGATCGTACTGGCGGCCCAGCGTGAGCGTGCCGTAGTGGCTGTTCGCCACGCCCACCCAGGCGTTGCGGTTGAAGAGCGTGCCGCCCTGCAGCAGTGCGCCGTTCTGCGAGAAGAAGCTGTTTTCGAGCGTGAAGTTGACGCTCGTGCCGCCGCCGATGTCCTCGCTGCCCGTGAGACCCCAGCGTGACGGTACGAGGTTGCCGCCGCCCAGTTGCCAGTTGGCGTGGCCGCTCGTGCTGCCGTCGGCGCGCGTGGTCTGCTGGTTGGTCGAATAGATGAGGCCCGCGTCCACCGTGCCGTAAAGCGTGACTGAAGATTGCGCGTGTGCGCCAGTCGCGAGGGCGCACGAAGCCAGCGCCAGCGCCGAGCGCTTGACGAGATTTGCCATGTCGTTGTCTTTTCGAAGAGAGATGTGCCGCTGCGCTGCGTGCGCGTGCGCGGCCGAAGCGCGGCGCCGGGGAGCGCGCCGCACTGGTCAGGAACTGCGTGAATCGAGGACGTTGCGCGGAGCGCGTCGTGACCCTGTTGTTATTGGCCGAAGCGCGCGTAGATGTCCGGCCGCGAACGCTTGAGGACGAAGGCGATCAGCACGCCGATCAGCGCCACCGCGAGCACGACCCACGGGAACGCGCGCACGACGGGACTATCGGAGCCGGCGAGCGCGTCGAGATTGCCGATCAGCACGATGCCGATGGAGAGCAGACCACAGCCGCCCAGCACCGGGGCGAGCAAAGCGTGCCACAGACGCGTGTCCTTCTTCGTGGCGCGGAAAAACGCCGCCACCGAAAAACTCGTAACCGCCTGCAGCATGACGATGCCGATGGTGCCGAGCGCGGAGCCCCAGCTGAACACGATATTGAACGGATCGCTGCCCGCGATCACGAAAAGGCCCACCGGCACCGCGACCGAGAGCGTCTGCAGATAGCTCGCGAGATACGGCGACCCATACTTCGGATGCAGCCGATCGAGCACCGCGGGAAGAATCCCCTCGCCCGAGAGCGCATGGATGTAACGGACGATCGTGTTATGGAACGACAGCAGGCTCGCGAAGATGCTGGAAAGCAGCAGGAAGCTCATCGTCGTGGTCATCGCGCCACCCAGGTACTTCGTCGACTGGATGAACCAGAAGTCGCCCGGCTGTTTCGTCGCGACGTCCGCAACGCTACTGATGCCGTAGGCGCAAACGATGGCCCACGTGACGAACGCAAAGAACACGAGAATCAGCGTAACGGAAACATAAGTGGCGCGCGGCACCGTGACCTTCGGGTCGCGGCACTCCTTGCCGTAGATCGCCGTGGCCTCGAAACCGATGAACGACGCGAGCGCGAACATCACCGCGATGCCGAGGTGGCCGCTGAAAACGTGGCGCGGCGAAAACGGCGCGAGCGTGAGGCCGTCCGGTCCGCCATGACGAATCACGATCACGAGGCTCAGCAGCAGCAGGATGCCGAGTTCGAGACACATGAGCACGCCGAGCAGGCGGCTGTTGAGGTCGATGCCGCGAACGCCGGTGAACTGCACGACGACGAGGCACACGAATGAATACACGTACCACGGCAACGAACTATGCAGCAGTGGCCCGAGCACCACCGTGCAGAAGAAACCGAACAGGCCGTACAGTGCGATCTGGATGCTTGTGTACGAGAGCAGCGCGACGAGCGCGCCGGCCATGCCGACGGGGCGGCCGAAACCCGCCGTGATGTATGCGTAGAACGCGCCGGCGCGCACGATGTGGCGACTCATCGAAGCGAAGCCGACGCTGAACACGAGCAGCACCACGCCCGCGATCACGAATGCGCCGGGAATGCCCGCGCCATTGCCAAGGCTGATGGCCGGGGGCACCGCGCCCAGCATGCCGGTGAGCGGCGCCGCTGCGGAAATGACGAGAAAGACGATCTGCCAAAGCCCGAGCAGGCTGCGCTGTGAGTCCACTGCCGCGTTGTCTCCAACGAGGTGAGCGGGAGAAGAATACGGTTCGTTCATCGTTGCCTCTGCTGGTGTCTGTTCTGGGTTCGCCATACGACACGATGAAGAACCGCGTGCCTCCGGCGCTCGACGAATCGAATATCCCGATTCGGATTGAGCGCATGGTAGGCAGCTAATAAACTCGCTGACTTGGCGCAACGCGCCAATTACTCGATAAAGTGCGCCAGGGCTGGAGCGGGTTTTCACTTAACCGCGTTGAAGCGGTCGTTATTACCTTCGACATCCTGATTAATGCCATAGGCTGGGAATTCGTACTTTATTCAGCCCACAAACTTACTAAAAGCCATCAGTCCGCTTTCACGATTTGCGCGCTAGCGGGTTCGTTTCGCGCCTGCACGGCCCCAGTTGCGCGTCGCACGCCATAGCACCGTGGCGTCGGCATAACCCACCGCGCGGGCGACGGCCGCGTTGGTCATGCCGTCCTGCTCGCGCAGCACCGCCACGCTGCGCTCGCGCTCTTCACGAATGATCTGGCGCACGGAGGTCCCGGCGTCGGCCAGATGCCGCTGCAAGGAGCGGTCCGAAAGCCCGAGGTCCTTCGCGATATCGCCGACCACGAGCTTCTCGCGCGCGAGCCGACGCGTCACGAGATCGCGCACCTGGTCGACGAGCGTATGCGGGATCGTGTCGCGCGAAATGAGGTCGGTGGCGTGGCGCTCCATCATGCGCGCCATCTGCACGTCGGCGCTCTTGAGCGGCGTGTCGAGATCGTGCGGGTGCAGGACCACGCCGTTGGCCGGCTGCTGGAAGCGCACGGGCACGCGAAAGAGGCGCAGATATGGCTTGAGGTCCTCGGGCGCTGCGTGCTCGAAGTGAATCTCACACGGCGTCCACGCCGCGCCCCGCACCTGGCGAATCATGTGGCACATGGCGGATACGCTGTACTCGGCGTCCTGCCGGCGCGGCCAGATCTGCGTATGCGCGATGCGATAGCTCCACATCGGCCAGGCGTTGTCGCTCACGAGATCGACGGCCGTCGCGCTTTGCCACGAGCCGAGCGTATCGGTGAACTTACGGATTGCGGCGCCGAGCGTAGGCGACGACATGAACACGAGGCCAGCCGGCCCCAGTTCCGTGAGCTGCAATTCGGCGCCTAAACGCAGGCCGAGAAAGGGCTCGTCGAGCACTTGCGCCGCGCGTTCGAACGCGCCCACATAGCGCCCCAGCGCCACGATTTCATAGGGATTGGAAAGCTGCCGGCGACTCAGTCCGAACTCGGCCAGCAATGCATCGCAGTCCGCACCAGCGGCGTCGAGGGCACGCACGATGGGACCCATCACGGCACCGCGAATCATCGGAAACCCGCTATTGACAGGCACTCTTTTCATGTCTCGCTCCATTAGGGCCTGTATGCGTCGACGGTTTTAACCATCGATCTACTCTGGCGCACTCTATCGCCCCTTTGGCGCGTTTTGCAAGCGCGAAAAAAATACGGCGTTTCTACGATTCACCCATCGACATCGCACGAGACGAATGCGGAATCTTCATACCGTCCCATGCCCTGTTGCGCCCAACGCCTTCCTTACGAAATGCTTATGAACACGAATCCGAACGCGCATCCGCTCGACCCGTTGAGCCTCGCCGAAATGCAGCTTGCCTGTGACATCGTGAAAGCCGCCGAGCAACTCGATGAATATGGGCGCTTTCCTGTCACCGAATTGCGCGAGCCGCCCAAGGCGGAAGTGCTCGCATACAAGCACGGCGATTACCACTCGCGCCGCGCCTTCGTCATCGCGATCGATCGCACCCGCAGCCAGACGCTCGAATTCGTCGTGGACCTGCGCGAGAAGAAAGTGGAATCGCGCAAGGCGCTCGCCTTGCAAAACGCGCCCTATGGCCAGCCGCCCGTGATGATCGAAGACTTCATGAATGCGGAGCGCATCGTCAAGGAAGACACGGCATGGCGCGAGGCGGTGAAAAAACGCGGCCTCACCGAAGACGAACTCGAGCGCGTGCAGGTCGATCCGTTCTCCGCCGGCGCGTTTGATCGCCCGAACGAGAATGGCCGCCGCCTTGTGCGCTGCGTGAGCTACTACCGCGAGTCCCTGACCGACAACGGTTACGCGCACCCCATCGAAGGTGTCGTCGCCGTGGTAGACCTGCTCGCCTACAAGGTGATCGAGCTGATCGACGACGGCCGCATCATCCCCATTCCGCGCGCGAAACACAACTACGACACGCCGAGCCTCGGCGAACCGCGCGACACCGTCAAGCCGCTCTCCATCAGCCAGCCTGAAGGCCCGAGCTTCATGATAGACGGCTGGCAGGTTAGTTGGCAGAACTGGAAATTCCGCGTGGGTTTCACGCCGCGCGAAGGGCTCGTTCTTCACCAGATCACATGGGACGACGGCAAAAGCGCACCGCGCCCGATCGTCTACCGCGCGAGCGTGACCGAGATGTGCGTGCCCTACTCGGACCCCACCACGAACCACTACTGGAAAAGCGCATTCGATGCGGGCGAATACGGACTCGGCAAGCTCGCGAACCAGCTCGAACTGGGCTGCGATTGCCTCGGCACGATCCGCTATTTCGACATTCCTTCCGCCGACGACTTCGGCAACGGCTTCACCATGAAGAACGCCGTTTGCCTGCACGAAGAGGACTACGGCACGCTCTGGAAGCACTATGAGTTCCGCACCGGCGTGTTCGAGATGCGCCGCTCGCGCCGCCTCGTGATCTCGTTCTTCGCGACGGTGGGCAATTACGACTACGGCTTTTACTGGTACTTCTATCAGGACGGCACGATCCAGCTCGAGTGCAAGCTCACGGGCATCATCCAGACCTCGGCGGTGGCCGATGGCGACACGTACCCGTGGGGCGGCATGGTCACCGAAAACCTGGGCGGGCCGACGCATCAGCACTTCTTCAACGCGCGCCTGCACATGATGGTGGACGGCGAGAAGAACGCCGTCACCGAGCACGAATTCGTGCCGCGCGCGATGGGTGCCGGGAATCCGTACGGCAACGTGTTCGATACGACCAAGCGCGTGCTCAAGACCGAGCAGGAAGCGGCGCGCAATGCCAACGGTCAGACCGGTCGTTTCTGGAAAGTGGTGAACCCGAACGTGAAGAACCGCGTCGGCGCGAATCCGGGCTACAAGCTCATCATCAACGATTCGCCGCTCATGCTCGCCGACCCCAACTCGAAGGTGCGCCAGCGCGGCGGCTTCGCCACGCGCCACGTGTGGGTCACGCCTTACGACACGACGCAGCGCTACGCGAGCGGCGACTACCCGAACCAGCACGCGGGCGGCGACGGCCTGCCCCGCTATATCGAGGCGAACCGCAACGTGGAGAACGAGGACATCGTGCTGTGGCACAGCTTCGGCCACACGCACGTGTGCAAACCCGAGGATTTCCCCGTGATGCCGGTGGAGTATGCGGGCTTCATGCTCAAGCCCAACAACTTCTTCTATGGCAATCCCGCGATGGACCTGCCGGGCGGGCGCGATCCGCACAGCGTGCAGGACGGCGCAGACGCGCCCGAAGCAAAATCGTGCTGCCGCAGCAAGCGGTGAGCAGGCGATGATGCCGCTTAAGCGCCGCCTGGCTGCGATGCACGCCGCGCGCCCGCTGTGTGTATGGGCGTCGATCACCGGTGGCGCGGGCGCGCTTGCGGGAGGCGTCATGATCGCGGCGATGCAGGCCGGCACGCCGTTCGCCGCATTCGCCGCGAGCACGCTTGCCTTGCTTGCGATGGCGCTGATCCCGGGCACGCTCGCGCGCGGCTTCGCCACGCGTGCCACCGTGCCGATCGCGAGCGCACTCGTACTCACGATGGCGGCAATGGGCACCGGTGCACACACAGGCGAAACGTTCGCGCAGACGCCGCTCATCCTGGGCGGCGTCGTCCTGCTCGCCATTGCGTGCATGCACTTGCGGCGCACGCGTGATAGCGCGGCAAGATCGGTGCATACGCATACCATTGCGCCGGCGTGGCGCAACGACATGCTGCTGATCGCACCCGCGCTGCTTGCGGGCCTGTCGAGTGGCGTGCTCGCGCGCTTCCAGTTTTTCGCGCTCTGCGGCGGCGCCGCGATATCCGTGACGCAGGTCGTGACGTCACTCGCCGCGGTGAGTCTCGCAGGCTGGCTCGCCGATCGCGTCGATTACCGGCGCGCGCTGCTCGTGCTCTTCGTATTGCGTGGCGCGCTGCTCGTCGCGCTCACGTTCGATTGCCTCGCGCCGTGGGCCGCGCTCGCTGCCCCCGCATTCGCCGTGCTCGACTACCTGACGCTCCCCACGCTCATGCGCGGTGGGCGAGCGTCGCGCGCGCCGGGCGCCGGCTGTCCCGGCCTCGCCCATCACGCGGGCATGCTGGCAGGCGCGGCGCTCGCCGCCACGTCATGGGGCTTTGGACAAGGCTTCTACGCGCTGTTCCTCATTGGCGGCACGCTCAATCTTGCATGCGCATACGCATTCTCGACGCCACGCCGATTCCGTACGCGCGCGCCCTACCCTGCTTCAGCCGCACTCGCTGCGGGCAACGCAATCGATTTACGCTGAGACACTCACCAAATAAACATTCGCATTACTACCGAAATCAGGAGACGGAATGGACCGCCAGGACTTCACGCACTCGATCCGCACGCAGATGTTCGTCGACGGACGTTTTAGCGAAAGCGGCAACGGCCGCGCGTTTGCCGTATTCGACCCCGCCACGGGCGCGGAGATCGCGCAGGTGCCCGACGCCAGCGACGCCGACATCGACGCCGCCGTCACCGCGGCGCGCCGCGCTTTCGAAGCCGACACGTGGCGGCGCATGCCGCCCGCCGCACGCGAGCGCCTGCTGCTCAAGCTCGCCGACCTCGTCGAGCAGCACGGCGACGAACTCGCCGCGCTCGAAACACTCAACCAGGGCAAGCTGCTCGGCTTCTCGAAGATGCTCGAAGTGGGCGGCAGCGTGCAATGGCTGCGCTACATGGCCGGCTGGGCCACGAAGATCGAGGGCAGTACCGTGGATCTCTCCCTCGCGTTCCCGCCCGGCGTGCGCTACAACGCCTCCACGCGGCGCGTACCCGCGGGCGTGGTCGCCGCGATCGTGCCGTGGAACTTTCCGCTGCTGATGGCGGTCTGGAAAATCGCGCCCGCGCTCGCCTGCGGCTGCACCGTGGTGCTCAAGCCCGCCGAGGAAACGCCGCTCACCGCCATCCGCCTCGCCGAACTCGCGCACGAAGCCGGCTTTCCGCCGGGCGTGTTCAATGTCGTCACGGGCCAGGGCGAAACGGCAGGCGCGGCGCTCGTGCGCCATGCACAGGTCGACAAGGTCACCTTCACGGGTTCGACCGAAGTGGGCCGCATCATCGGCAAGCAATGCGCGAGCGACCTCAAGCGCGTGTCGCTGGAACTGGGCGGCAAGAGCCCCGTGATCGTGCTCGACGACTGCGATCCGCAGCGCGCGATCGAAGGCGCGGCCGGCGCAATCTTCTTCAATCATGGCCAGGTCTGCACGGCAGGCTCGCGCCTGTATCTGCCGCGCGCGCGTTTTGATGAGATCGTCGACGGCATTGCACAGGTTGCGCGCACAACCGTGCTCGGCTCGGGTTTCGACGCGGCCACGCAGATGGGCCCGCTCGTTTCGGCGCGCCATCGCGCCAAGGTCGCCGGCATGATCGCGCAGGGAAGCGCCGAAGGCGGCGAGATCGTGGCAGGCGGCGGCGACGGCAATCGGCCCGGCTTCTTCATCGAGCCCACGGTGATTGCGAACGCATCCAACAAGCCGCTTACCGTCGTGCGCGAAGAGGTGTTCGGGCCGGTGCTCGTCGCCATGCCGTATGACGATGTCGAGGAAGCCATCGCGGCAGCGAACGCTTCGGAGTATGGCCTCGGCGCGAGCGTCTGGACCAACCAGCTCGACCGCGCGCTACGCGTGGTGGACGGCGTGCAAGCGGGCACGGTATGGGTGAATACGCACAACATGGTCGACCCGGCGCTGCCCTTCGGCGGCTTCAAGGCCTCGGGCATCGGCCGCGAGCACGGCCGCGCGATCATCGACGCGTACACGGAGACGAAATCCGTCTGCATCGCCTACTGAGCACCGCCATGCGGCATTGTTAATCGAAATGGAATGATGAAACCCGGCGGCACGCAATGATCGCCGCCGCGGTTTCGTCCATGATCGAGCCCGTTCTCACCACTCACGAGAAGGACCCCGATCATGAACGCATCCACGAATTCGCGCGGCGTCGCCATCGTCACGGGCGCCTCGCGCGGCATCGGCGCCGCCATTGCCGAACGTCTCGCGCGCGACGGTTACGCCGTCGTCATCAACTACGCTTCGCGCAGCGCCGAAGCCGAGGCGCTCGTCGCGAAGATCGCGGCGGGCGGCGGTCGCGCGATTGCCGTGCAAGCGAACATCGCGAAGGCCGACGACGTGCGCCGCCTCTTCGAAACCACCGCCGAAAAGCTTGGCCAGCCCGCACTGCTCGTGAACAACGCGGGCATCATGAAGACGGTCACGGTCGCCGACTCCACCGACGCGATCTACGACGAAACCTTCGACATCAACGTGCGCGGCACGCTCAACACGCTGCGCGAAGCGGCGACGAAGCTCGCGGATGGCGGCCGCGTAATCAACCTTTCGACCTCCGTGCTCGCGATGAATCTGCCCGGTTACGCGCTGTATACGGCGAGCAAGGCGGCCGTGGAGACGATCACGCGCGTGTTCGCACGCGAACTGCGCGGCCGCTCCATCTGCGTGAACGCGATTGCGCCGGGACCGGTGGCGACAGAATTGTTCCTCAGCGGCAAGACCGAAGAGCAGGTCCAGCATTTCGCGAACATGCCGCCGCTGCAGCGTCTCGGGCAACCCGACGATATCGCGAGTGTCGTGTCGTTCCTCGCGGGCCCGGACGGCGGCTGGGTCAACGGCCAGGTACTACGCGCGAACGGCGGGATCGTGTGACGCGCCGCCCGGCGCGGGTTCGCGTCTGAACCCGGGCAGGACGTGGTCTGAGGGCAAGGCGCCGTGGCGTGAAACCGCCGGTCCCGGCCGGTGCTACACTCCGTGCTCGCAAACGGTCAACAGACAGGGCCGGTGCTATGGCGCGCCGGCTCATATTGCGCCCTCAACCACTCCAGACCATGTATTTGTCCATCTTCGCCGTCGGCATTGGCGGCGCGCTCGGTTCGCTGCTGCGCTGGGTTCTCGGGATACGCCTGAATGCCCTTTACCCTGAACTGCCGCTCGGCACGCTAGCGTCGAACATCATCGCGGGCTATGTGATCGGCGTCGCGGTCGCCTACTTCGGGCGCATGCCCCAGCTCTCCGCCGAATGGCGCCTTTTCGTCATTACCGGCCTCATGGGCGGCCTCTCCACGTTCTCGACCTTTTCAGCCGAAGTCGTTTCGCATCTGCAGCACGGACGTTTCGGCTGGGCCGCGGGCGAAATCGCCATTCACGTGTGCGCCTCCGTCGTCATGACGATCCTTGGCATCGCAACGGTCTCGGCACTGATTCGCTGATCGGCAACGAAAACGGCCGCGTTCGCGAATGGCGAACGCGGCCGCCGCATGGATGAGACGACGGGAAGATCAGGCAGGACGCTGATAGCCGCCCAGCAAACCGTTCTTCGAAAACACCCACTGCCACAGCTGGATGTCGCGCGCACGGAACGCCCCGGCGCACGAAAGCAGGTAATAACGCCACATGCGGTAGAACCGCTCGCCCATCTGCGCCTTGAAACGCGGCCACGCGGCCTCGAAATTCGCGTGCCACGCCATTAGCGTGCGATCGTAGTCGGCGCCGAAGTTATGCAGGTCTTCGGCCACGAAGAGGCCGCCCGAAGCGTCGGCGATCTGGCCGATGGTCGGCAGCTCGCCGTTCGGAAAGATGTATTTGTCGATCCACGGATCGGGCGTGGTATCGCGGCGGTTCTTGCCAATGGTGTGCAGTACGAACAGACCGTCGTCGACAAGACACCGCTGCGCGACTTCCATATAGGTGCGATAGTTCTTCGGGCCCACGTGCTCGAACATGCCCACGCTCGCAATGCGGTCGAACTTCTCGTCGAGCAACCGGTAGTCCTGCAGGCGGAATTCGACGGGCAGATCCTTGCAGCGCTCGGCACCGAGCGCTGCCTGCTCCTTCGAGATCGTGACGCCCACGCACGACACGCCATAGTGTTCGGCCGCGAACTTCATGAGGCTGCCCCACCCGCAGCCGATGTCGAGCAGGCGCATGCCGGGCTTCAGGCCCAGCTTGCGGCAGATGAGATCGAGCTTGGCGTCCTGCGCCTCGTCGAGCGTCTTCGCGCCGCCCGACCAGTAGCCACAGGTATAGGCCATGTTCTTGTCGAGCATCGCCTCGTAGAACTCGTTGCCGATATCGTAGTGCTGCTGGCCCACCTTCCATGCCCGGCGCACGGTCTGGCGGTTCATGAGGCGCGCCTTGAGCGCGTAGAAGACGAGACGGGAGGGATCGATCTGGTCATCTAGATGCGCGCGCAACACATGTGCGAAGAATTCGTCGAGCTGCTCGCAGTCCCACTGGCCGTCCATGTAGGCCTCGCCGAGGCCCAGATTGCCGAGCGCCAATACGCGCTCGGGCAACTGCGGATCGTGAATCCGCATGTCCCACGGCCGGGTGCCGTTGAACTTCACGTCTGCGCGCGCCAATAGCTGGGCTATAAACCGCCAGGCCCCCGAAACGGTGGCCTCACGAACGGGTTGAGCTGCTTCGAGATCAGTCGTTGCCATACGTGCTCCATGCGGCTGGAGCGGGTCCTTGGTACCGTGCTCCGATGCCATTCAAGAGGTTGCTATCAAGACATTCGTCGTCGCGCGCGCTGCGAGAAACTCTATGATGCACCTACTTCAAAAAACGTGCAGGAACACGCACAGGCCATACGGGGCGGGCCATAATCGCAAACTCGACAAAACCCATCGCCCCTGCGCGAGCAAACGGCGCGCCCGAACTGGAGAGACTGACCATGGCCTACGACGACAAGAACATCTTCGCCCGCATCCTGCGCGGCGAAGCACCCTGCATCAAGGTGTACGAGGACGACGCGACGCTCGCGATCATGGACGTCATGCCGCAATCCGAAGGCCATCTGCTCGTGCTGCCGAAGGAAGGCGCCGAGTTCATCTATGAGCTCTCTCTGGAAGCCGGCGCCGCCGCGATGGCGACGGTGCAGAAGATGGCGGTCGCGATGCGCAAGGTGCTTGCACCCGAAGGCCTGTTGATCGCGCAGTTCAACGGCGCTGCCGCCGGGCAGACCATACCGCACGTGCACTTTCACCTGATTCCGCGCCGCGCGGGTGAAGAGCTGCGTCCGCATGCGCGCGAAATGGCCGACATGGGGCAGCTCGAAGCGCTGGCCGCGCGCATTCGTGCCGCGCTGTAAACAATATGTATTGGTAACGTTAGTTATTCATAAGATTCAAATGCCGTCGAATTGCACGAATTCGTCGAGCGGGACGCGCGCCGAGCGCCACTGGTTGATGGGCGCGTCCGCGTCTTCGTGACCGATCGCCATGCCGCAGAACACCATGCGTTCGCGCGGCAAGGCGAGAAACTCGCCAACGCTCTGCGCGTAGCGCGCCCAGCATTCCTGCGCGCAGCTATGCAGGTCGGCTTCGCGCAGGAGCAGCATCACCGTCTGCAGGAACATGCCGAGGTCGGCCCATTGCGGCGGCCCCATCTGACGATCCACGCTGCAAAAGAGCGCGAGCGGCGCATCGAAAAACGCGTAGTTGCGCGCGAATTGTCGTAGCCGGCCGGGCCGGTCCTCGCGCGCCACATCGATGCTGCGGTAAAGATCCTCGCCCACCTGAAAACGACGTTCGCGATACGGCGAACCCAGCTCGCGCGGATACACGTCGTACTCCATCGGCTCGCCCGCCGGCGCCTGCGCAATGCGATCGGCCATGATCGACTTGAGCTTCGCGAGCGATTCGCCGCCGACGACATGAACATGCCAAGGCTGCAGATTGCCGCCCGAGGGCGCGCGCGCAGCGGTATCGAGCACGCGGCGGATGACGGCGGGGTCCACTGGATCGGGCAAAAACTGGCGCACGGACCTGCGGCTGGTGACGGCTTCGCTGACCTTCAAGCAGATTCTCCTCGGGGGATCGACGAAGCATTATCGGCGATCCCCCGCGCGGCTGCCGACGCCACATAGGTCCGCGTTGGCGTCAGAACTTGTGACGGATGCCCACCACGACGAGCGCCTGATTGTCGGCGCCCGAGCTCACGCCAAAGTCGCCGATCGATGCCTGCGCAACGACAGTCGGACCCTTGGCGTCGAGCGTGCGGCCGCTCGCCTTCTGATAGCCGGCGAGCGCGGTCCTTGCGAGGCGGCTGCAAGGTCGGCGCGGCAACGTCACGGAATGCCCGGCAAGCGGGGAACGAACGATTTCTGCGTTGCTTAAGCGGCGCCGGAGACTCTGCAAAGCGCAGATCATGCCAGGCGCGGCGCGGGCGCTTTCCTCCGGCGCGCGGAGTCTGCTATAATTCGCCTCCCGCCGGAGAGATGGATGAGCGGTTTAAGTCGCACGCCTGGAAAGCGTGTATAGGTTAATAGCCTATCGGGGGTTCGAATCCCCCTCTCTCCGCCAAACACCCCCAATTGATGCGGGTTTCCGGGCGATTTTCGACGCGCCCCATCATCCGGCCCATCATTCCCAAATCGTCGCCCGCCCCGAACGCATCGCGTTTGCGCAATGGCGCGGCATCGCTTCCGCACGTCACCGGCCAGAGCTACACTCGCGCCAGCGCCCCTACCGGGCGCGCGAGGTGACCGCCATGTATTCAACCAAGCTGCTTCCCTTCCTAGCCGCTACGTTCGCGGTCGCCGCGCACGCACAGACCGTCATTGGCTCCGATGGACGGACTTACATGGTCCTGCCGCAATCGCAGCCGCAAGCCCAAGGCTCCATCTATGGCGCGTATCAGCGCGCGGAAGAATCGAACGCGCAAACCGAACTGCTCCAGCAACAAGCCGAACTATTGCGGCAACAAGCGGCATTGCTGCAACAGCAACGAGAGCAGATGGAGCAGAAGTAAGGCGCGACGCGGTAGATGAACGCCTCGCCGGGCCCCACCCTAGCACTCCCGCGCGGATCAGCCGGGGGTGGGGGGAAAATTCGCGAACGCGCGAGGGGGATATAGCCCTGTCCTGTGGTCGCGCAGAGTTTGGGGCAAAGAACTGCGGGTGATAGGTTGGCTAACTGGCGCAGGAGAATGGGCCACACCTCCGCGGCACCGTTGCGGGGGACCTTCACAAGCGCCATCGCCGGTCACTTTGCGACCATTACCACGTCATAGACTCGGCGTTGATCGTCTACGCAGACGCCGCCAGCGGCAGGGAACTGGCCGACCAGATCGCAGCGCAGGCCGTGGCCGTCGGCGCTCGAAAGAATTGCCTTCGCGTATTTGTCTCCGATTGAAGAAGCGGAGCTAATCGCCGTGGCCGACTGGCCGCGACTATTGACGCCGTAGGCGGTGGCAAAGCCAAACGTGTCGTTTGATGCCACCCGCACAACTGGACCGGAGTAGACAACCCGTGCAGCGACCCGGTATAAATCTTCCCGGAATCTCTCGGCATCATCGAGACGTTATAGGCACATGCCGTCAGAGCGAACGATAGCCCGAATGCAAAAGCCCTTTTCATAGTGACCGCGCCCCGTCAATGTGGTGATCGGATATTACTGGATCGGCGCGAGCCGTTCCCGGCGACTGAGCGCAACGCGCGGGGAGCATGTTCTCGATGCGCGTCGGGCGAATCGGACTCCGGGGAAGGCTGCACGGCCAGGCCCAGGGGAGGGGGCAAAAAATCATCGCCGTTGAGCGCGCAATGACCCTCCCTTATGTTGCAGCGCGAAAACGGTGGAAGAACTGCGGTTGATAGCCCACCTATCACCCGCGCATCCTTGCCCATTCGCAGCCAAGCGCTTGACCTAGGCTCACTGAACAGACAAGCGAACCTCCATCGGTTCCGCCGCCTACACGGCCTACCGAGCCACGACAGGCTCACGACGTTCGCAGCACGCACCGGACCACGCGGACAGCACGAGTAAAATGTCGATTTTCTGCCCCACGCTTCCAAGGACCAACAATGCAGCAGGAAATCGAAGACCGCATCAAACGGCTGGGAACCTTCAAAGTCAGGTTGCGCGAGTGGGAGCGCATTAATGACCAAACGTTGCGGGAGGAGATAAACCAAGAAAAGGCTTGGGTGCACAGAGAGGTCGCGCAGCTTGGCTGCCTGAAAGTGTTCACAATCTCCCCGCCGCCAGCAGTCGGCGGAATGATTATGCGTAACGTGGATCTTTTCGATCACATGTTTGACCGTATCTATTCGGAGCCGGTTATCCCGATGGTTATCGACATGATCGACGACGCGATTGGCAGACTAAAGTCCGGGATGATTCCGACAGCGAATGCGGCGACAAAGCCACAAACGGAAGTCGGTATTGAGGCAACCGTCCAGCAGGGCTATGCCTTCATCGTGATGGCGATTGATCCGAACGACCCCGCCTTGGAAGACGTGCTCGATGCAATCAAAGAAGGCGCTATGCGCTGTGGCATTACAGCAGAGCGCATTGACGAAGTGCAGGCTAGCGAGCGGATTACGGACCGCATCCTAGAGTCCATTAGGCGCGCACAGTACGTCATTGTCGACGTGACCCACCCGAAACCGAATGTGTTCTACGAAGCAGGCTTTGCGCACGGGATTGGCAAGCTTCCGATTTACGTGGCTCGAACGGGCACCCCGCTTCAATTTGATCTCAAGGACTATCCGACGATTTTTTTCCGCAGCATGAAGGAGCTAAAGGACGGCCTCGAAAAGCGCCTCCGCGCCCTCGCCGAAGCTGCCATTAAGTAACGCAGCGCAGCAAAGCGCACACATTTGAGATCTGTTGCCGATTGCGCGCGCGAGGCTAGCCTGCCATTGAGTCGCCGTTTGGAGCAGCACCGACGCAACGTTGTCGTACGCTGCACCCGGCCTTGCTATTGCCGACATCCGGCGATGCTTGTGCCGCTCATGCTGCCTCGCACGAGCCATGACCCTTCATCGTCGGCACTCCACCTCCGCGACCGGTGCTGCGCAGAAAGAATCCACCATGTCCTCAGTCTGGTTGATGTGAGTTCGAATAGCCGGATATCGACTCAATTATGCGATCTCGATCAACGCCATTGAAAGGCATAATCCCATCGCTACTCTTTGCGGTTTCGGAATCCCACTCCTTTATCGCCTCCTCCTTGGTGGTATCGGCGCCAGGCTGATTATCTACAACCCAATAATACCTTTTATTACTATTTACTTCGTAGCTGAAATATTGAAGATGACCATTCAGAAACATTGGAAAGGCACCCCAATTCTTGTCGGTAAACAGAGTTTCAGCACCCAAATCATGAAATGGGTTAATATTGAATCTGTACCGCGTGCTCGCGTTAGACCATTCCGTATCCGGCGGGACTCGATAGTTGATGATCACATAGATATAACCATCTTTTTCATAAATAAGATTGCTATCGGTTATAGGTGAGTTTGCAACCTTAACTGTATCGACCTTATGACGAGATGCGATTTTAACCAAATTCACCTGTTGCACTGGATATTTATCCCCTGTCGGGTTCGAGCGGACGTCCCCGGGTATCACTTCTCCGGTGAGAACCCAGATGATATTGTTGCTGACGAGGACATACAGGATAGTTTTTCCATGTAGCGCCTCCTCAATACTTCCCTTTGGCAGCACGTGAGAACTTTCAGATGCAGCGATTGGTTGAGTACTATCTCTATTACTGGCAACGGGCGATGGTGGAACGGGTTGATCATGAATGATTGCCTCAATTGCAACCGCTGCGAGTAGCGCAAATAACACGATAGCACCGATTAACATAAGGGTTAGCCTATGTCTCCTTTCACGCAATTGCTCTTGCGCGAGTATGAATATTTGATCCCTAGTCATTCGCTCTGTAGAAATATTTAATCTCTCCAGTGCGGACGTCGCCAGTTTCGCCCGGTCTGCGGGCCTAGCTGACTGGATCAGGCTTTCTAGATTTCTTAAATGAGCCCGGTAAGCGTAAAGTGCGATGGCGATGGCAAATGCCACGAGCGCCACTCCGGACTTGATGTAAGGTGAAATGGATACTGCGGACAGTATTGGTTGCATAGATCACCTCCACGACTAGTTCGAAGTTGTTGTTCCGAGGTGCTTCGCCGATGCGAAAGATAATATCCGCGTTCGTTCGATCTTAGTCGCCAATTTCTGTTTGCGCGACTCGGTAGATACCAGCCATCACCGATACTCCGTAAAGATTGAAAGCAACAGAGGACGGTGCAAAAGCTGCCACTCTAACGCTCGACCCGCAATCCGCCGTGATCAATCCTTCCTGGCGACATATACGAAGATCGGGCAGCGCTGCACGCGAGCAACACAAACGAAGCAACTTCACGTCCGACCGATGAACAACGTTAGTTATCTCCTCAACCGCTAGGGGACCTGAAGCCCGTCCCCAGTCGGTCGCTTCGACATACATGTCGAAGGGGCTTATTCCGCATCAACAATAGGTGAGGGACCCGAATATTCGGATAACAATTCGCCCATGAGAGTAGTGAAGCCTCCGTACGAACCGGGCCGCGCGCTCATAATGTACTGGCGATTCTCCGGATTGAGCGTTAATTGCTCAGAATATTTTTCAAACTGCATCAGAATTTTTTCTTTCAAAATTCGACGCACGACGTCAAATGCGACGGGAGTCTCATCCGCCGAAAACACGACATCAATATTGGGCCCGTCGAAGACACCGTGATTTGTTTTTAACCGTACCGCAAACTTCCAAGCGGCACATACTGCTGCCAGCGACGTCGCTGATACAACGATCGCAAAGCGATCAGCTTCTCCAGGCTTCAAGATTTGCGCAACTTGACACTCAGCCACCGCCATGTATTCAATGGTCTCGCTAAGATCAACGTCGTAAGTTGCCGAATAGTTCGCTCGGCCTAGCGGAAATCTTCTAAAAAACTCCAGAACCTCAAATTCAACTGCATTGATTAGAATATCAACGCCACTGGGATTCGATACGCGAAAATCGACTACGCAAGCACGTTTATCTGCGGACAGATGTGTATAGATAGCGGAAATATGTAATACCCCCAACCCGCGCGCCGCATCTGAGACAACTAGCGAGATCATCCTTTGCTTCGTGGTCTCCTCGTGCTTTCGCTTCCACATCATCAGCAACTCCTCCGAGAAGCGGATAACGTCGCTGTCGATTAGCTTTGCACAACTCTGGCAAAGCCATATCGCGTTCCCGATACCGGACCGTTCTTCTGGCGACAGACTTTTGTTGTATCTCGGACCACCGGGAGCCGCCGCTGTGATATGAGCGGCCACGCCAAGGTTCACCGCCTTGCGCTCGTCTTCGTGCGGTCCGCTAGTCGCTCGGCCGCAGTCCGGGTTTGTGCAACACTGCGCGGCACGTTTAGCCAAGGTTTCTTTTGTCGCCCGCGAGAAATCATGTCTCGAGACAATCACTCACGCCTCCGATTGGAGAGTTCTGGAAAGTAGCAACAATATTACCCGGGGCTCTAGCGTGAGTGGGAGGTGGATTACAGAGGACGATGAGCCATTCAATCATCTTGGCGAACGTGCTTCGCGAGCGCGCACCCCGACCGTCCTCCGCCTTCTACTCGCTTCATCCGTAAAGCACGCCAGAGAATTTATGCGATCTGCATGATCTCGTTCACGTGACCGTTCGGCGCAGCAGCATCGCGAAAATCTGGTCTTATGCGCCATAGCCCTCTGGCTACCCGCCCTCACCTATCTTCCTGCTTCTTTCCCCGGCGCTTCGTGGCAGGCAATTGAATGCCTAGTTGCTCGGCCAATAACTCCCCGCCAGTCTTCCTACCTCCGAGCCCCTGATACTCCATCGCGGTTTGAACCGGGGAGATTTGCTCCGCCGCGAACTTCATCGCGTCGCCAAGGTTCTGAAACTTCTTGCCGGTGAATGGATCCTCGCCTGTCGCTAGCGCGGTCGGGACGCTAAACACTGGCGAGACGCCCATGATCGCGCCAAAGAGCGAGGAATACTTCGCATCGCCACTCGCGAAGCGGTAGATCGCATCGGGGATGGAGGAGAGGCCGAAGCGACGGACTCGCGCATTGGGCTCACCCGTCACGGTCTGTACCGCGCGATCGAGCGCCGGGTAGATCACGAAGCTGGAAACAGCGAGCATCGCCAGCCGGTCGAGGGCACGGGCTTTCTCCTGCGGGTTACCGCGCACGAGGCTCTTCGCAATATTCCCATAGGCAGCAAAGCGCCCATAGTCATATCGCGCGAACGTTGGCACTACCTGCATGACTTGCGCCACGGCGCGCGAGCCGAGGATGCGCGAAGGCAGCCGGTAGTTCGGCATGATGCTCTCGGTTTCTTTAATTGCCTCGGGAAGCGAGGCCCCTTTTGCCTGCCGCGCATAGTAAGCGTGCATCATCAAGGTATCGCTCCAAGACCAGAGGTGCGCGTTAGCCGACGCGTAGACGCGCCGAATCATCTCCACCGGATTCGCATAGCCCCATGCGCGAGCGACGCCGCTCATCTCCGGCGCAGTGCCAAGCTGCTTCGCGAGCTTATCCGCGAATCCGCGCGACATGTTCGCGGCGTGCTGGAGCCCCGCGCCCTCCTTAATCGCCGCGCGATAGTCACGGCCGAGCGTTGCGACCTGCTCATGCGCCTTGAGCATCATGCGGACCTCCTGCGGCAACCGCGCCACCGCGCCGATGTTGCCTACAAGCCCGCGCTCGATTAACCCAAAGTCCGAGATGTTAAACGCGTGAGGCAGAGGGTTCCAGAACATCGAACCGACCAGTGCGCGCGAGACATCATGCAGGACCTTGTAGCCGCCTTGGTGCGCGCTATAGGCGAAATCGTCCAGCACATCTGCTGCGCGCGGGTCGAACTTCATGCCGCGAAATTGAGGTATCTGCACTTCGCGCCAGCCGGGTAGAGCCTCCCGCGCGGTCGTTGCAATTTGCTTGAACTCCGGCGACAGCTTCACCTGTTCGAGGAATTGCGCGTGGTCGAGCGCGCGGCCCAATCGCACATTCGACATGACTGCCGCGAGCATCGGATCCTCATAGTACCGCTGCGGCGTGTGCTCCATGATCTTCGCCTTGGTCGAGGGCGTGAGGGCAAAGCGCTCGCCCATGTAGTTCACCTCGCGGTTTGCGAGGTCATCCGGCCCGAGCTTTCCCCCGCCGATCTTCTCGCCATTGCGCCAGACCGTGAACGTGCCGTTCGGATTCTGCATCATGTGGAGATTCATCTCTCCCGCGTCCGGGTCGCGAGACTCCATGCCAAAGATTTTCCGGCCCTGAAGCTCCGGGGCGAAAGTGCTAAGTCCGCGCGCCCTCCCCGTCGGCACAACGTTCCGCACGGTGCTCAACACTCCTTGCTGTTCAATCGGCACGCGCGAACCCACGTACCCCGGCTCGTCCGGTCCCACGTCGTAGCCGAGGGCCCGGAGTTCCTCCCGCATCTTCGCGTTCTTGCCGTTGATAAGCTGCACGTTGAGCTTCATCTTTTGCTCTTCCGGCGAGAGCTTGATGCTCGCATCTTCGAAACTTCGATCAATGCGTTGCGCCATCTCATTCCAGTTCTTCGGCATGTGCGCGCGCAAGTCATTCACCCACTGCCCCATGCGCGCTTCCGCGCTGCGCGTCGTGCGGAACAGACCATCGCTCAATTGCCCCAGGGCATCTCCCGCGTGCGTGCCTGCGGTCGAAGCAAGCGACGAGCCGAGCCCTGCCGCGCGATTGCTAATTGGCGTCACGCGCGCCGCGCCCGGTAGCCCCGGCATCGCGAGGCTCGCGGCGAATTCCGTCGCAGTTTCAACTCCGCGCTCAAGGCCCGTCGCTGGCTCCGGTGTGCGCTTGTCCACTTCCCCCTCAAGCATCTGCGCGACGGTTGGAGCTTGCGCCCTGCCGCTCGCACGGCTCGCAACAATGCTCGCGGGATCATTGTGCGGATCGAATGGGTTCACGCGCTCAATGCCTTCGACTGCACCTGCCGCCGCATGCCCTACCGCGCGCACGAAGAGCCCTACCTGCCGCACAACACCGCTACCCAGATCCGCGCTGTTTCGCGCAATGTCCCCGGGGCTCGGCGCATCCACCGCTTTCCCCAGCCCCTCCGCCCGCGCCGGAAGCGCAGCGCGACTGTGCGCGAGAGGACTCGTCGCCGGCTCTTCTTTCGCGTTGCTGGGTCCGAAGAGATTATCAACGGTTCCGCGCGCTGGAGCGAATAGCTCATCCACGTTGCCCTTGCGCGGTGTCTCGCGCGATAGCCCTCTCGAAGGCTTGCGTGAACCTGCAGCAGGCAAAGGTTTCGCGCCTTCGGGCAACGGCGCAGGTGCAGGCACTGGCACCGCCGCAGCCGGAGCATCTGGAAAAAGATCATCAATGTTAGGCACGATTTGAACTCCTAAACGTTAATCTTGAGGAACGGGTCGAATATTCGAGTGCTACGCGGCCCGCGCCGCCATGTGTGCGTCCCCGGTGTCCCCGGCACGCCCCCACTACCTAGGGACGCCCGAAACGCCCACCCGGCATGGGTTTGCGCCGATGTCCTCGCCGTCCTCTCCTTTTCTTAAAATTAGAAATATATATATAGTGTATGTGTACGCATATACACACGGCCGTGCTATTGCTAGGCGTATGGCCGTATGCGTGGGGGTTTTGCAAATAGGTGAGGACAGAGGACATCGGGGACACCGGACTATGGCGGAAACCAATCGACCGCAGTGGACGCAATTTTGTCCCCACACCGCCCCCGTCGCCGCACCATCACCCCCCATCGTGCGGCTCCGCGCGCACCCAATACCATTTCTTGTCCCCATTCAGCCTCTGTTGCTTGCGCGTGAACCCCAGTTCCCGCAGCGCATCCGTGTAGGCTTTCTCGTGCTTCTTCGTATTGACCGCGAAGTCGCCTGTCACTCCCGAGATCGCTTCCGAGAGCGTGAAAGGGCGATTGGGGGCTTCGCGCGCAATCCATTCTTCTAGGCTTTCAGCCAGTACGCTCACGCGGCGGAATTCCCGCTGACCTTCGAGTTGACCTGGGACCGCGTGAGCTACGCCGGTACGCGCAAACATCTCTCGCGCCTCAGCCCAAAGCTGATCGCGGTCGCGCGTAATTGCATCGAGGTCAATCTTCTCAACCGTGAAAGGCAGCCAGCGGCGCTCCCCAGTTGGGTCGCTCAGGAAGTCGTCTTCATTCGTCGTGCCGCAAATGATAAAGCGGCGCGGATGACTCACGACGTGGGATTCGTAGAGAGGCCGCGCGCGGTCGTATTGCTTCGTGAGATAAGCTTTCGTTGCATCGCGGTCGCGACCGAAGAGCCCGCTCAACTCCGCCATCTCGCAAATCAACTTCCCTTGTACCAACCGCGTCAGTTCCTCGTCCTTCGTGCTGAGGGAGATTTCCGCGAAATGCATTTCCTCCGGGACAAGTCGCTGCAGCGCGGTCGACTTCTTCAGTCCTTGCTTGCCTACGAGAATCGGCGCCATGTCGGCCTTCACTCCGGGCTTCATCACTCGCCCCGCCATCGCGGTCCACCAATAGAGTCCGATGCCGCGGTGATACGGAGAAGCCTCGGTACCAAGGTAGCGCGGAAGGAATTCTTCAACTCTCGGCGTGCCGTCCCACTCCAACGCAGAAAGCCATGCTTGCGCGGAGTCAAATTTGTTTATCATTGCCTCACGGAAGATTAAATCCCGAATCAGATCTTTCGCAATCCGCTGAAAGCCCGCGTTGCTAAGCCTCACGCGCACTTCGGCATAGTCGCTTTCTTCCAGCGCACGACATGTCGGGCTCCCGCGTTCCGTCACCAGCACGCCTTGCTGAAACATATCGAACACGAACGCCATGCCGCAGATATCCGGATTCGCGAGCACATGCGCGAGATTTGCCTCGCTGGCGAGAATCTTCTTATCGGCTGCGCGGTCGAGCGTATCAAGCGTGCTCCCTCTGGCACTTAGCACAGGTTCGGGAGGCTGCGCCAATACTCTCCCAATGTCTTCCCGCAAAGCCTCTGCGGTCAGATCCTTTTGTTTCCCACCCCCGTCCCGCCGCAGCAAACTGCGCTCGATTTCCGCAGCGATCTCTTCAGGCCCGAGTCCGGCCATCATCATCGTGCGGTAGGCTGCCGCGCGCGCCTCGCGTGGCGACGCATGCCCACAGCCGTCAAACCAACCCCACCGCAGCAACGCGGTCGTCGCGGGGTCGAGCTTCACACGGCCAACGGTACCGGGTTTTTCGAGCACCATCAGGAGTGCGAAAAGATCGTCTGGCATTTCGAGAACTTCCGCGCTCGGGTTCTTCCACCGATACTCCCCTGACATTGTGCGCGAGGGTTCAAGCAGCACCGTCGCCGCTCCCGCGATGATATCGAGCCCAGATTGCTTCCCCCAAGGGCCAAGGTTCGCATTGGCGTGCTTCCCTAGTTTTCCGCGCTGCGCGGGCTTTAGTTCAAAAAACTTATGCCAGCCACCGGACGGCGATCTCTGCGTGAGGGTCGCGCGGATGGCCGGGTAATTCTGCGCGAGCCACGCCAGTGTCCTCCGTCCCTGCTTCCCGCTCTGCACGTCGAAATCGAGCGCGACGAAGCACTCCCCCATCAGCCAGCTTGCATTGTCGTGCTGGTGTTCATCCCAGTGCGCGCCTGCTTGCTTCGGGTCTGTAAAAGGGTACCGCTCCCAGTTCTCTCCCTTCGGGTGCGCCGGATTGTAAGGTCGCTTTGTGCGTGGCCGCACGGGCACGAGTTCAACCCCGCACCGCACATACTTTTCCACCATTCCTCTCATCGCCGCCACAGCGGTCTCTTCATCTTTCGAAAGGTTTTCGGCTTGCATTTAGGACTCCATTTCAAGTCGTGCGAACATCTCCCGCGCGAGATGTGTTGCGCGCATTGGTCCGCCTTGTAAGTAGCAGATTATCGCGAGCTCCCCCGGTTCGCGCTTCACAACGCGCACCCACACAACGCCTGTGAAGCCGAGGATTGCAATGTAAGAGCCGGTCCCGTACGGTGCGTGATGCACTCGGCGGTCGATAATTATTTCTTCGCTCTTGATGCCGAGCCTATGCGCAGCGTCCTTAAACGTTGTGAGTTCAGCGAGACGCGGGCGGTGGTGCGTGCCGAAGTCAAAGTAGCTCATTTCACCCCCCGCGACTGGCGAACCTGCTCTGCTAGCCACGCCTCCACCTCGCTTTCAAGCCAACCAGAGGCTTTGGTGCCGAGTTTGATAGGAGTTGGAAATTCGCCAGCTGCGACCTTTTTATAAATGGTCGAGCGGCGCAGTGCGCATCGCGCGCACACTTCGGGCAAGCGTAGAATTTGAATAGCGGTAGACATTACGGAGGCTCCTTCGAAAGTGGCTTGCCGAGAGGCCAGCCTGTGGGACTGTGCTTGTCCGAGATACGAAGGATGAAACCGCGAATGTTTAGCAATACGAAATGGTGCGTGCGGGCCGTGCGTGGGCGGCGTTCATTGACGGTGGATCAATTATGGACTATGGCCGATCGGACGCAAGTAGATTCGTCGCCGGGTTGCGCGCCATGTGCGTGCGTTGTGTCCGCGCAACGCGATGGCCGCGCACACCGACGCCGCCCCGCCCCGGACGGGGGTGTTTCCGAAAACCGGATGCCCCGGCAACGCACGACGCGGGCCGCCATGCCGTTCGTTCGCCCCGCACCACGTCGCACCACGTCGCCCCGTAACCTACGCGTACGTGCGCGTTTTTACGCCCGCGCCACATTCAATCGCGGTTGATACACCCAGAATCTCCCCTAAAGTCCGCAAATTGCCGCGCGAACGGCTGATCTGTTTCGACCAGACCTTAGAGCCAAACCTCCAAGGGGAGAACGCGCCGGAGTTCCGCACAACGCCGCTCGAGTTCCTTTAGCAGTTTGTCGATCATCTTTTGGAGCGCCCTTAGCTCAGCCCGTCGATACGGATGGCGAGTGGCTCTGGAGATGCTGCCATCACCCGCCGGGAACAGTTGCAGGGAAAGCTCTAAGATATCAGCATCTGTGTGGGCTATTTCGCGGTTGCGGAAGTCTATGAGGACTTCGTGCAGCGCGCGCTCCTTCCGGGTGTACACGCGAAGCAATGAACCGGGGACTGTGCGGTCGGCGACTGTTGCGTTGCCGCGCGAATTTACGAAGGGCCTCGCGTACGCGATTGCGAGAGCCGTGGTTAGCGACAGGTGCAATACACCAGGCTCCTCGTACCTCGGAAACGGGAAGTTCGCGCGAAGCGTTTCTTCTATGATCGCGCTCGCCTCATGCAGATCCTGCCTGGCGAGGAAAAGCCTGCGGTAGAGACGTAGTTGAGGCTCCAGTTCCGCGCTTACTGTCGTTGTGTCCACGTTGTTTGGCCCGCGCTTCGTAGTCTGGAGTGGACTTTATCTCAGATTCTGAGTTTAGGAGTGTGCATGACGAAGCTTATCTTGGACGACAGTCGGGAGTTTATTTTCCCTCTTCTGTTAGTTGATGGCGACAGCAATGCCGTAACGCTGGAGTCTTATGTCTTTCTGGGCACTGGCTTCTTTGTCACCAAGCGCGGCGATGCAATTACCGCTCGACACGTGATTCCGAGGCCGGAGGATATTCCGCCGGGCAAGTGCCTTGTTGCTCTCGTTCGGCAGGATGGGAAGGACATCGCGTGTTTGATTACGCGGTCTATGTTGTTTCACTCCCATGATCTCGCGATCTTTCGCGTCAACCTGCCGGTGACACGCTTTCTCGCAGTCACTGATGAAGATGTATTGGGCGGCATGGACGTTCAACTGATCGGAATTCCGAGTCACGAGCGCAGAGGGGCCGGGAAGGAGATGAGACTCTTGAAAGGTCACGTGACGTTCGTGAGCGATGAACTTGAACTAAACATCGCGGTGCCAAAGGGAATGAGCGGCTGTCCTGTATTTGTTGGAACGCAAGTCGTTGGATGGGCGACTGGCTATGCAAGGAGCGAAGAGATTGTCGAGCAGCGAGAGGAAATTGTGCAGGTCACTGAGACGAAGGAGCGGATTGAGATAAGCACGACCAGCCGCATCATTTACTACGGAACGGCGATTGCGTTCGCGCGACTCCGGGGACAGGCGTGGGCGGAGTTCGAAGGCAAGACGCTTATGCAACTCATTCAATCCCAGAATGCTGGCGACTGAACTCTCGCATTTCTTCCAGTCGCCGCGCGCTTATGCCTTCGCCCCTTTCCGCGCGCGAAGCGGCACGACCTCGCCAGCCTTGCCCACGGTCCCGCAGTACCGCGCCCACTCGTCCATTAGCCTGCGGCGTTTCGCAAAGAGATCTCCGCGCCTATAGGCCGCTTCTACCTCGTTCGAGATCGTGTGCGCGAGAGCCATCTCACATACCTCGCGCGGGAACGCGGTGCGCTCTGCGGTCCAGTCGCGGAAGGTCGAACGGAAGCCGTGCGCGGTCACCTCTAGGTTCATCCGGCGCAGTACCGCTGTGAGCGTCATGTCGGAAAGTGGCGCGCCCTTTGTGCTCGGGAATACAAGGTCGAGGCTGCCGAATCGCGGCAAGGCCCGAAGCAGGGCTACGGCAGGCCCCGAGAGCGGAACGCGATGGTCGCGCTTGGCCTTCATGCGCGCAGCGGGAATGGCCCAGACTCCCCCGTCGAGGTCGATCTCGCTCCACGTCGCGCCGCGCACTTCGCCCGAACGGGCTGCGGTAAGGATGGCGAACTCCAACGCTCGTGCGCCCATGCCCTCGTGCGCGCGCAACTGCGTCATAAAGCCACCGATCTCGCGAAAGTCGAGCGCGGCATGATGCTCGACCGCCGCGATTTTCGATGGCTTGGCGAGAGTATTCTCAAGGTGCCCTTTCCAGCGAGCCGGGTTCGGTCCCGCGCGATAGCCGCGCACGGTGGCCCAATCGAGAATCTTTTCAATGCGTCCGCGCACGCGCGATGCCGTTTCGGTCTTCTCCTTCCACATCGGCTCCAACACGCGCAGCACATGCGAGAGCTCAATATCGCGCACAAGCAATTTGCCAATGACCGGATACGCGTAGGTTTCGAGGGTGCTCTGCCATTGCGCGCGGTGCTTGGCGTTGCCCCACTCGCCCTCTTTACCACTCATGTAGGTTTTCGCGGCTTGCTCGAATGTAATCGCGGAGGCTTGCGCGGCAGCAAGTGCGCTCTTCGCGGCCCGTGCCTCTTCAATCGGATCGACGCCAGCACGAATGCGCTCTCGCGCCGTCCGCGCAGCCTCTTTTGCGAGCGCGAGGGTAACGTCGGGATAGCCGCCGAGGCCCATGTCCCGACGCTTCCCGCCAATGACAACGCGCAGAATCCAGCTTCGCGCACCGCTCTCGGCAACGAGCAGCGCAAGCCCTGCAACGCCACCGACGAAGTGCAAGCCGGGCGACGCAAGGCGGGAGACCTCTATCGCGGCAAGTTCTTTGGCTTTCTTCGGCATTTCTCCGCCCTCCTACTTTGCCGACGAGGATTGATGGATAGTCTAGCTACCATCCCCCATCTTCCACCCCATCATCAGTATTTAGATTATAGAACAGTAGCGTGGACATTGCTGGATGCTGTAACCTAGACTTGGCGCGGCTTTGCGAGCGATGCGTGGACGCTGCTCGACGGCAATGGATGCCCGCTCGGCGGCCCCTCTCTCCGCCAGAACGAAACGCCAAAACCCCGTAAGCTCAATGGCTTACGGGGTTTTTGTTTTCCAAGCCGTCAAATAGCCCGCCCGAAAGGGATCAACGTGCGCGAGGCACGTCCAAACGCCCTCAATTACACCCGCTCACCGTGCAATACTTGTTGTACACGAGCCCTTTCCCATCCATCCCCGAGATCGTTCGCGTGCCGTTGCCGTAGTTCGTGATCGTCTCGGTCCACGTCGACCCATCGGCGGCCTGCCCCGTGATGAACGTCGTGTCGCCGATGGACGCACCGGTCTGTTCCCAGGCCTCGCCCGGCAGCTTCTGCTGATACCCGTTGACCGTAGACGTGTTGCCGAAGCGCTGCACCGTGTACGAATTGCCCGATTCGTCGACGCAGTTCTGGAAGGCGTCGTTGCCCCAGCATTTGGCAAAAGCGGCGGGCGCCGCAAAGGCGCCGAAAATGATCAGGCTGAGTGCAATGCGCTTCAATGACTTCCCCGAGAAAACGCCCTTTTTCTGGCTCGATTCACCGCGAGTCCCAGGCCGGCGGCGCGCGAAATTGTACCGTAGCCGCCAAGGCGATCTATCGGATCCGCTGCACGCGCTGCTTCGCACGCTCCCGCTAGTTATCGGACAAAAAACGGATGACTTGATGGGCGAAAAGAGAACAGCAGCGCTGCCAGTCGTTGAGCGCTCAACGCCAAAAGGAACGCCGAATCGACCAGATGAGGCAGGAGAAAAGGACGTCGGGCCGCAGCCCGACGCCGAATTCCCGCGTACTGCTTCGAGGACCGGCGCGGGAACGAGAGGACTTCAGTATCGCCTCGCCCGCCCGTTTTTTAAGTGCTCGACCGCACACCGGCAATCAGGTCCCCACCCTCACGGGTGGCGGATATAGTCCACCAGCGCGAGCGTATACGCGTCCGGCTTGCGATCGATGAGACTCACGCCGATCGCCACGAGAAAGCCTGCGGGCACACCGAACACGCCCGAACTGATGGGCTCGATGCCAAACCATCGCGGGCCCGCAAAGCCCGTGAGCTGCGTGAAGAACGGGTACGTCGAGACGATGTAATAGACGCACACGGTCAGACCCGCGATCATGCCGGCCACGGCGCCCAGGCGCGTCGTGCGCTTCCAGAACACGCCGAGCACGAGCACGGGAAAAAGACTCGACGCCGCGAGCGAAAACGCCGCCCCCACCAGAAACAGAATGTTCCCTGCGTTGAGCGACGCCACATACGAGGCGAACAGCGCCACGCCGAGCAGCAGGATCTTCGACATCGTCACGCGCCGCTGGCTCGACGCGCTCGGATCGACCATGTGGTAGTACACATCGTGTGAGAGCACGTTCGAGATCGTGAGCAGCAAGCCGTCCGCAGTCGAAAGCGCAGCCGCGAGCGCACCCGAGGCGATGAGCCCAGACATCACATACGGCAACCCCGCGATTTCCGGCGCAGCGAGTACGACCATGTCAGGCTGCATCTGGATATCGCTCCAGCGCACCACGCCATCGTTGTTCATATCCGCAATGCTGATGAGGTATGGCTCGATACGCCGCCACTGCATGACCCAATGCGGCAGGTCGTCGAAGCGCTGCCCCACCAGATGCGTGAGGATCTCGAACTTGATCAGCACCGCGAGCACCGGCACGGTCAGATAGAACAGCGCGACGAAAAAGAGCGTCCAGCCCACCGAGCGCCGCGCCGAGGCCACCGAGGTCGTCGTGTTGTAGCGCGTGAGGATGTGCGGCAGGCTCGCCGTGCCAAGCGAAAGGCACAAGAGCAGCGAAAGGAAGTTGCGTTGATGAATGCGCCGCTCGGCATCGTCGTCGGCGGGAAACGGTTCGTTCATCGGCACGGGCGGCGCAGCACGCTCAAGCAGGTCGTCGCGCTGACGCGTCCACACCATGCGTGCGGCGTCCACGTCGCGCGGAAAGGCGTTGAGTTCACGCTGGAGTGAATCGATATCGCGCAGCGGGCCGTTATGGCGGCGCAGGTCCGCGATCGATTCGACGAGGTGCGTCTTCTCCGCGACGTACGACTGCGGCAGCGTGTCGAGCCGAGTCTGCCATTGCGCCGCGCGCTGGCGGTAGGCGTCGCGCACAGTGGCTTCGGCACTCGCGCCGCGCACGTCGCGCTCGAGCGCTTCCACGCGCTGCATCACGTTGCCGTAGTCGACTTGCGGCAGCCAGCCGAGGCCGTCGCGATGCGCGATCAGCGAAACCGGAATGAGGATCGCCGCGATGAGAATGATGTATTGCGCGACCTGCGTCCACGTCACGGCACGCATACCGCCGAGAAACGAACACACGAGAATGCCCGCCAGCCCGCAGAAAATGCCGATGGCGAAATCCACGCCGATGAAGCGCGTGGCGATCAGCCCCACGCCCTGGATCTGCGCGACGAGATAGACGAACGAGCAGAGGATGGTCGCGAGCACGGCGAGCGCACGCACGAGGTTGCTCGAAAAGCGCGTGCCGAGGAAGTCGGGAATCGTATAGCGCGCGAGCTTGCGCACATACGGCGCGAGCAGGAAGGCGACGAGGCAGTAGCCGCCCGTCCAGCCCATCAGGTAAGCCAGGCCGTCGTAGCCGCTCGCGTAGAGCGAACCCGCAAGGCCGATGAACGACGCGGCGGAAAGCCAGTCGGCGGCCGTCGCCATGCCGTTGAAGAACGAGGGCACGCGCCGCCCCGCTACATAGTATTCGACGAGGTCCGAGGTGCGCGAAAGCAGCCCGATCACCGCGTACACCGCGATCGGCACGAACAGGAACACATAGCCGATCCACATGCCGGGGCCGGTGGAAAGCTCGATACGCCACATCACGTAGACGAAGGCGAGAAAGCCGAGCGTGTACAACGCGTAGGAGCGTATGAGCCGGTGAGCAAGCCTCATCGTTGCTGTGCCTTGCTGGCTTCGCGAATGGCGATGTCGGCTTCGAGCGCCGCTTGCAGCACACGGTCGGCGCGCTGCATCAGCACGATATAGATCGCGACGAGCAGCACGTAGAGCAGGATCGCACCCTGTGCGCCGAGGTAGAACGGCAGGCTGAAGCCCGCGAAGCGCAGGCCGGCGAGCTGGCGCGCAAAGAGCGGCGCAACGAACGAGACGAGGAAGCCGATCGTCATCAGCACGGCGATCAGCGCGAGATTGAAGCGCCAGTAGCGCCGATGCGCGCGCGCCATCGCCTCGCTCACCGGGGGCGGCTCGGGCAAGGGATTGAGATTGTTCTGCGGAGTAGTGTGTGGCGCGGCCATGCGCCTGTGTAGCAAAAACGCGTATGGCCGGCAATCCGGGGCAATGCGGGGATCGATGCGGTGCGCGGCGCCAGCCAAGGCGCCGCGCGAACCTCGGCGTTTAGAGCGATTCGCCGAGCTGGTCCAGAATCGCCGGGTTTTCCAGCGTGGAAACGTCCTGCGTGATCGCTTCGCCCTTCGCGAGCGAGCGCAGCAGACGGCGCATGATCTTGCCCGAGCGCGTCTTCGGCAGGTTCTCGCCGAAGCGGATGTCCCTGGGCTTGGCGATCGGCCCGATCTCCTTGCCCACCCAGGCGCGCAGATCGTTGGCGAGTTTCACGGCCTCGTCGCCCTGCGGACGCGTGGCCTTGAGCACCACGAACGCCACCACGGCTTCGCCGGTGGTGTCGTCGGGGCGGCCCACCACGGCGGCTTCGGCCACGAGCGGGTTCGCCACCAGCGCCGACTCGATCTCCATCGTGCCGAGGCGGTGGCCCGAGACGTTCAGCACGTCGTCGATCCGGCCCATGATCGTGAAGTAGCCCGTGTCCTTGTCGCGCACGCTGCCGTCGCCGGCCAGATACAGCTTGCCGCCGAGTTCCTCGGGGAAGTAGCCCGACTTGTAGCGCTCGGGTTGTCCCCAGACGTTGCGGATCATCGCGGGCCACGGACGCTTCACGACGAGAATGCCGCCCTGCCCGTTCGGCACGTCCTGGCCGGTTTCGTCGACGATCGCGGCCATGATGCCCGGCAGCGGCAGCGTGCACGAACCCGGCACGAGCGGCGTCGCGCCCGGCAGAGGCGTGATCATATGGCCGCCGGTTTCGGTTTGCCACCACGTGTCGACGATCGGGCAGCGCTTGCCGCCCACGTTTTCGTAGTACCACATCCACGCTTCGGGATTGATCGGTTCGCCGACCGTGCCGAGAATGCGCAGCGAAGAAAGGTCATAGCTCTTCGGATGCACCTTCGCGTCGGCTTCGGACGCCTTGATGAGCGAGCGGATCGCCGTGGGCGCGGTGTAGAACACCGTGACCTTGTGTTTGGCGATCATGTCCCAGAAGCGGCCCGCGTTCGGGTACGTCGGCACGCCTTCGAACACGACCTGAGTCGCGCCGATCGTGAGCGGACCATAGGCGATATAGCTGTGGCCCGTGATCCAGCCGATGTCGGCCGTGCACCAGAACACGTCCGAGGGCTTGTGATCGAAGGTCCACTTCATCGTTTGCGCGGCCCACAACAGGTAGCCGCCCGTGCTGTGCTGCACGCCCTTCGGTTTGCCCGTCGAGCCCGACGTGTAGAGGATGAAGAGCGGATGTTCCGCGCCTACCGGTACCGGCGCGCACGTATCGCTCTCGGCCGCCGAAAGTTCGTGCATCCACTGGTCGCGGCCTTCGTGCCAGGCGACCTTGCCGCCCGTGCGCTTGTAGACGATCACGCTGTGCACCGCTTCGCAGCCGCCCATGGCAAGCGCTTCGTCGGCGATGTTCTTCAGCGGCAGCGCCTTGCCGCCGCGCATCTGTTCGTCGGCGGTGATGAGCGCGACGGCACCCACGTCGACCATGCGCTCGTTGAGCGACTTCGACGAGAAGCCGCCGAACACCACCGAGTGCGTCGCGCCGATGCGCGCGCAAGCCTGCATGGCGACCACGCCTTCGACCGACATCGGCATGTAGATGACCACGCGGTCGCCCTTCTTCACGCCGCGTTTCTTCAGCGCATTGGCGAAGCGCGACACGCGCGCGAGCAGGTCCTTGTAGGTGACGTTCGTGACGGTGCCGTCGTCGGCTTCGAAGACGATCGCGACGCGCTCGCCATTGCCCGCTTCGACGTGGCGGTCGAGGCTGTTGTACGAGGCATTGAGTTCGCCGTCTTCGAACCACGTGTAGAACGGCGCTTTCGATTCGTCGAGCACCTTCGTGAAGGGCTTTTGCCAGCTCAGGGTTTCGCGCGCGCGGCGCGCCCAGAAGCCTTCGTAATCGCGTTCGGCTTCGGCGCACAGCGCCTTGTATGCGTCCATGCCGGACACCGTGGCACCCGCCACCGTTTGCTCGGAAGGCGCAAAGACGCGGCGTTCCTGAAGAACCGATTCAATCGCAGACATCGACAACCCCTTGGTGAAGATGAAACGTCAAATTCGTGGACACGCATGAGCATCTTCAATGCCCGTGCGCGCCGTCTCCGTGCGCCGCCGCCCACACGCGGGCACGGCGCTATTGGCTTGCGCCGGGAGCCGCCATTGTGGCATCCCGGCATGCATGGGCGCGCGATACACGCACGATCGTGCGCGATCTTCGCAAACTACCCATGCCGGCAAGATTAAGCGTAGCAACTTACCGGCCACTTACGCGCGCCCATGCAGACCATGCAAGCGGCGCGCCATGGCACGCAAGTAAGCAGACATTTAGAATGCTAACTGAACTGCGCACCCGGATTCCAGCTTGAATCGCTACTCCCTGTTTCTCATTGCCTCGATGCTGCTCGTGGGCAGCAACGTCGGCATCGGCAAGTCGATTGTCGCCTTCATTCCCGTTCCACTCTTCGCGCTGCTGCGCTTCGTGATCGCCCTCTCGGTACTCGGCCCGCTCCTGCGTCGCTCCAGAATGCAACAGGTGAAGCGCGGCGAATGGATCAATCTGTTCCTCCAGGCGCTGTTTGGGACATTCGGGTTTACGCTGCTGATGCTCGGCGGCGTGCATCGCACGAGCGCGGTCGCGGCCGGCGTCATCACGAGCACGATCCCCGCCGTGGTCGCCCTCTTCTCCTGGCTCTTCCTGCGCGAGCGCCCCGACGCGCGGGCGCTCGCTTCCATCGTGCTCGCCATTGCGGGCATCGCGGTCATCAATCTCGCCCACGTGGGCGGCGGTGGCGACGGCGGCGCCAGTTCGTTGATCGGCAACCTGATGGTGCTCGGCGCGGTGTGCTGCGAATCGCTCTATGTGATCCTGTCGCGCCGTCTCACCCAAACGCTCGCGCCGCTCGATATCTGCGCATACACACATCTGTTCGGCTTTCTGCTGATGCTGCCCGTGGGGCTGCCGGGCGCACTGTCGTTCGATTTCGCGAGCGTGCCCGCAGGCATCTGGTGGCTCGCGCTCTGGTACGGGCTGTCGGCGAGCGTGTTCTCGTTCTGTCTCTGGATGATGGGCATTCGCCACGTGCCGGGCAGCATCGCCGGCGTGTTCACGGCCGTGCTGCCGGCGGCCGCGGCCGTCTACGGCATCGCGTTTCTCGGCGAGCGCCCCACGCCCGCGCACGGCATTGCGCTCGCCTGCGTGGTGGCCGGGATCGGGCTCGCAAGCCTCAAGATCAGGCGCCTGCCGCCGGTGGCCTCGTGACCATTCCGTAATCAGGTTGAAAGCATCGGGGCGCGGGCGGCGCTGCCGGAATCCCGGCGAGCCCTTCCTGCGACGCTGTACAATAGCGCCCGCCCGGCCCCTCGCGCGCGCCTTCTGGCCCCAACCAGACGACTGCACCAGGGCAGCCCCGCCCGAATTCGCCACCGTGATTGCCCATGTCCGCCGCACGCCCCCAGCCGCCTTCCGCCGCCGCACCGGGTAAAGCCCGTCGCCGCATGCGTCCGTTGCCCAGCATCATCTTCATGAGCCGCTGGCTGCAGGTGCCGCTCTATCTGGGCCTGATCATCGCGCAAGCCGTGTACTGCGTGCTGTTCCTCAAGGAGGTCTGGCACCTCGTGAGCCACGCCACCACGCTCGACGAAACCAGCATCATGCTGGCTGTGCTCGGCCTGATCGACGTGGTGATGATCTCGAACCTGCTCATCATGGTGATCGTGGGCGGCTACGAGACCTTCGTCTCGCGCCTGAATCTCGAGGGCCATCCCGACGAGCCCGAATGGCTCGACCACGTGAACGCCGGCGTGCTCAAGGTGAAGCTCGCCATGGCGCTCATCAGCATTTCGTCGATCCACCTGCTCAAGACCTTCATCAATCCCGATGCCGCCTCGACGCATACGGTGATGTGGCAGGTGATCATCCACGTGGCGTTCCTCGTCTCCGCGCTCGTGATGGCGTGGATCGACCGCATCACCACGCATACGCACCCCGAACACTATCAGGAGCTCGCCGCCCGCCATCCGGTGCCAGGCGGGCAGGCCGCGGCGCGTCGAGCGGTTCCCGAGCACGCCGAGTCGGACTGATCCGCGCACACGGCAGACATTATTCAAAACACCCGTCCCCACAGAAGCTAGCCATGACCGTCATCAAACAGGAAGACCTCATCCAGAGCATTGCGGATTCGCTGCAATACATCAGCTACTACCATCCGCAGGACTACATCGAGGCACTCGGCCGCGCCTACGAACTCGAAGAGAGCCCGGCCGCGAAGGACGCGATCGCGCAGATCCTCACCAACAGCCGCATGTGCGCCGAGGGCCGTCGCCCGATCTGCCAGGACACCGGCATCGTCACGATCTTCGTGAAGGTCGGCATGGACGTGCGTTGGGACGGCGCCACGATGGGCGTGACCGACATGATCAACGAAGGCGTGCGCCGCGGTTACCTGAACCCGGACAACGTGCTGCGCGCCTCGATCGTGAACCCGCCCGAAGGCGGCCGCAAGAACACGAAGGACAACACGCCGGCCGTGATCCACTACGAGATCGTGCCGGGCGACAAGGTCGACGTGCAGGTCGCAGCCAAGGGCGGCGGCTCGGAGAACAAGTCGAAGTTCGTGATGCTGAACCCGTCCGACTCGATCGTCGACTGGGTGCTCAAGACCGTGCCGACGATGGGCGCAGGCTGGTGCCCGCCGGGCATGCTCGGCATCGGCATCGGCGGCACCGCTGAAAAGGCGATGCTGATGGCGAAGGAATCGCTCATGGAATCCATCGACATCCAGGACATCATCAAGCGCGGCCCGAAGGACTGGATCGAAGAACTGCGCGTGGAACTGCACGAGAAGGTCAACGCGCTCGGCATCGGCGCGCAGGGTCTGGGCGGTCTCGCCACCGTGCTCGATGTGAAGATCATGGCCACGGCCACGCACGCGGCTTCGAAGCCCGTCGCGATGATCCCGAACTGCGCCGCCACGCGCCACGCGCACTTCGTGCTCGACGGCTCGGGCCCGGCAAAGCTCGAAGCGCCCTCGCTCGACGCATGGCCGAAGGTCAACTGGGAACCGAACACGGAAACGAGCAAGCGCGTCGACCTCAATACGCTCACGCCGGAAGAAGTCGCTTCGTGGAAGCCGGGCCAGACGCTCCTGCTCTCGGGCAAGATGCTCACGGGCCGCGACGCCGCGCACAAGCGCATCGCCGACATGCTCGCGAAGGGCGAGAAGCTGCCGGTGGACTTCAAGAACCGCGTGATTTACTACGTCGGCCCGGTCGATCCGGTGCGCGACGAAGTGGTCGGCCCGGCAGGTCCCACCACGGCCACGCGCATGGACAAGTTCACGGAGCTGATGCTCTCGCAAACGGGCCTCATCTCGATGGTCGGCAAGGCCGAGCGCGGCCCGGTCGCCATCGAGGCGATCAAGAAGCACAAGGCGGCTTACTTGATGGCGGTGGGCGGCGCGGCCTACCTCGTGTCAAAGGCGATCCGCGGCTCGAAGGTCCTCGCGTTCGAAGACCTCGGCATGGAAGCCATTTACGAGTTCGACGTGCAGGACATGCCGGTGACGGTCGCCGTCGATTCGTCGGGCACCTCGGTCCACAAGACCGGCCCTGCCGAATGGCAAGCGAAGATCGGCAAGATTCCGGTCGCCACGGTTTGATGCCTGCCTGATGCCTGTTTAAGAACCGGGGCCGCGCGCCCCGGTTTTTTTTGCCTCACGCGAGGCGCACTGAGATTAATTCTCAGCACAGAGTAAATCGCCGATATACACCGCAATTCAATCTTGATTCGGCCTTGGCTTTTGTGTATTGAGCGTTTATTGTTGGAAACCAGTCACCGCCCCACAAAGAAAGGAAAGACTATGCAAGGCGACAAGAAGGTCATCGAATATCTGAACGCGCAGCTCAAGAACGAGCTCACGGCTATCAATCAGTATTTCCTGCATGCCCGCATGTACAAGCACTGGGGCCTCGAGAAACTCGGCAAGCATGAATATGACGAATCGATCGGCGAAATGAAACATGCCGATATGCTCATCGAGCGTATTTTCATGCTCGACGGTCTGCCGAACCTCCAGGACCTGCATAAGTTGCTGATTGGCGAAGAAACCAAGGAAATTCTCGAGTGCGATTTGAAGCTCGAACAGATTTCCCAGTCCACCTGCAAGGAAGCCATTGTCTATTGCGAGTCGGTACGCGACTTCGTTTCGCGCGAGATTTTCGTGACGATTCTCGAAGACACCGAAGAGCACATCGACTGGCTCGAAACGCAGATCGACCTCATCGGCAAGATCGGCATCCAGAATTACCAGCAGTCGGCCATGGGTTCGGTAGAATCGTGATCGCGCGCCTCGCGCCCGCGCGCATCCGTCCGCCTTGCGGGTGCGCCCCAACCCTTTTGCGCCCATCCCCGTGAACCTTCCGGCCTCTTCCAGCGCTGCGCCCATCGGCATCTTCGACTCCGGCCTCGGCGGCCTGTCGGTGCTGCGCGCCGTGCGCGCGCTGCTGCCCGCCGAGCGGCTCGTGTATGCCGCCGACTCGCGCTACGCCCCCTACGGCCAGCGCGACGACGACTTCATCGCCGACCGCACGCTCGCGATCTGCGAATGGCTCGTGGCGCAGGGCGCGAAGGCGCTGGTGGTGGCCTGCAACACGGCCACGGCGCAATCCATCGCGCTCGTGCGCGAGCGGCTCTCCATCCCGCTCATCGGGGTCGAGCCGGGGATCAAACCGGCGGCACTGGTTTCGAAATCGCGCGTGGCTGGCGTCCTCGCCACCCAGGTCACGTTGCGCAGCGCGCGCTTTCAGGCGCTCGTGGAGCGCCACGCGGCCGACCTGCGCGTGCTGTGCCAGCCGGGCCATGGCCTCGTCGAGGCCGTGGAGCGCTGCGACATCGGTTCGGCCGACTTGCTCGCGCTGCTGCGCGCGTACGTCGAGCCCATGCTCGACGCGGGCGCGGACACCCTCGTGCTCGGCTGCACGCACTACCCGTTTCTCGACGCGGCGATCCGCTCGATCGTCGGCGAACGCATGACGCTCGTCGACACGAGCGTCGCCATCGCCCGGCAGCTCGACCGCGTGCTCGACCAGCACGGGCTGCGCGCGAGCGGCGCGCCGGCCGGCGCAGGCAGCGACGAGATGCGCTTCTGCTCGACGAGCGACGGCGCGCACCTGCGCGAACTGGCGGCCGCGCTGCTGGGTCTGAATGCCAACGTCGAGCGCGTGGTCATCCCCTCGCGCCGCACGCGGCAACTGGAAGCGAACGCCGCCTGACGCGCCGGCGCCACACGCCGCGAGCGATGCGCGATTCGCGTCTCGCCCGCGAGTTCGCGTTTCAACCCCGTTTCCGCGCATCTGACTGACCTGCCGCATTCGGGCTGGCTTCTCTCAGAAGCCCCTGGCAGCCTTCGTCGCCAACGCGCAATCCTGTCGGCAGTCACACAACGGGTAACCGCTAGCCGGCCCGTCGAATGCGTTGACGAGCACCCCACCCTGGCTCCCTTCTCCTGACCCAAAGCAAAAACCCCTGCTAGGCATCCGGTTATGTTACAAAAAATCCGCCTACGCGCTTGCCAAACCCAGCAAACATAATGATAATAATTCGCATTAACTCTCTCTATTGCGGTCCATCATGATTGTCTGCGTTTGCAAATCCGTCTCCGACCGGACGATCCGCGCCTCTATTCAGGAAGGCATGGATTCTTTCGACGAGCTGCAGTTCGAGCTCGGCGTCGCGACCTGCTGCGGCAAGTGCGAAGAATCCGTTCGTGACGTGATGGCGCAAAGCGGTGTCTGTGCGAGCCGCTGCGGGGTCACGCAGCCGGCGCACCCCGCCGTGGTCCCCCATGCGGTTCCGCTCACGTTTTACGAGCGCAAGGCTGCCTGAAGCCATGACGCGCATCCGGCCACCGATGCGCGTCCGCCCCGTCCGCCCGTTTAGCCAAAGGCGCCTCAGGCGCCACGCGCCGCGGACGTCAAATCGCCGCCGACAGCAAGCCCGTCTCCCGACCAGCCAGCTACCGCTCGCACCCCTCAAAGGAGGTCGTGATGGAACTGCTGCTCGGATTCGTAACGACGTTGTGCATCTCGCTGTTGATCTTTCGCAAATAAAGCTGCCCGACACGACGCGTAGGTTCGCCTGCGCGCCGTCGTCCGCATGGCAGCCACGCTAAACATGCAGGCTTTCCAAACCACCGCTGGCACGCTGCCGTCTCCCTCCGTTCGCGTCAATCGCCGTGTCGTCACGGCGAGCGCGATCGTGGTCGCGCTGCATGCCGCGCTCATCGCCGTCGTGCTGATGAAGCGCGAACCCGTGGCGCCCGTCGCGCTCCAGTCGCAGACGATGATGGCCGAACTGCTCAAGCCCGAGCCGGTCGCCGCCCCCGCCGCGATCCAGTCCACGCCCACGCCGCCTCCGCCCAAGCCGGTCCCGCACGTGACGCGCGAGAAGCCGAAAGTTCAGCCCAAGCCCAAGCCAACACCGCTGCCCGTGGCCGAAGCACCCTCGCAGCATGCGATCGAATCGGCCGCGCCCACTGCGCCTACGCCGCCGGCTCCCACGCCGCCTGCACCGGCCCCGCAAGCCGCAGCAGCCACCGACGCCAAGCCGACCATGGCGCTGTCGGCGCCGAAGAACGTCTCGCACCTCGACTGCCGCATCGTGCAGCCCGACTATCCGACGCTCTCGCGCCGGCGCGGCGAAACCGGCACGGCATTCGTGCACTTCGTCGTGGGCCTCACGGGCAAGATCGAGAACATCGAGCTGAAGAAGTCGAGCGGCTCCGCCCGCCTCGACGACGCCGCGCTCGACGCGATGCGCCAGAGCTCGTGCAAGCCGTACCTGGAAAACGGCGAAGCCGTCCGCGCGGCCTACACGCAACCATTCGAGTTCAGCCTGAATAATTGACGGGCTGAAGTCACACGCTTCCATGAATTGAATAAAGAGGATCAGGAATGCAGAACTACGGTATCGCCCACGTCTGGGCGCAAGGGGATTTCGTGACACGCGGCATCGCGCTCGCGCTGTTGATCATGTCGGTGCTGTCGTGGTGCGTGATCGTCGTGAAGGGCTGGAATGTCGCGCGCCTCAAGCGCCTCACGAAGAACGCCGAGCAGCAGTTCTGGCACTCGGACGATCTCGCCGACGGCGTGAAGAAGCTCGGCAGCGGCTCGCGTGAAGACAACCCGTTCGTCGCACTTGCGCTGTCGGGCCAGGAAGCCGCCGACCACCATCACCAGACCCAGCCGCATCTGCACGACCGCATGGACGTGTCGGACTGGGTCACGCGCTGCCTGAAAGACACGATGGACGAATCGGTCGCGAAGATGCAAAGCGGCCTCGCCATTCTCGCCTCGATCGGCAGCACGGCGCCGTTCGTCGGCCTGTTCGGCACGGTGTGGGGCATCTATCACGCACTGCTTACGATCGGCGCGACGGGTCAAACTTCGATCGACGCCGTGGCGGGCCCCGTTGGCGAAGCGCTCATCATGACGGCCTTCGGCCTCTTTGTCGCGATTCCCGCCGTGCTCGGCTACAACGCCCTCACCCGCGCCAACAAGGCGATCGTCACGAAGCTCAACCGCTTCGCGCACGGCCTGCATGCCTTCTTCGTCACGGGCGCGCGCCTCACCTCGACCGCACGTAGCGGCGCGAAGGAGGGCAACACGAGCAACCTGCGTGTCGCTGCGCGCAGCCACTAAAGAGCGGAGGCAAGCATCATGGCGATGAGCCCCTTTGCCAGCGACGACGACGATGGCCTGATGAACGAAATCAACATGACGCCGCTCGTCGACGTCATGTTGGTTCTCCTGATCGTTTTCATGGTGACAATTCCCGTGATCCGTCACGCCGTGAAGATCGACCTGCCGCATGCGAGCAGCCAGAAGGAAGACACCAAGCCCGCGCAGATCAACATCTCGATCGAAGCGGACGGCACCGTGCTGTGGGACGGCACGCAGGTCGACGACGCGGCGCTGAACCAGAAGATCGCAGCCGCGGCGCAAACGACGCCGCAACCGGAACTGCATCTGAACGCGGACCGCAAGGTGCAGTACGAACGCGTTGCCCAGGTGATGTCCGCCGCGCAAAGCGGCGGCCTCACGAAGCTCGGCTTCGTCACCGACCCTGCGCATCACTGATCGCGTCACTGCGCGCAGCACGCAAAGTTGAGCGGTACAAAGTAAAAGGCCTTCATCGTCAGACGAAGGCCTTTTTTCGTGCGCACGCGGCGCATTCGGGCGGTGGCGGCGACTCCCCGACAATCGATCGGTTCACGCCGGCACATGCGACTGCCGTGGGCAACACGGACTGCGCTTTCGGCCCTGAAGGCCCACTATGATAGCGGCCATCAATTCCCGCTCAAGACCGGTGCTTGGCGAGAAGGACTTCAATATATTCCTCTCGCTTCGCGCGTTCAAGAGTTAGGCCATTGAAAGTAGCGATGGCCGCTCACGCTTGAATGCCTAAAAACAAATGGCGCTAGACGTTGCGCACAAATGCACTGCATGAAAACTCAAGTTTCATACAAGCGCACGCGCGTGCACGTTCGCAAAGCTTCATGCCGTTTCGATCCTGCTCGCGCTCTTTGTGCGTGACAGCCCAACCTGCCCGGTGGGTGCACTCTGCCCTTCCGCTTTCGGTGCAAGCGCGGCGATGTCGCTTTTCAGCGGACATTCCTGCTGCAAGCCCTTATCGGCATCGAGCACTTCCACGAGGTAATCGACGAAGGCACGCACGGCCGGAACCATGCCCTGGCGCGAGAGAAATACCGCATAGAGCTGCGGCACCGGCAGCGTCCAGCCCGGCATCACCGGTGAAAGCTTGCCCGAACGCAGTGCAGCGCCGTACATCATCTCCGGCAACGCCGCGATGCCGAGGCCTTGCAGCGCCGCTTCACGAATCGTCGTGAGGTCTGCGGTGATGAGGCGCGGCTCGTGCTCGTGCGCGTGGCGCGTGCCATCGGGTGCGATGAGCTGGAACACGTGGCGGCCGTCGCCCGTGGGCGTATCGAGCGTTTCGAAGCGCGCGAGGTCTTCCGGCGTGAGCGGCGGTGCGTTCTGCGCGAGCAGGCTCGGCGCGCCCACCAGCATCTGCTCGGTGCGCCATAGCGGACGCACCACGATATTGGCGTTCTGCGGCGGCTCCGAGCGCACGCGCAGCGCAATATCCACGGAGTCTTCGAACAGGTCGATCACGCGGTTCGTCACGCGCATCACCACCCGCACCTCGGGGTAACGATGCATGAATTCCGGAATGACCTGCGAAAAGATGGTCTGCGACAGCGTGACAGGCACGCTCACGCGCACCGTGCCGCGCGGCGACGAGCGCAGCGATTGAACGACGTTCACCGCGGCCTGCGCCTCGGCGAGCATCGAGCGGCAATGCTGGTAGAAGAGTTCGCCCGCCTCGGTGAGCGCGAGCTTGCGCGTGGAACGCTGCAGCAGGCGCACGCCAAGCGAGGCCTCGAGTTCGCTCACCCGCCGCGACAGACGCGACTTCGAGATGCCGAGCACACGTTCGGCAGCGGAAAAGCCGCCATGTTCGATCACCTGCGAAAAGTACATCAGGTCGTTGAGGTTATGCGAATCGATTTTCATGTCGTCGTTCCAGCGATGGGACAATCCATTGCGATGAGGCGTAAAACAGGCCAAATTGGCTACCTATAATAGCGGTTTGTTTCGCATATAACGCAATTCCCACAATTCGAGGTGATATCCATGACCACGACCCGTACGATCGAACGCGTTTATCCCGCGGTTCGCACCACCGAGGGTGGCGGATTCATCGTCCATCGGCCGTTTCCGACCCGCCAGCTGATGGACTTCGATCCGTTCCTGCTGCTCGACGAAATGGGCCCGGTCGATTACGCGCCCGGCGAGGCCAAGGGCGCGCCCGACCATCCGCATCGCGGCTTCGAAACCGTCACCTATATGGTCGAAGGCCGCTTCGGCCACAAGGACTCGGCGGGCCATTCGGGCACGCTGCGACCCGGTGACGTGCAATGGATGACGGCCGGCGCGGGCGTGATCCACAGCGAGATGCCCGACCCCGAATTCACGCGTACGGGCGGCCGCATGCATGGCCTGCAGCTGTGGGTGAATCTGCCCGCGCGCGACAAGATGATGGCGCCGCGCTACCAGGAGCTGCCCACGGAACAGATTCCGGTGGGCCGCTCGAAGGACGGCAAGGTTGCGGTGAAGGTGATCGCCGGCGAAGCGCTGGGCGTCAAGGCCGCGATCGAAACGCGCACGCCCATCCTCTACCAGCACTTCACGCTCGCGCCCGGCGCGCGCGTGGAGCAGCCGGTGCCGAGCGAGTATCGCGTGTTTGCGTACGGCCTCTCGGGCACGGGTCTGTACGGGCCCGACGCGCAAGCCATCGATGCCCAGCAGATGGTGACCTTCGCGAACGACGGCGACACCGTCACGCTCGCCGCCCCGGCCGACGCGAGCGCACCGCTCAGCGTCCTGCTGATCGGCGGCGTGCCGCTGAACGAGCCGGTCGTGCGCTACGGCCCGTTCGTCATGAACACGGAGCAGGAGATCCGCCAGGCCGTGCTCGACTATCAGGCCGGGCGCATGGGGCGCATCGCTCACTGAAGCCGTACGGCGCAGCGACGCGGGTTTCCGAAGCATCGCCACGGGCCCGCCCGCTTTCCGTCACAATACGGTTTCTGGGGCGCGCATCGCAGGTTGCGCGCCTGTCCCTCTTTAACCGTCCCGCCCGCGAGGAGCGCATGGCCGAACCCGCAGTCACCGCACACATTGGCTCGACGAACTACCAGGTTCAGTTCGACGACGGCACCCACACCTGGATCGCCGACGAACCCGCCTCGCTCGGCGGCGGTGACCGCGGACCGTCGCCTTTCTCGCTGTTGCTCTCGAGCCTTGGCGCCTGCACCTCCATCACGCTGAAGATGTATGCGCAGCGCAAGGAGTGGCCGCTCGAAGGCGTACGCGTGAAGCTCACGATGGAAACCGGCAGCGAAGGCACGAAGATCGACCGCCAGATCGTGCTCGAAGGCGCGCTCACCGACGAGCAGCGCGAGCGCCTGCTGCAGATCGCCAACGCCTGCCCGGTCCACAAGGTCCTCACGAACACGATCACGATCCGCACGGGTCTCGTCGTCGCTTGAGCGGCGACGCGCGGACACAGACACAGGAAGGCGCCGCCTTGAATTTCGAACACCTCATCCAGATCAACGATCCGCTGAACCCGCTCGTCGAGGCCATGACGCGCGAGCAGCTCTGGGAAGGGCTCGTGCTGCGCGCCGAGCAGCCGCAGCTCTTCGTGATCGGGCTCGACAGCTGCACGATCCTCTCGCGCACCGAGAGCACGATGGAGCGCGAGTTGCACTATGGCCACGCCACTGTACGCGATCGCGTCACGCTCACGCCCAACGAGAGCGTGCGCTACGACATCATGGCGACCGCCGAGTACGTCGGCGGCTCGCTCACGATGACGATCGAGCAGCCCGATGAGCTGCAGCTCTTTCTGCGCTTCGAGTACCGCACGACGCTGCCCACCGCCGATACCGAAGACGATCGGCAGACTTCCGAAATCGTGAAGTCGGCCTATCGCGAGTCGGACATCGACACCGTGCGTCTCATCCGCCAGTTCGTGCAGGGCGACGGCAGCGCGCCGAACGCGCTGCACTGAAGCCCTCCGGCGCTTGCCCTCCTGCCCTGCGCGGCACGGCGAGCGCCAATTCACACGACAGCCCGCTTCGGTTCAGGCTATCGGCATTCGATTCCGATGAATATCTCGTAGTTGCAAATACGAACTATTATCATTTAGAATTCATCCATCGAATCGAGACAAAGACGTCACGTTCATGACCGAACTGCACCGCACCTCCACACTAAGCTTGCGCCGCAACGGCAGCTCGGCATTGACCAGCGCGCGGCCCAAGCCTGCCGTCGCCCCGCCCAAGCCGCGCAAGAGCGCCGAGCCGGCGGCCGCCGCGACAAGCGACGAAAGGAAACTGGATAGCGCGGCGCTGCTGCAAGGCCGCAGCCATGTGAGCATCATGCACAACGGCGAAACCTATCAGTTGCGGGCCACCCGTCTCGGCAAGCTGATCCTGACGAAATAGGTTCAAGCAGGTTTCAACCGGGTATTGTGGGGACCGCCTCCACCGAGAGGCGTTGGGGCATTAGCCAGCAACGACGGCTTGCACGCGAGATCTAGACCCCTTCGTGCAGACATCCTTCAAGCTTCAAGCCAGCCGTCGAAGCAAGCCACGCCATTTTTTTGTTCTCATACCAGATCGGGGCGGCGCGCGAAGCGTGAGCCGCCCGAGACAAACGCCGCGGCATCCGTCCGCGGCTTTTGTTTTTTCTGGCGTCGTCGAGCGCGACAGTGGATCGAATTACTCCACCCCGAGCGCCGCTATGCCCGCACGCGCAATGGAGGCATCCTGGTCGGACTTCACGCCCGAGACCCCGACCGCGCCAATCACATCGCCGTTCACGCTCACGGGTACGCCGCCTTCCAGCATGCCGGTGAGCGGCGCACTCAGGAACGCCGTGCGGCCCTGCTTGATCACGTCCTCGTACACCTTGCTCTCGCGGCGGCCCAGCGACGCGGTGCGCGCCTTGGCCACGGCGATCTCCGCGCTGATGGGCGCGGCGCCGTCGAGGCGGCGCAAATGCAGCAGATGGCCGCCATCGTCGACGATGGCGATCGTCACGTGCCATTCATTCGAACGGGCGTGCGCGACGGCTGCGTCGGCTACCCGGATCACGTCTTCATCGGTCAGTACTGCTCGCGTTCGCATGTGTCTCTCCGAAAAGTCAAAAACCGGGTTTGGCGAAATCGCCAACCCGGTTTTGAGAGTAACACCCAGACTTGCGCCGCGACGCGCTGATCCCTCGTATGTCGCCTATATCAGCGGCAGATGAAGAAGCGTCGAAACAGGCTCAGCGCACCCAGCCCCAGAACATGAGCCACCAGGCGCTGTCCACCACGGCGAGCGCGAGCGCAAAGCCCGCGAGCGCGAGCGCGCGCTGCCAGAACCGGGAGCTGTAGCGGCCCGTCACGCGCCACGCGAGCCAGGCGCTCCAGAGGTTCGTGATGACCAGAATCGCAATGCGCACCTCGGCGGCCCAGTCGAGCGGCACGTGCTCGGCGCGCAGCAGCGAGAGCGTCGTGGCCGACAGGCCGAGGAACACCCCCGCCCCCGCCAGCGGGATCAGCGACTGCGCGAAGTGATGCAGACGCCGCATCTCGAAACGCCCGAGCACGGCGGTCGAGCCTGCGAGGATCGCAAGCAGCGCCGTGCCATAGACGAGCCCGGTCGCGACGATGTAGCCGACGATCATCGCGCCGTCGAGCCACGAGAACACGTCGTTCTGCGCCGGGTAATGCGTGAGCAGGAACCACGGCGCATTGGTGTCGAGCGGCCAGGTGATGTCGCGGTCGATGAGCCAGCCCGCGAGCCACTGCTTGATGCCGATGAACCACGGCGAGCCGGTCCAGTGGAACGCGCCGATCGCCACGCCGAGCAGGCCGTAGAGAATCAGCGCCGTGTCCCACGCGTTGGCCTGGCTGTCGCCGAGCTCGACCACTTCTTCGGCCGGCGAGCGCCACGAGAGCGCGATGGCGTCGCGGTGGCCGCTGCAGCGACCGCACATGTGGCACTGCGCCGCGCCCTTCATGTTGCGCAGCGGCACGAGCGGCGCGCAGTTCACGGGAATCACGCGATGCCCGCCATGCTCGCCGTGCGTGTAGGAGTTGCGCCAAGCGTCTTCGTCGACCTTGTAGCGAAACGGCGCGAGACGTGCGAGAAGCGCAAAAACCCCGTTCACGGGGCAGAGATACTTGCACCAGACACGCTTCTCGCGTCCGTACAGAAAGCCGATCACCATCGCGCCGAGCGTCGATCCGCCCAGCACGAGCAGCACCGCCTTGGGGTACTGGTAGACGCTCACCATCTGTCCGTAGATCGTCGTGAGGCCGAAGGCCACGAAAGGCCAGCCGCCCCAGCGCATCCAGTGCGGGATGGCGCGGCCGCGGCCGAACTTGCTCGCGAACTCGGTGAGCGCCCCTTCGGGGCACAGCACGCCGCACCACACGCGGCCGAGCATCACCATCGAGAGCAGCACGAACGGCCACCAGATGCCCCAGAACACGAACTGCGCCGCGAGCGTGAGGTTGTTCCACAGATGCGCCGTGTCGCCGGGCAGCGGCATCGCCGCGGGCACGAGAATCAGGAACGCGTAGACAGCGACCACGACCCACTGCACGGCGCGGATCGCCGCGCCGTGACGTTGCATCCACTGGCCCGCCTGGGCAAGCTTGCCAGGGCGCCCGTTTGCCTGCGTCGGGCGAGCGGATACACAACTCATGCTGCCTTCCTCTTCGCAACGGCGCCCGCGCGACCGGTGGCGCGACGCACGAGGAACCACACCACGAGCCAGTACACGGCATAGGCGATCAGGTTCATGAGCGCCGGATGCGCGCGGTAGCCCGTGAGCGTCGCGACGAGCGAGCCGAAGGTGCTCGAGTCGTCGAGGATCGCCGAGGAGTTCCACACCTGGTCGACGATGGTCGGCAGGATCTCCTTGTCGATCAGCTTGTCCACGCCGGTCTGGAACAGGCCCGCGCCGAGGAACAGCAGCATGATCTCGGTGATGCGGAAGAAGTGCCGCCACGAGAAGATCTTGCCGCCCAGCTGCAGCAGATAGAACGTGAGGAACGCCAGCGCGAGGCCGATCAGCACCGCGAAGTACTGGCTCGCGTCCACATGGCCCGACTGGCCGAAGCCGAGGCCATAGAGGAAGATCACCGTCTCGCTGCCCTCACGCGCGATGGCAAGCGCGACGAGTATCGTCACGCCCCACCAGTTCGCGTCGCGCGTGCTCTTTTCCAGCGACTCTTCCATCTCGCGCTTGAGCGTGCGGCCGTGCTGCTTCATCCACAGCACCATCTGCACGATCAGCACGCACGCCACCAGCACCATGCCGGTCTGGAAGTAGTCCTGCGCGTCGCCCGACAGCACTTCGGTAAAGCCGACCAGCGCCGCGCCGAGGCCGATGGCGGCAAGAATGCCGAGCGCCACGCCGCCCCACAGGTACGGCACGCCGCGCCGCGCATCCGCATCGCCGTTTTTCAGCCACGCATAAAGAATCCCGACGACGAGCAGCGCCTCGACGCTCTCCCGCCATACGATGAACATCACCTGACCCATTCAACACCTCCTGCTACCGGCGATACGCGCCAGCGGCCTGACTTCGCAACGCTCATTTGGCGACGATCACGCCCTGCGCCTGCTGATGGAAATCGTCGAAAAACTTGTACTCGCCCGGATCGAGCGGCGCGATCACGACGAACGAGTCCGCGCCCGGCGCCAGCACCTTCTCCTTGCGCAGCTGAACGCTCTCGAACTCCGCCGCGCCCTTGCCCGTGTTGCGCACCTCGATCTTGATGCGCTTGCCCGCCGGCACTTCGATGCGCGCGGGGTTGAGCTTGCCGTCGGTCATTTCGAGCTTGAACGTGGGCAGATCTTCGGCGTGCGCCGTCGTGGCCACGCCCGCCAGCGACACCGCAAACGACGCGCTGAGTGCGAGCGCCGCAAACTTCCGCATTCCAGTCATTGGTTTTACCTGCTCCTTGCTGCCATTCATGCGGCGGCGCTGCACGAGATGCGCGCCGCCGCCCGAGCTGCTTCGCGACGGCTTAGTAGCCGCCCTTCTTGCCGATGCCCGCGAACGGGAAATCGTATTCCAGCGTGATCGGCTTGAACCACGGACCCACGCCCGTTTCCTTGTCGACGTGACGGCCGAACGCCATGTGGCCCGTCTGCATCGGCGCGTCCACGATCAGCTTGAGGTGGTACTTGCCGGGACCGGCCAGCTTCACGTTGTCGCCGTAGTGCGGGCCGTCGTTCGCGACCATCGGCATCAGGTCGCCCTTTTGCACATAGCTCGAACCCGGCTTCGTGAGTTCGTAGTGCACCTGCAGATACGGCATCCAGTCGCCTTCGGCGAAACCGGTCGGGTTGTTCTTGACCGCGTGGATGTCCGATTCGAGGTGAATATCGGAATCCGACGCCTTGCGCATCATGCCTTCCGGCTCCATCGTGATCGGCTGCAGATAGACCGCGCCGATTTCCATGCCGCCCTGGATGGCCTGCTTGCCGATCGGGTATTCAGCCGCATTAGCAGCAAATGCCGCCGTGGCGGCCGCGATGACGGCGGTGCCGCGCAAGAGAGTGTGAATCCGCATCGAAACTCCTGGTTTTTATATGAGGGTTACATCCCACTGAGCCTGCCGCACGTACATAAGAAAGTTAATGCGAACAATTCTCAATAATGCTGAAGTTTAACACCGATGCAGATGAGGGACAAATTCGGCGCCACCAAAAGCCTCAGTGGAACAGGGTTTTAGCAGCGCTTGATTAACACAGGCTTAGGGCGCCTTACAGCGGTGTTTCGGGGCCGCGAATACACGAAAGGAAATCGAAGGAATACTGGGGAGAGACAGGCGCGGGGCGGCGCCCGTGCCGCCCTGCCCGCCCGAGCGGACAGCCCGCTCGAAGCCCATCAGATCGGATGGTCGCCCACGTTCGCCCCGAACACGCGCTGGCGCAGCACGGCGAGCTGGTCGCGCGCCTGCGCGGCCTTCTCGAATTCGAGGTTCTTCGCGTAGTCCATCATCTGCTTTTCGAGCTTCTTGATTTCTTTCGCGATCTGCTTCTCGGACATGTCCTCGAACTTCGCGCGCTCCTGCTCCTCGCGCAGCTCGGCGCGGGCTTCATCGACGTTGTAAACGCCATCGATGATGTCCTTGATGCGCTTCACGACGCCGCGCGGCACGATGCCGTGCTCTTCGTTGAAGTGCATCTGCTTGGCGCGGCGGCGCTCGGTTTCGTCGATGGCACGACGCATCGAGTCCGTGATGCGGTCGCCATAGAGGATCGCCTTGCCGTTCACGTTACGCGCGGCGCGGCCGATCGTCTGGATCAGCGAGCGCTCGGCGCGCAGGAAGCCTTCCTTGTCGGCGTCGAGAATCGCCACGAGCGAGACCTCGGGAATGTCGAGGCCCTCGCGCAGCAGGTTGATGCCCACGAGCACGTCGAACGTGCCCAGACGCAGGTCGCGGATGATCTCCACGCGCTCGACCGTGTCGATGTCGCTGTGCAGATAGCGCACCTTCACGCCGTGGTCGGCGAGGAACTCCGTGAGCTGCTCGGCCATGCGCTTGGTGAGCGTGGTCACTAGCACGCGCTCGCCCACGGCCACGCGCTCGTTGATCTCGCCGAGCACGTCGTCGACCTGGGTCGATGCGGGCCGCACTTCGATCACCGGGTCGACGAGGCCCGTGGGCCGCACGACCTGCTCGGCGATCTGGCCCGTCACCTTCTTCTCGTAGTCGGCCGGCGTGGCCGAGACGAACACCACCTGGCGCATCTTGCGCTCGAACTCGTTGAACTTGAGCGGCCGGTTATCGAGCGCCGAAGGCAGCCGGAAGCCGTAGTCGACGAGATTTTCCTTGCGCGCGCGGTCGCCGTTGTACATGCCGTTGAACTGGCCGATCAGCACGTGCGATTCGTCGAGGAACATCATGGCATCGGTCGGCAGGTAATCGACCAGCGTGGGCGGCGGCTCGCCGGGCAGCGCGCCCGAGAAGTGCCGCGAGTAGTTCTCGATGCCCTTGCAGAAGCCCAGCTCCTGAAGCATTTCCAGATCGAAGCGCGTGCGCTGTTCGAGGCGCTGCGCCTCCACGAGCTTGCCTTCCGCATGGAAGAACTCGAGGCGCTCGCGCAATTCCGACTTGATGGTTTCGACGGCGCGCAGCACGGTCTCGCGCGGCGTCACGTAGTGCGACGACGGGTACACCGTAAAGCGCGGAATCTTCTGGCGCACGCGGCCCGTGAGCGGATCGAAGAGCTGCAGCGTTTCCACTTCGTCGTCGAACAGTTCCACGCGCACCGCCATTTCGGCGTGTTCGGCCGGAAAGATGTCGATGGTATCGCCGCGCACGCGGAAGGTGCCGCGCTGGAAGTCCTGCTCGTTGCGCGTGTATTGCATGGCGATCAGGCGTGCGATGACGTCGCGCTGGCCGAGCTTGTCGCCATGGCGCAGCGTGAGAATCATCTGGTGGTATTCGGACGGATTGCCGATACCGTAGATCGCCGAAACCGTCGCGACGATCACCACGTCGCGCCGCTCCATCAGGCTCTTGGTGGCCGAAAGCCGCATCTGCTCGATGTGCTCGTTGATCGACGAATCCTTCTCGATGAAGAGATCGCGCTGCGGCACATAGGCTTCCGGCTGGTAGTAGTCGTAGTACGAGACGAAGTACTCGACGGCGTTGCGAGGAAAGAACTCGCGGAATTCGGCGTAGAGCTGCGCGGCGAGCGTCTTGTTCGGCGCGAACACGATGGCCGGGCGGCCGAGGCGCGCGATGGTGTTCGCCATCGTGTAGGTCTTGCCCGAGCCCGTCACGCCGAGCAGCGTCTGGAACGAGAGGCCGTCTTCCACGCCCTCCACGAGCGTTTCGATGGCCGTAGGCTGGTCGCCGGCCGGCGGGTACGGCTGGTAGAGCTGGAACGGCGAGCCTTCGTACTGGATGAATTTCGACTCGTCGAGCGCGGGCGCGTCGGCGACGGGGTGGTCGGACATGGGGGCATCCTGTGCGCGGAGCAAACAACTATTCTAGCGTCTCGCCGCATCTTGCCGAGGGGCGAGCCTGGGTCAGTCTGGGTGAACCTGGGGGGTCTGGATGCTAGATGGGGTGCGGCGGCCGGCCCTGCAAGGGCCGCGCGCGGCGATGACGGTCGGCAGGCGGTGAACGCTGCGCAACGACGCACCAGAAATCGCCCAATCGCGCCGGAAATAGCCCTGAAAACGGCGCGGAGAATGGCAAATCCGCGGAAATCCCGCTTGAGGATTCGTTACAATAGCGAGTTCCGTGGCCGGTGCAGCATGTGGCCCAACCGATCTTCCTTCACTTTTGCCGAACGATCATGTCCCTCTTTTCCGCTGTCGAACTCGCCCCCCGCGACCCGATCCTGGGTCTGAACGAAGCCTATAACGCCGATGCGCGCGCGACCAAGGTGAACCTCGGCGTGGGCGTGTACACCAACGAGGAAGGCAGGATTCCGCTGCTGCGCGCCGTGCGCGAAGCAGAAAAGGCCCGCGTGGAAGCCGGTCTGCCGCGCGGCTATTTGCCGATCGAAGGTCTGGCCGCCTATGACGCCGCGGTGCAAAAGCTGCTGCTCGGCGACGACTCGCCGCTGATCGCCGCGGGCCGCGTCGTCACGGCGCAGGCGCTGGGCGGCACGGGCGCGCTCAAGATCGGCGCCGATTTCCTCAAGCGCGTGAACCCGAATGCCAAGGTCGCGATCAGCGACCCGAGCTGGGAAAACCACCGCGCCCTGTTCGAAAGCGCGGGTTTTGAAGTCGTCGCGTATCCGTACTACGACGCGCAGACCAACGGCGTGAACTTCGAAGGCATGCTGAGCGCGCTGAACGGCTACGCCGCCGGCACCGTCGTCGTGCTGCACGCGTGCTGCCACAACCCGACCGGCGTGGACCTCACGATCGACCAGTGGAAGCAGGTCATCGAAGCCGTGAAGGCGCGCGGTCTGGTGCCGTTCCTCGACATCGCCTATCAAGGCTTCGGCGACGGCATTGCGGAAGACGGCGAAGTCGTGCGCCTCTTTGCCGCTTCGGAACTCAACGTGTTCGTCTCGTCGTCGTTCTCGAAGTCGTTCTCGCTGTACGGCGAGCGCGTGGGCGCGCTGTCGATCCTCACCGCCAGCAAGGAAGAGTCGGCGCGCGTGCTCTCGCAGCTCAAGCGCGTGATCCGCACCAACTACTCGAACCCGCCGACGCACGGCGGCTCGGTGGTCGCAGCCGTGCTCGGCTCGGCCGACCTGCGCGCCATGTGGGAAGCGGAACTCGGCGAAATGCGCAACCGCATCCGCGCGATGCGCACGGGCCTCGTCGAGCGCCTCACGGCCGCCGGCGTGGACCGCGACTTCAACTTCATCAACGTGCAGCGCGGCATGTTCTCGTATTCGGGCCTGACCGCTGCCCAGGTCGACCGCCTGCGCGAAGAGTTCGGCATCTATGCGGTCAGCACGGGCCGCATCTGCGTGGCCGCACTGAACACGCGCAACCTCGACGTCGTGGCGAGCGCAGTCGCCCAAGTGCTGAAGTAAGCTCGTTCGCCAGCAAGACGGGCCGCTGCGTAGCGGCTTGCTGGCGCGATAAAAAAGGCGTCCGTTCTTTCGAACGGACGCCTTTTTTCTTTGGCGAACGCCTTGGAAAACTTCGCCGGAAAACGTCAGCTGCCGTGGCCTCGCGAATCGCGATGGATATCGTGCGTGACGAAACCCGAGTCGTTGTCCGGCTTGTCGAGCCAGTCCGGCTGCGCGAGCGAAGCGCGGATGTCCTGCAGGCCGCTAGCCCAATGCTCATGCATGGTCGAGAGGCCGAACTGGTAGTCCTTGAAGTGCCCCTCGTATTCCTTCTGCCGGTAGATGAGATGGATCACGTTGTACTTCTTCGAGCACGAAAGCTCGTCCGCCAGCGCGACCCACGGGTCATTGCGATGCTCGGGCGCGACGCGGTCGAGCACCTCGCGCAGCACGTGCCGGTAACGCTGCGAGCGCTGCAGGATATCGGTCACGAGACGCGTGCGGCTCGAATACTGAATGTCCTTCACGCGCCCCTGCACGTCGATGAGGTTGTCGGGCACCGGCCCGCGCGCGCTCCAGAGATCGACCTGGAACGCGAGCGTGTCGCGCCGCGGCGTGGTCTGGATCACCTCGTAGAGCGGCGTGTTCGACATCAGGCCGCCGTCCCAGTAGTACTCGCCGTCGATCTCCACGGCCGCGAAGCCCGGCGGCAGCGCGCCCGAGGCTATGAAATGCTCGGGACGCAAGGTCGTGGTCTTGTTGTCGAAGTAGACGAAGTTGCCGCTGCCCACGTTGACCGCGCCCACTGACACGCGCGTTTCGCCCGAGTTGATGCGCTCGAAGTCGCACAGGCGTTCCAGCGTGGCCTTGAGCGGCTTCGTGTCGTAGTAGCTGGCCGTTTCGGGCGAACCCGATCCATTGGGCAGCGGCGGCGGAAAGCGCGGCACGAAGAAGCCCTTCTGCCCTTCCACGATCGCGCCTGCCGCCTGCATGGCCGTGAAGGTCTTGCGCACGGCGGCGTTCGCATTGAACAGCGCGTGCTCGACGAAGGGCGGCAACGGGAAGCTAAAGGCGGGCTGGCAGATCGTCTCCCAGAACTCGCGCAGCCGCGCCACGCGATGTTCGGGCGCATTGCCCGCGATGATGGCCGTATTGAGCGCGCCGATCGAGATACCCGCGATCCAGTTCGGCGCGATGCCGGCCTCGACGAGCCCTTCGTACACGCCCGCCTGATACGCGCCGAGCGCACCGCCCCCCTGCAGCGTGAGCGCGATGGTTTCCCATTCTTTCGCTTCCGCGCCGCAGTTCGAAACATGCGGCTGCGGTGCACTCCCCTGCGGTGCGTTGCCGATACGCGCGCCGGTATGCGCGCCGACCTCGTCGTCGACTGCGCTCGACTGGACCTGCCCCTTCTTGCGTTGCGCCATTGCCGCGCCTCCTCGGCCCGATGCCTGCGTTATTGCATGAACCAGCCGTGGCTCACGACGAAGGACTGGCCAGTGAACGCTGCGCTCGGGAACGCCGAGAGGAACAGCACGGTTTGCGCGACGTCCTCGACGGTCGTGAAGATGCCGTCCACCGTACCGCCGAGCATGACGCGCTTGACCACTTCTTCCTCGGAGATGCCGAGTTCCTTCGCCTGCTCGGGAATCTGCTTTTCCACGAGCGGCGTGCGCACGAAGCCCGGACACACCACATGCGAGCGCACGTTGTGCTTGCCGCCTTCCTTGGCGAGCACGCGTGCGAGGCCGAGCAGCGCGTGCTTGGCCGCGACATAGGCCGACTTGAGCGGCGACGCTTCGTGCGAGTGCACCGAACCCATGTAGATCACGACACCGCCGCGGTCGTCCTTGTACATGTGCTTGAGCACCGCCTTGGTGGTGAGGAACGCGCCGTCCACGTGGATGGCCTGCATCTTCTTCCAGTCGGAGAACGCGTAGTTCTCGATCGGGTTCACGATCTGGATGCCGGCGTTCGAGATGAGGATGTCGACCGGGCCGAGTTCGGCCGCGACGCGGTCGATACCCTGATTCACGGCCTCTTCGCTGGTGACGTCCATGGCGACGCCGATGGCCTTGCCGCCTGCGCCCTTGATCTCTTCGGCCACGGCGTCCGCGCCGCTCTGGTTCAGGTCGGCGATGGCGACCGCGGCGCCCGCCTGCGCGAGCGTGAGGGCGATCTGCTTGCCAATGCCGCTGGCCGCGCCGGTAACGACTGCGACCTTGCCATCGAGTTTCGTGTTCAGGGAGAGAGACGACATCGGGCACCTCCAGGTGAGTGAACGGGACAGGATGAAACCTCGGAGCGCGCGCCGTCAAACCTGACGAATGGCTTATGCCATCCGGCCGGATGTTGCGTCGCGGCCAACGAGGCTATTGTGCATGAAGGCGCCTCATCGAAGCATCGAGCAGGACAGGCAAAAGAGATTTTCGCCGCACTGCAAGGCGCGGCGCGCGGCGCAAGCCCGTTCAGCAGCAACGGCGAAGTCGTGCTAGCTTTATCGGCTCACAAGGAGGCGTTCATGAACTATCGGCGACTGGGCCGCTCAGGCCTGCAGGTAAGCGAACTGTCCATCGGCTCGTGGGTCACCTACGGCAACCAGGTCGACGCCAGGCTCGCGCGCGAATCGCTCGCGGCGGCGCGCGACGCGGGCATCAACTTCTTCGACAACGCCGAGGCCTACGCCGGCGGCAAGTCGGAAGAGCTCATGGGCCAGGCGCTCAAGGAACTCGCGTGGCCGCGCGTGAGCTATGTGGTCTCGACCAAGTTCTACTGGGGCTTGAACGAAGCGCCCAACCAGTACCACACGCTCAACCGCAAGTACCTCATGAACGCCATCGACGGCTCGCTCGAGCGGCTGCAACTCGATTACGTCGATCTCGTGTTCTGCCACCGCCCCGACCCGAACACGCCGGTCGAAGAAACCGTCTGGGCGATGAGCGACATGATCACGCGCGGCAAGGCGCTCTACTGGGGCACCTCGGAGTGGAGCGCCGACGAAATCCGCGCCGCGTGGGAAATCGCGGAGCGCCATCACCTGCACAAGCCGGTCATGGAGCAGCCGCAATACAACCTGTTCCACCGCACGCGTGTGGAAGACGAATACCGTCGGCTCTACGAGGACATCGGCCTCGGCCTCACCACCTGGAGCCCGCTCGCCTCGGGTCTGCTCACCGGCAAGTATCGCGGCGGCGTGCCGTCGGGCAGCCGCGCGGAACTGCAGGGCTACGACTGGCTGCGCAAGAACGTCACCGACCCCGACAAGAACGAGATCGTCGGCAAGCTCGCTGAATTCGCGAAACAACTCGACTGTTCGGTGGGGCAACTGGCGCTCGCGTGGATCCTGAAGAATCCGCGCGTGAGCACGGTCATCACCGGGGCCTCGCGCATCGAGCAGATCGGCGAAAACATGAAGGCGCGCGACGTGGCGGAAAAGATCACGCCAGACATCAAGGCGCAGATCGAGGCGATCGTCGGCGACGCTTACGACTGATGTAGGGCTCGTGCCCGCAAGACGCCGCGGCGCGTCCGAAACCGCTGGGCGGGCTCACGCGCGGGCGTAGCCGGACGGACCGCGTACCGCGGGTCGCATATTGCGGTGGCGTACAATACGCGACCTCGCGGGCGGCGCCGTCATCGCGCCGCCGCTGCCGTTTTCCCCGTTTTCACCGGACCTCGTGTCCCGTCCATCATGCTGAGCTACCGTCACGCCTTCCACGCCGGCAATCATGCCGATGTCCTGAAACACGCCGTCGTCGTGCAACTGCTGCACTACCTCGGCAAGAAGGACAAGGCGTACTGGTACATCGACACCCACGCGGGCGCCGGCGCCTATGCATTGCGCGAAGGCTACGCGACGAAGAACGCCGAGTTCGACACGGGCATCGGCAAGCTGTGGGGCCGCAACGACCTGCCCGCGGCGCTCGCGGACTACGTCGACGAAGTAGCGGCGCTGAACCCCGACGGCGAACTGCGCTTCTACCCCGGCTCGCCCTATCTCGCTTGGCGTCTCATGCGCGAGCAGGACCGCATGCGGCTGTTCGAATTGCACAGCACGGAAATCGACGTGCTGCGCCACCGCTTCCACGACGCGGGCCGCCGCGTGATGATCTACGCAGGCGACGGCTTCGACGGCATCAAGGCGCTCCTGCCCCCGCCGCCGCGCCGGGCGCTCGTGCTGATCGACCCGTCTTTCGAGGACAAGCGCGACTACGCGCGCACGCTGACGTGCGTCGAGGAAAGCCTCAAGCGCTTTGCGAACGGCACCTATGCGGTCTGGTACCCGCAGGTCACGCGTCCCGAATCGCAGCGCTTCCCGGAGCAGCTCAAGCGCCTGCAGAACAAGAACTGGCTGCACCTCACGTTTTCGGTGAGCAATCCGCCTGAAGACGGCTTCGGCCTTTACGGCAGCGGCATGTTCGTCCTGAACCCGCCCTACACGCTCGAAGCGGCGATGAAAGAGGCGCTGCCGTGGCTCGTGAAAACGCTCGGCCAGGACGTCGGCGCGCAATTCAGGATCGAGTCGCGCGGCGACTGAGCCGCGGACTCGACCCCACGCGAGCAGCCTTACTGCCCGGATGGCAGCGGCTGGGGAAGCGGCGGCGTCGGGCGATGAGGGGGGCGCGGCGGGCGCGGCGGCGGAGTCGGCCGCCCACCACCCTGCTGCACTTCCACGTACGGCGCGACGACATACGGCTGCGACGAATCCGGCGCGAGACCCGCCGGTTGCGCCGCCTGAACCATCGGCTCGGGCGAGAGCGGCGCGTTTTGCAGCACGAGCCCCGGTTGGCCGTCGCTGATCCCTCTTTGTGTATCCAGAATGAGCGGCTGCCCGGCATGCGCGCCGGCGCTGGCGCACGCCATGACGACGGCGATCAGGCCCGCACGCGCAACAGAAAAACGACGCAACGCGCGGCGAGGCAACACAGGCGTGCGGTGGGAAATGCGGTCTTGCACCATGAACGGCCCCCGGTGAGAAAGCGACATCATTGCTATGACGGCTTGTCGCAAAAAAGACTTTACCTTACCCCGGTGGGAAGGCTCAGGCTCTGTTCCATCGGTGGTGCAGAAATGACAAAGCCCCGCCAATGCGGGGCTTGAGATCGTGCTGCTCGAACCGGACTGAGCCCGGCCGAAACTGGCTTACAGCGAGTTGTAGCCGTTCGTTTCGATCGAACGAAGGCGCTGCTCGAGCTGGACGATATCGGCCGACGAGGCGAGATACGCTTCGCGGCGACGACGTTCAGCAGTTTCAAACCAGTTGCTCAGCTTTTCAAGAACGAATGCAAACATGATGTGTGCTCCAGGGATTCGGTTCGGCGATCCCCGGTGAATTCACATCAGGGATAACCCTCATCAGGGATAACCCGTATTGTAGCGGTTGCACCGAACTTTGCTAGTGAATTGCCCGAATACTGTGCATTCCATTTTGGAATGACCCCAGGGAGCGAATTGGCAACATCATGTTTTATCAACCCATTTTCCGGCGAATTCGCAGACGCTCGGCGGCGATCACGCCAGGACGCACCAATACGGTGCGCGCAGCCCATGCGGTTGCGTCAATTTGCCCGCTGCGGTTGCACCTGCGTTCAGTGTACGTGGCCAGGCTCGTGGCAGTCTGCCGGGGCGACGTCGGCAAGCCGTTCGATGATCGGGCAGTCGGGCCGCTCGTTGCCCTGGCAGTGCGAGGCCAGGTGGGCGAGCGTGTCGCGCATCTGGGACAGTTCGGCGATGCGCTGATCGAGTTCGGCGACATGTTCGAGCGCGATCGACTTAACCTCGGCGCTCGCGCGGGAGCGGTCGTGCCAGAGCGCCAGCAGGCGCCGGATGTCGTCCACGAGAAAGCCCAATCGGCGCGCCTGGCGGATGAAGCGCAGCGAATGCACTTCCTCCGCCCCATACACCCGGTAGCCGGACTCCGTGCGCCCCTTGGGCGCCAGCAGCCCGACGCTTTCGTAGTAGCGGATCATTTTTGCCGTCACGCCCGATTCGCGCGCCGCTTCGCCGATGTTCACGCCGTTCTCCCGCTCTCTGGCCGATCGTTTGATCAATCTTCCAATCCTACACCTTCCCACAATGGGAAGGTCCAGCGCGACATTCGGTCCCCGCTGGCATAATCCGCCAGCGGCCTCATATCGGGTAGTAACCAGCCTCAATCTCTGAAAAAAGGAACACACGATGATCCAGTTCAACGTCGAAGGCATGAGCTGCCAGCACTGCGTAGGCGCCGTCACGCGCGCGATCCACGAACACGACGCGCAAGCCCGGGTCGAGATCGATCTGGCCGCCGGCCGCGTGAAGGTCGAATCGAGCCAGAGCGCCGACATTCTGAAGTCGGCGATCGACGAAGCCGGCTACACCGTCGTCGGCACGGCCAGCGTCTGACGGACCGGGCCATGTTCAAGGTTGCCGTGATCGGCGCGTCTGGCCTGCTTGGGCGCGCCGTGGTGCGCGAACTCGCCGCCGTGACCGCCTGGCAAGTCGTGCCGACCGCGTTCCGTCACGGCGGCCCGCAGCAGACCGTGCTCGATGTGCGCGACGCGCAGGCCGTGAACGCGTTCGTCGAGCGCGAGGCGCCCGACGCGATCGTGCTGGCCGCCGCCGAGCGCCGCCCCGACGTGTGCGAACACGATCCGGCGGCGGCGCGCGCGCTCAATGTCGATGCGGTGCGCAGCGTCGCCGCGGCGGCGCGGCAGCGCGGCGCATGGGTGCTGTCGATCTCCACCGATTACGTCTTCGACGGCACGCAGCCGCCCTACGGCGTCGGCGACACGCCGAATCCGCTCAACGCCTATGGCCACAGCAAGCTCGAAGGGGAGCGGGCCTTGCTCGAAACCAGCGACAACGCCCTCGTGCTGCGCCTGCCCTTGCTGTATGGTCCGATCGTCGGCTGGCACGAATCCGCGGTCACGAGTCTCGTGCCGGCCATCGTCGCCTCGGCAGAGCCCGGCGCACAGGCGGCGCCGATGGATGCGTGGGCCACGCGCTACCCCACTTTCACGCCCGACGTGGCGTTCGCGATCCGCGAACTGTTGCTGCGCTGTGCGGACGGCAACGCGGTGCGCGGGGTCGCGCAGTGGTCCGGCGACGAGCCGATGACGAAGTACGACATCGCCCAACGGATCGCGCAGGCACTTGGCGTAGAGGCGCGTCTGCTCGCACAGCCGACGCCCACCGACGCGACGCCGCGCCCGCGCGACTGTCATCTCGATTCGAGCCGCCTCGAAACGCTGGGGATGGGTCGCCGCACGCCGTTCGACGTGGCGATTCGCGCCGTGCTCGACGCGTTCATGAGAGACGGCGAGCCGGCCGCTCGCCAGTGAAAATTCAGTGAAAATTGCGGCTCTCCGTGGCGAGCCGCCCGAGCAGCCGGCTGTGGTCCTCCAGCCGGTGCGCCACGAGATGCACGACCTCGCCCTCGCGCTGCACCACGCCCGCCACCGCCAGCAGCGAAGACCCTAGCAGTTCCTTGCGCTGCGACTCGACGAGCGACGCGTGCACGATCACGTTGACGCTGCCGGTCTCGTCCTCGAGCGACACGAAGATCGTACCGTTCGCCGTGCCCGGCCGCTGCCGCACCGTCACGATTCCGCACACGCGCGCGAGCATGCCGTGCCGGCAGTGCGCCAGCTGCTCCGCCGTGCGAAAGCGCTGCTTCGCGAGGCCGTGGCGCAGGAGTTCGAGCGGATGGCGATTGAGCGTGAGACGCAGGCTCGCATAATCGGCGACGATCTCCGCGCCTTCGGAAGCGCGCGGCAGCGCAAGCGGCGCCTCGGCAACGGGCGCATCGCGCAAAAGCGCGGGCACCGCGTGCTGCGCGGTCACGGCCCACCACGCCTCGCGCCGGTGGCCCGCGATGCTCGCGAGCGCGTTCGACGCCGCCAGCGCCTCCAGCTCGCGGCGCGTGAGCGCCGCGCGGCGCGCGAGATCGTCGACGCCGGTGAACGGTGCGCGCTCGCGCGCCTCCATCACACGCCGCGCGGCATCTTCGGAAAAGCCCTTGATGAGACTGAAGCCGAGCCGCACGGCCGGCCCGCCGCGTCCATAGCGGCTCGGCGCAAGCGCCATGCGCGAGCGCACGACGCGCTTGAGACCGTCCATGAACCTGTGCCGCCGGCCGCCGCGCTTGAGCGTGCCCCTGCACGTCAACGCGGCCGCGCCCAGCAGCGCGTGATAATGCAGCCCCTCGGCGGCGCGCGCGCGAACCGCCTCGTCATCGAGCCGCTCGCCGGGTGCGTTGCGACGCTCCAGCACCGACGCCCAGTCGCTCAACGCGATATCGGGCGCGCGCACCGGCACGCCGTGACGCTTCGCATCCTGCACGAGCTGGGAAGGCGAATAGAAACCGAGCGGCTGGCTATTCAGCAGTCCTGCCAGGAATGCGGCGGGCTCGTAACGCTTGAGCCACGAACTCGTGTAGACGAGCAGCGCGAAACTCGCCGCATGGCTTTCCGGAAAGCCGTAGTCGCCGAAACCCTCGATCTGCTTGCAGATGCGCTCGGCAAATTCCAGCGTGTAGCCCTTCTTGAGCATGCGTTTCGTGAGATCGGCCTGATACGGCCGCAGATCTCCATCGCGCCGCCATGCGGCCATTGCGCGGCGCAGCTTGTCGGCTTCCTCGCCGGTGTAGTCCGCGGCGACCATCGCGAGATGCATCACCTGCTCCTGGAAGATCGGCACGCCGAGCGTGCGTTCGAGCACCGGGCGCAATTCCTCCTTCGCATATTCCACCGCCTCGTCGCCGTGCCGTCGCTTGAGGTACGGATGCACCATGTCGCCCTGGATCGGCCCCGGCCGCACGATCGCCACCTGGATCACGAGGTCGTAGTACGTGCGCGGCCGCAAACGCGGCAACATGCTCTGCTGCGCGCGCGACTCGATCTGGAACACGCCGACCGTATCGGCCCTGGCACACATGCGATACACCGCCGGGTCCTCGACCGGAATGTCCTGCACGCGCATCTCAGGCAGCCCGCGCCTTTGCGCGACGAATTCGAGCGAGCGGCGGATCGCCGAGAGCATGCCGAGCGCGAGCACGTCCACTTTCAACAGCCGCAGCGCGTCGATATCGTCCTTGTCCCACTCGATCACATAGCGGTCCTTCATCGCCGCGTTTTCGATCGGCACGAGGCGCGAAAGCTTGTCGCGCGCGATCACGAAACCGCCCACGTGCTGCGAGAGATGGCGCGGAAAACCGCGCAGCTCGCGCGTGAGGCGGATGAGCTGCTGGGTCACGTGCGAGTCGGGCGAAAAGCCCGCTTCCTCCAGATGGCGCGCGATCGAATCGGGGCCGTCCCACCACTGATGCGCGCCCGAGAGCTTTTCGACGAGCGCGCTGTCGAGGCCGAGCGCCTTGCCGACATCGCGCAACGCGCTGCGCGAACGATAGGTGATGAGCGTCGCGGCCAGCGCGGCGCGGCGCGTGCCGTACTTGCGGTAGATGTACTGAATGACTTCTTCGCGGCGCTGATGCTCGAAGTCGACGTCGATGTCGGGCGGCTCGTTGCGCGCGCGAGAGAGAAAACGCGCCACGAGCATGTTCATGCGCACGGGGTCGATCTCCGTGATCTTCAGGCAGTAGCAAACCACCGAGTTCGCCGCCGAGCCTCGCCCCTGGCACAGGATCTTCTGATCGCGCGCGAAGCGGACGATGTCGTGCACCGTGAGAAAGTACTTCTCGTACTTCAGCTCGTCGATGAGCTCGAGTTCCTGCTCGATCTGATCGCGGCGCTTGTCGTTCAGGCCATCGGGCCAGCGCTCCAGTGCGCCCTTCATCACGAGCTTGCGCAACCACGACTGCGGCGTCTCGCCGGGCGGCACCAGTTCCTCGGGATATTCGTAGGCCAGTTCGCCGAGCGAAAACGTACAGCGGCGCGCGACGTCGAGCGTCGCGTCGAGCGCCTCGCGCGGATAAATCGCGCCGAGCCGCACGCGCGAGCGCAGATGCCGCTCCGCATTCGCCTCCAGCGCGCGCCCGCACGAAGCGAGCGGCTTGCCGATACGGATCGCGCTCAACGTGTCCTGCAAGGGCTTGCGCGAACGGGCGTGCATCAGCACGCCGCCCGCCGCGACGAGCGGTAGGCCGCTCTCCTGCGAGACGTGGCGCAGCACTTCGATCTGCGTGTCGTCGCCGCCGGTTTGCCAGAGTTCGAGCGCGAGCCAGGCGCGCTCGGCCGCGAAGCCCGCGAGCCAGTGCGCGGCGCGCAGCGTTTGCGCGAGCGCGGCCGCGCGCTGCGGCACGAGCAGCAACACGCACTCGCGCAAGTGCTTCAAATGCTCGAAGCCCGGCTCGGGCTCGGTGAAATCGGCGGGATGCACGCGATAGCTGCCCTTTGCCGCCCGCGAGCGCGCCAGCGTGATCAGCTCGCAGAGATTGCCATAGCCTTCGCGGGTCGTTGCGAGCGCAACGATCGTGCAGAACGGGGCGCCATGTTCGTCGACGAGATTCAGCTCGCTGCCGATCAGCAGGTGCAGCGACGGCTCGAACGGGCCCAAGGCCGCGGCGGCGGCGTGGCCGCCACATTCGCGGGCCTCGCGCACGGCTTCGTCATACGCCTTCTTGCGCGCCTCGTCGTATTCGTTGAGCGCGCTCCAGGCGCGCACGACGCCCGCGAACGAGCATTCGTCGGTGATCGCGAGCGCGCGGTAGCCGTGGCGGATCGCCTGCTCGACCATCTCGCCCGGGCGCGACGCGCCGTGCAGAAAAGTGAAATTGGTCAGGCAGTGCAGCTCGGCGTAGTCAGGCAGCTGCGCGGCCCACTGCGCCGGCAGTTGTGGAGGCGACGACGCGCCCGTCCCGCTGATCGACATGATTCCTGAAACCCGAAAGAACGACGAATAAGCGCTAGCCGAACAGCCCTTGCAGATACCACTGGCCACCAATGCGCTCGCGATACAGCCAGAACATGCGGCCCTGGTCGTCGGCGGCGACGTAGTAGTCGCGCCCGACGCCCTCGCCGTCCCACCAGCCGGACTCGATGCGCTCGGTACGCGTGAGCGTCTTCAGCGGCCGGCGATAAACGGGCCGGTCGCCGCGCGTCGCGAGCTTGAGCGGCTTTTCGAGCAGCCACGCCGGACTCGGCTGGGTCGGCAGCGGCACCTCGGGCAGGTCGAAGGCGCTTTGCACGGGCGCGCGCGCTCCGGCTTCCTGCTGCGGCTTGCCCGCCTTGCGCGGCTTGCGCGGACGCTTCGCGCCGCTCTCGCGATTAGGCCGCGCCGACATCGCCAGCTCGGGCCGGTGATCGTCCTCGACGAAAAGCTGCAGCACGTTCTGCTCGCCAAGCCGCGCGCCGA
>NZ_JBFRCL010000035.1:0-93674 GCF_040965695.1 Paraburkholderia sp. BR10937
GGGAGGGAGGGAGGGAGGGAGGGATGTGGTGGTACGAAAGTTGCAAGTGAAACTCCATCCTTCTTGACCGATTGCGAACTGTCACTGCCAATTCACAAGTTATTCAAACTTAAGAGGAGAACCTAATGAACGATATGACTATTGACAAGGAACTTGACCAGACCGTTTTCGCCCGCTTGCAACTCGAGGGCCGTTTACTCAATGCAGTGTTCAAGGGTCCCACCAGTACACCTCGGCGCATCGGTTTTCGCGGCGAACTCGCGCTGCGCTTCGGACCGCAACTCGCTGATGAAGCGCGCCCGCCAGAGCTGTCTTGCGAGCAGGTCATGGCAGTGGCCGACGTCGGCAACCCGCATCTCATATTTTTCGCGGGGTGGTTATTGAGCTTCGAACATCTGAAAGACGTCGCCGAAGTGTTGGGAGACGCACTCTCGCCCAACGGAAAGTACTTTCTGTTCTGCGACAACATCGATCTCTCGAGCCGCTATCAGGCGCACTATCAGGGCGCAGTATTCTATGTCCTCCCTATCGTGGAATCGACGGTCTACAACGAAATACTTGAGCTCCTGTATCTCGACAAGGCAGAGCTGAAGAAAAAGGACACAGCGGGAAAACTCGACGCCGTCGCCGACGCCGGGTCGAAGTTCGACTTGTGTTTCGATCCCATCAGTTACGCGCATGGACTCGAACTGATGGGCCCAGTCCGTGATCCTAACGAAAACAGACCGGTCTAGGTTGCATTCCGCAGCGGTGCTTCCTCATGAAGAATCCACCATGCACACAAGCTATCACAACGCTCACGTAATCTAACTGGAGAATTTCCATGGCACTGCTAATCGATGATGCCGCACGTCGAAAAGGGAACGCTCAAAGCCTCCCGCACGCTGATGAGGGTCTGCAAGCTCGTGCACGTTCGTCAGTCGCTAGATGGCTGTCGGCACACGACTTTCCGGATGCCCATTCCTGCAGCGTTGACGGAATAACGCCGCTGATGCTCGCAGCGATGCATGGGGAAGACCGTATCGTCGCCGCGTTGCTCGACGAAGGTGCACCCGTCAGTGCGCTCGACGACAACGGAAACGATGCGCTATGGTACGCATGTCTATGCGGAACGCCCGGACCGATTCTACGGTTGATCAGTGCCGGTCTTAATGTCGATCATGCCAATGCGCACGACGTCACATACCTGATGCAGGCAGCCGCCAACGGCAGAGTCGACGTCATGTGGTTGCTAATATCCCTTGGTGCGAGTAACAGCTTGGTCGCGCCAGATGGGCGAACCGCTTTCGACATGGCCACGGATTTTGGACTACAGCTGCTGCTAACGGTAGACCGACTCAAAAACGGCATGTGCGAATCGTCGCGTTTCGCCGATGATGCTCCGTCGCACAACCTTGCCCATTGAGGAAAACTTCTCATGCCGCTTTACGACTATGTATGCCGCAACTGCAATTTTCGGTTCGAGACACTTGTACGCACCAATTCGTTGGCGTCTTGTCCGCGCTGTAGCAGTAATGCGATGGATAAGCAGGTCAGCGCACCGTCCGCCCCTCCACGCAACAAGGCACTCATTACGGCAGCACGCCGCCAGGCCGCTCGTGAAGGGCATTTGAGCAATTATTCCGCGGCTGAGCGCATGCAATTATTGAATCGACCTTGAAACGCCACAATGAGCCGGCGCCTGTCATTCCATATCTGGCTTGCAAAAAAGTTAAGTCCAAGGAAAATCATATGTCGCCGCAGTCTATTTACCTCTGTGCACAAGAATTCCTCGTTGTAAATCCTCGCAACGGGAAACAACTCGGTAGACTTGCAAACACAATTCAATATGTCTCTTCTGCGTTCCTGATCGGGATATCAACATGGACAATGCCCGCATACTCGCAGAGCATGGATTCCCATATGGAATCATTTGACAGATTCATGGCTGACACGAAAGCTGCCGCCGCTCAGGATTTTATTGGCCACCCTTGGCGAGGGTCCGGGGCGCATCTTGAGTCAGACAATCAGCCTCCAATATCGCGCACCTACAAAGTCAATGATCCGTCTGCTTTCGAAGTGATGCGCCAAGCGATTATTGAACGTTACAACGGAGTACACGTCTCAGGGAGCTTTATTGCGAACGGCCAAACCTATGACTGCGTTCCGGTGATGGAGCAACCTGCTGTCCGGAGATATCAAATAAGGAAAATCGCAACACCTCCACAGTTAGCGTCAGCGACAAACCTCAACGGTGACTTATCCAGCCGATCGGTAGGGTCGTCGGAACAGTTGCAAAACGGCGTGAATACGCCAAGCTGTGGTACGGGCAGCGTCCCCTTGAATAGAGTCACACTGGAAGAGCTTAGTCGATTTCCGACAGTAGATGCATATCACAGAAAGGCGCCTCCACCGATGACCAGGCTCCCGTCAAGCAGCGAATCAGCGAATGCACCCTTTATCGCGAGTCAATTACTCTCCGCGGATACCTATACACACAAATATGCGACATTCGAGCAAAACGTCGAGAATCTCGGGGGCAACGTCACGTTCAATGTCTGGAATCCGAAAGTGGATGCTGCGGCGGGTCAGTTCTTTAGTTTGTCCCAGATCTGGATTATTGGTGGAGACAGAGCCGGCGGTGCAAACCCTTTACAGTCAGAAGAGACTGGCTGGGTAGTCTCGCCTTCCAAGTTTGGGGACAATCTGCCGCACTTCTTCATCTACAGCACCGCCGATAACTACGTGAACACCGGATGCTGGAACAACAGCTGCGGGGATTTCGTGCAGGTTTCGGAGAAAGCGGTACTCGGGGGCGCGTTAGTTGACATCAGTTCTCCCGGCGGTCAACAGCACGAGTTCAGTGCCGGATATCATCGCGACGCACACGGGAACTGGTGGCTCTTTCGTGACGGCGTGGCGATTGGTTACTACCCCGCGGAGTTCTATCAAGGCGGACAGAACAGTCATAACGCGACCTTGATTTCGTTTGGTACAGAAACAACTGGGCTTACGTCTTGGCCAGGCGCCGGTAGTGGTAATTGGGACAGCCCACTATATGGCCACGCAGCTTATCAGCGCAACCTCTACTACTACAACCTCGCTGACACTGCTGCCTGGGATGATCCGCACTTGTCGGTGCGATCGACCTGCTACCACGCGGCCGGTCCATTCAGCAACGGAGATGGCGGTTATATTTCCGCCGATAACCACAATCCAAGTTGGTGGACCCGATACGTCTTCGTTGGCGGCCCAGGCGGAACACAGTGCAGGTGAAGACGGCATAGAGCGCGTGATTCCTATTGTTCTATGATGCATAGCCCCGCCTAACATCCCGACGCCTCGCGCTAGCGAGGTTTCCACATGTTGCGTTTGGCAGTTGGTTCATCGAGGCATCCTACGTGCGCGATGCCGAACGAGGCGGCGAGCTGACCCGGAGCCAGCCTTAAACGGCACACGAAAACCGCGAGACACCGACGGTCAACCCACCTTCCCGTGACCGAAAACCGGTATTGCAATTCGTAGGCCAAGCGTTCGCCGTCACTGACTAATTGCGTACGTCCGCTCACCGATATTCTGCACTGTCCTCCTCACGTCGAGGCAGTTGATATCGGCAAATACATGCGAGGCCCTAAGCCGGCCAAGATAATCCATGTGCAATCTATGGGATGAGATGTGCAGGGTGCGCTGGTAATTGCGTCACCCAGCCCGATGCCCAGCACACGCAGGGTCATCGAGCTGCCGAGCGTCGATTCACCGCGACAACGGCATCGCTGCGCCGAGCGACCGTAAGCTCGAACGAATCGAGCGTCGGACCACCGCTCCAACGACTCAAAAGCCCGGGAAAACACTAGATCGCCGTAGTGTGGTATGCAAGCTCGCAAAGTGCGAATTCTTCAGTCGCCATCGCAAAACGCCTCTTCTGCCAATATTAGCATATCCGCTTGCGCTGCCTCCGTGGTCACATTAATGCAAAAGCCGGTCCATGTCGCTAGATAGACCCGGCGACCACGGAACTCGAGGAAGGGCTTCTCATCGCTTAGCTCGACTGCGGTGATCCGAATGATACGCACATCGGGATAGCGCTTTCGCCAAATTACCGCGGCTTCCTGCAGCGTCGGTTCGGTACAAACCAGCTCAGTTATCGCATGAATCTGTTCCACAGTAAGGCCCATGTCATTCCCACCCGCCTGACACCCGCCGCGCCTCGACAGTTACCGGAAGCGAGGTGTCGCTCGCAAGTTCGGGCAACTGAAACTCCCAGCCGTTAGCAAGCGTAATACGTCCACCCCAAAGCTGCGCTCCATCGATGTAGACGATTGGCTCCTCGACATCCTTCTTCGGAACATAGGCCCTGAATACGCCATTGTCATCCTTTCGGATTGTGACCTTCACGTTGATATCTCCCGGGTTGGTTAAGCGATTCGCGCCACCAGACGTATGGCTGCAACAACCGGCGGACATGCCGCACGTGCGCAGTACGATCCCGCCTTATCCCACACAAACTGGCTGAGTTAAGGGAGTCCACCATCATCGAACGGCTCGCTAATGCGCTCAGCGCTTAGCGTCGGCATCTGCGCGCAGTTCTCCTTCTCCATATCGGCGTGCCACGAACCGATCCAGCGAAGCGCGTCGGCGCGCCTCCCCAGTTGGGCGAGCACGTCCTGCGGCAGGCGATCGAGCGTGCAGAGCTCCTTCGCGCGCATTCCAACGCGGCGGTCTCCTTCGAAAAAGTGAACCGCATAGACGTAGAACCGCTGCAGAAACGTGCCGATTGCAGTGACATAACCGGCATCGCCCTGGCTCACGAGCAGCTCCCCCATAGCCTTACCGTTGTATGTACCGTCGTTACGAATCACGGCACGTGCAATCACTCGCTCGCCAACGGCGAACCGTGGTGGAAAAGCAAGTTCGACTGCATCGTCGCTCTCGACGTCCCTCACGCCCAGCTCATTTAAATACCGGGATGCACGCTTCATGACACCTCCCGTGGCAATGAGTTACGTCGGCGTCCGATCGATGCGCGAGACGCTCAACTCGCCTGCGCCGCCGCGCGCGCGCGGCGGCGCCAAATGCATGATTGCCACTCTTGAATGCAAGGCCACACCTGTCTTGTGTTTCGACGAAGTCGACGGTAAAGCCGTCGAGCAACAGCCGAGTTTCTGCCGGCAAGAGAATCCGCAGTCCATTGATCTCCGTAGTCTCATCACCGGGCTGCGCATCGGCCGTGGCGCTCAGTCCGGCTTCGTATCTGGAGCAACCGCAAGTACTCACACAAATACGAACGCCCGCACCGGATGGCAGACCGGAAAAGCGCACGATACGGTGAAGGAACTCTTCGGCGGCGGGTGTCACTGCAAAATTTGGCAACATGATTTAAAAATCGTCGAATTGAACAATCGTCGGGTACACTGCGCAAGGCAAGCGGAACAGAGCGCTAGGCCGGCACGATGCACCCGTCCACAGGGCACGCCGCCACGCATTGCGGACTATCGAATTGCCCCTCGCACACGGTACATTTTCTCGGATCAATTGCGAAGACGCCGCCTTTCTCGATGATGGCGACGTTTGGGCATTGTGGCTCGCAAGCCGAGCAGCCAGTGCAGGCGGAGGAAATGATCTTTAGGGCCATACCATGCACTCCTTGTGATGATTTTCGGTGTAACCGAGCACGTCAGGACGACTGCGCTACCTGCCGCTCAAACAGGGGCGTCTTCTCCCACCCTAGTCAACCCGATCTGTGGGATTGTCGCGTCGCCGCGGTCCGCGTGGTCAATTTCGCCAGTCGTGAGACGGCCACAATAATCGGTGAGCCATGCAAGCGCGGCTTTTTCGATTGGTTCGTGGGCGTACATATCCACGGGTTCGATTCCCGCTTCTAATAGCGACTTCCGTGGGCACAAGCCAATCTTTGCAACCAGCACAGCATGGCAATCGTTGATCGCGTGTACGATCGGCCGCAAGTCATCCTCATCGCCATCGCCGCCGCGGCAATAGGCGCCCACGCGGCGGTGCGCGACAAAGAGGGCTCCAGCGGCGCTGACCTGGAAAATCTGGAACTCGGAAGCGTGGCCGAAATGTGCGTTGACGAGTCCATCTCCCTTCGTCGCAACGGCAATCCGCACCTCGACATCGCCTAGCACCTGGGTCGCTCCTGACAAGCTTCGTGTCTTATGTTTCATTTCGCGCTCTCCATCGCTTGCGGCGTCCACGCGGCGTTGACGTGTACTGCCAAGATCAAGCTTGTCCACGGCGTCCATGTGTTCGATGCTTGCAAGCGAAAACTCGTGATGGCGGTCTTCGCCCAGAAGGCCTACGGCATCTGCACGACATTGCCGGCAATGGCGCATTAGGGCCGCGCCGCCCATGCAGGCGTCCTGCACGGCCTTCAACTCGCGAGCGGTAGGCTCGCGCTGGCCACGGCCACCGAAATACGTGCCGTGCGTAGGATCCGAGATCAGCGGCATGATGTTGTGCAAAAACGCACCCCGCCGCTTTACTTCACGATTCACTTCGACCAGGTGCTCGTCATTGATGCCAGGGATGAGTACCGAGTTGATCTTCGTAAGTACGCCACGCGCGCTCAACATGTCGAGCCCTAGCATCTGCCGCTCGTGCAGAATTCGCGCGGCCTCTTCGCCCGTGACTCTGCTGTGATCCCAAAAGATCCATGGATAGATCTTTTCGCCGATGACAGGGTCGACCATGTTGATAGTGATCGTCACGTGATCAATGCCGTAATCGCAAATTTCGTCGACATAGTCAGGCAGAGAAAGGCCGTTCGTCGAAAGACATAGCTTAATTTTCGGCGCGAGTTCGCGAAGCATACGAAAGGTGTCGAACGTTTTGTTCGGATTGGCCAGTGCATCCCCCGGGCCCGCGATCCCGACGACAGTCAATTGCGGAATCCTCGAGGCGACGGTCATCACCTTTTTCACGGCCTGATCCGGCGCGAGCTTCTCTGATACCACACCAGGCCGCGACTCGTTCGAGCAATCATACTTTCGGTTGCAGTAGTTGCATTGGATATTGCAGGCGGGCGCCACTGCGACATGCATGCGCGCATAATGGCGATGCGCTTCCTCCGAATAACACGGGTGATCTCTGATCCTTTCCCACACCTCCGCATTGATGTTCTCTGGTGCGTCGGTCGAACAGCAACTTGACCCGGCTGGTGCGCCATTTGAATCGGGGCGGCCGTATCCGGCAAGTGGATCCGCGGCCGACACCGATGGCATGATGTGTGTGACTCTGGCGCCGTCGGCCAAGATCAGAGCGCCGGCATTCGCGCAGTCGTGCATGGTATCTCTCCGCAATGAACGGTGGGTGTGCCATTGCTCCCAGCGAAATCCATGCCATCGCGAAAACGCACGATGTGCGAGTGGACGATACTTGAAGCCGAGAGCATCGCCGTGTGCTCCGTCACCATGACACATGGGTAGTCCAGCCACGCTGGCGCTGTGTCTCAGTTCTTATTCATTTGAATTACTCGCGATCAAAGCAACCGCTTTCGCGTTCGCCGATAACCCGATCGGCCAGATTCAAGCGCGACACTGTTGGGAATGGCACATTCCCGACGCGACTTATCACACCAAGTACTCCGAATCCCGACATGATGCCTTTCAGGTTCAAACAGAACCATACTCCGGCCGGAACGTCCCATTGGCACGATGTTTGCGGCGCAATCGACACCTCTGGAGAGACTTGACATGCATCTTCCAATTATCAATGACACGACGCTCCGCGATGATGAGCAGACTGCAGGAGTCGCATTTCGCGCCGAGAAAAAATGCGCGATCGCGAGCGCCGTGTCTCAGGCCGGCGTGACGGAACTCGAAGTCGGGGTTCCCGCAATGGGCGACGAGGGAATGGCGTGCATAGCGGAAATTTCCGGCTTAAGTCTCGACTCTCGTATAGTCGTTTGGGGACGCCTCACCGAAGGCGACCTCGCGGCGGCATTGCGTTGCAATGCCGATATCGCTCACCTCTCCATCCCTGTTTCGGATATTCATCTGCGCCACAAGCTGCAGCAGTCCCGTACGTGCGTTCTGCGTCAAATTGACCGCATAGTCGACATAGCAATCGGAAGTCGCGCAACCATTTCTCTCGGCATGGAAGACGCCTCGCGCGCGGATCCTTCCTTTGTCATCGAAGTGGCTCAATGCGCACAGCAGCAAGGGGTTCAGCGCTTGCGTTTCGCAGACACGGTCGGCGTGCTGGATCCGTTTAAGACATACCAGGCGATTGCGGCGCTGCGCGTTGCCGTGGACCTCGAGATCGAAATCCACGCGCACGACGATCTCGGGCTTGCCACAGCCAACACGTTAACGGCCCTTGCGGCAGGCGCAACACATGCCAGCACCACCGTCAACGGTCTAGGCAAGCGAGCCGGCAACGCGGCGCTAGAGGAAGTCGTGATGGGAGCACGTCATCTTCTGCGACGAGATACCGGCGTCGACACTAACGCGCCGCCCGGTATTTCGTTGCTGGTCGAACATGCGTCGGGCCGAGCCGTCTCCTTTGGAAAAAGCATCATCGGTCGAGGCATTTTTACTCACGAAGCGGGAATTCACACAGACGGCCTTTCCAAACACGTCGCAACCTACGAAGGATTCGATCCTGCAGAGGTCTGCCGGCAACGGTCTACAGTGCTAGGCAACCATTCTGGGTCTCAAGGCGAACGTGACGCATATGACGCTTCGGGCCTGAAGGTATCGGAGCGGCTTGTGCCGCTACTGCCGCCGCACATCCGCGCCTTCGCCACGCGACATAAGAAGGCGCCTAGCGCAATCGATCTCCGCCGCTTTTTGAGTGAGGTACGGAGCACGCGAGTCAGAGCGTCCTGGAGGCCGCTCATAGCGAGAAACGGACTTAGGAGGAGCAAACCCATGGAAGGACTTATCCGAGACTTCGTCCGTTTTCATCTATGGAGGATTTCCGCGTCTCTTTTGCATTGCCCTCGACAAAAGGATAGTGAAGTTGAACCGCCTGCACATCATGAAACGTTTCTTTCGGTACATCGAACAACAGGACGACGCGCCGCCCTCCACGACGGCTGATCTATCACGGCTTGCTGCGGAAGGCCTGCGACGACTTCGTTGTATCCGCGCCCCCTAAACAACGAGTGTTTAAAGTCTTTAGAAGGCCGCCGACCGCCATGTCGTCTTCCTGAAAAGCCTGTGCGCGTCGCAGTCGGCACCCAGCGGCGTCTGATTAGGAGAATCTCAATGCATATTGTCGTTTGCATCAAGCAAGTACCGGATTCTGCCCAGATTCGGGTTCACCCTGTGACCAACACCATCATGCGGCAAGGCGTGCCGGCAATCGTCAATCCTTACGATCTCTTCTCGCTAGAAGAAGCGTTACGGCTAAAAGACCGCTTCGACGCATGGGTCACGATACTTTCTATGGGACCACCACAGGCCGAGGACGCACTGCGTAGATGCATCAGCTACGGTGCAGACGACGCCGTGCTCATCACCGACCGGTCGTTCGCCGGCGCCGACACGCTCGCCACTTCTTATGCGTTGGCCGCCGCGATCCGCCAGATCGCGAGTGAACGCTCAGTGGATATGATCTTTGCAGGCAAACAAACGATCGACGGTGATACAGCCCAAGTCGGCCCGGGCATCGCGACGCGCATGGACATCCAACTGCTTACCTACGTGTCGAGAATCCTCGAGATCGACCTCGGCAGACGCACGATCATGGCCGAACGCCGTGCTGAAGGGGGCGTTCAGGTACTCGAGACGGCGTTGCCGTGCCTTGTCACGATGCTTGAGAACACGAACGATCTGCGTTTCGCAACACTGCCCAGAGTAATCCATGCCGCTGGCTTCCCCGTGCGCAAGTGGAACCGCCAGCAGGCCGGGATCGATGACGCCAGCAAGATCGGGCTGAAGGGTTCACCTACCGTCGTACGTAAGGTGTTCGGCGCAACGCCGCGTGCAGAAGATACCGAGATGATCGAATTCGACGAGTCGAGTCTCCAGGACGCGGCGGCTCAACTTGTGCGTAAGATCTTTACTCGCCATCCGACGCTAGAGATGGACCTGCGGCTCACGGAGAGGAATGCATGAATTCGCTTGTTGCTTGGAAACAAAAACCGGCCGAGCCGATCGCACACGCTAACGGCTGCAACGTAGAACTCCGCGACCGTATGAAAGACTATCGGGGCGTGTGGGTCTTCATCGAGCACGATCGTGGCCGTGCGCACAGCGTATCGTGGGAACTGGTCGGTGAGGCTCGCAAGCTCGCCGATAAACTCGGCAGCGACGTCGCTGTCGCGGTACTCGGTGGTACTGAAGAGCCACTCGAGCAGTTTGCCGCTGAGGCGTTCACCTTGGGTGCGGACAAAGCGTATGTCATCCACGATCCGGTGTTGCGCGGTTATCGCAACGAACCGTTCACGAAAGGCCTGTCAGATCTGGCTAGCAAGTACTGCCCCGAGATACTGTTGCTCGGTGCGACTTCAATGGGCCGAGATCTCGCGGGCTCTGTCGCAACACGGCTTCTGACTGGCCTTACAGCCGACTGCACTGAGTTGAATATCGATCCCGCCTCGCGTGTACTAGCTGCGACGCGGCCGACCTTCGGCGGCTCTCTGCTTTGTACGATCATGACGCTCGAATCCCGCCCGCAGATGGCGACTGTGCGTCCACGAGTCATGCCCATGCCGCCGGCGCAGCAAGGCCGCAGTGGCGAGATCGTGCAGGAAACGCTCGGGATGATCGAGGCCAATATAGTAACCAAATTGCTTGACTTCATCCCTGACGAGACAAGTGATCAAATCAACCTTGCCTACGCGGACGTGATCGTAAGCGGCGGCAAGGGACTCAAGAATCGCGAGAACTTCATGCTGCTATTCGAGCTGGCGCAGGTGCTCGGTGGCGAAGTCGGCGCGAGCCGCCCATGCGTTCAGGCGGGTTGGGTCCGAGCCGAACGCCAGATCGGACAGACCGGCAAAACTGTCAGGCCCAAGCTTTATATCGCCGCGGGAATCTCTGGTGCGATCCAGCATCGGGTCGGAATGGAAAGCTCTGACGTCATCGTCGCGATCAACACCGACCCAAACGCACCGATTTTTGATTACGCACACTACGGCGTTGTGGGGGACGCAATGCGCGTACTACCGGAACTAACACAGGCCTTTAAGCAGCACCTGATACCGCAGCGGCTAGACTCGTAAGGAAAACAAACATGATAACCTCCCCCAAATTCGACGCCATTGTGGTCGGAGCTGGACCATCAGGCAACGCCGCAGCCTACGTTATGGCGAAAGGCGGCCTGAAAGTGCTTCAGATTGAACGCGGCGAGTATCCCGGAAGCAAAAACGTTCAGGGCGCGATCCTTTACGCCAATGCACTGGAACAGATCATTCCGGACTTCCGTGACGATGCCCCTCTCGAGCGCCACATCATCGAGCAACGCCTGTGGATGCTCGACGATACCTCGTTTGTGGGCACGCACGCGCGCAGCGAAGACTACAACAATCCCCCATATAACCGTTACACGATCATACGGGCACAGTTCGACAAGTGGTTTTCGTCGAAAGTACGTGAAGCAGGCGCTTTGCTGATCTGCGAGACCACCGTGAATCGCCTGATAATGGACGGAGACCAGGTTGTCGGCGTGCAATGCGACCGCCAACACGGTGAAGTTTATGCGGACATCGTGGTCCTCGCGGACGGCGTCAATTCGACATTGGCGCGTAAGGCAGGTTTTCACGGCGAAATCAAGGCGGGCAATGTCGCGCTGGCTGTGAAGGAGATTCTCTTTATGCCTGAGGAAACAATTTGCCAGCGGTTTAATGTTGCCGATAACGAAGGCGTCGTCATTGAGATGGTCGGCCGAATCACCGATGGCATGGCTGGAACCGGCTTCTTGTACACTAACAAGGAGTCGCTGACAATCGGCGTCGGCTGTATGCTGAGCGACTTCAAAAACAACTCGAACCGTACAAGCCCATATGTGTTACTTGAAAAAATGAAGCGTCATCCGTCCATCGCCCCGCTCATCGCCGGCGGTGAAATGAAGGAGTACTGTGCGCATCTGATCCCCGAGGGGGGCTTCAATGCAATCCCGGAAGTGTACGGGAACGGCTGGATGATCGTCGGCGATTCCGGTGGCTTCGTCAATTCCGTACATCGCGAAGGTTCTAATCTTGCCATGACGACAGGACGTCTCGCCGCGGAGACCGCGATAGCCACAAAAGCCTCCGGAGGCCACAGCTATCGGGCTAGCGCCCTCTCCGGGTACAAGGCCGCGCTCGACAAGAGTTTCGTGATGAAGGACCTGTTCAAGTACCGAGACATGCCGAAGATCTTGCATCACAATCCGCAGTTTTTCACGACATATCCTGATCTAGTCGCTAAAGCGGCTCGGACAATGATTACGGTCGACGGCGTGGACAAGCAGACAAAGAAAGTGGATGTCATGGCGAGCTTCCGCAAAAGTCGCTCACTAACAGGCCTGGTGGGCGACGCATACAAACTCTGGAGGGCCTTCCGATGACCAGACTTACTGTGAACATCGACGAGAAGCTATTCCAAAACCGTTACCGCGTTGACGTTGGCCGGCCACACGTCCAAATAAGAAATCCCGAAACCTGCATTAATGAATGTAGCGATAAAAGCTGTACGTTCGTCTGCCCCGCTTCCTGTTATCGGAATGAGAACAACGGCGCCGTGACACTAATTACCGACGGTTGCCTTGAATGCGGCAGTTGTCGCATTCTATGCGGGGAACACCACAACCTTTCCTGGGAGTATCCGAGGGGTGGTCACGGAATCCAGTTCAAGTTCGGATAGACGAAAACGACCTCGTCATTTCGGCTTCCGCCTACCACAGGAAGGTGCAGAAGGCTTATCGCTTCGGAGCAAATCAATGAATATCCTTACTGGCATTGAGTCGGCAGATCTGTTTGGCGGCGCCGTGCCTCCTTCCGTATTGCGCTTAATCGAGGACACACGTGGCGGCCGCTGGGACGATGTGACCGCTGCATTGTGGACCGCCGTTCTTTCTCACCCGCGCTGCCTGCCACCCTACTATCTGCTATACAAGTTTCACGCGAACCGGGGCGAACTTGGCGAGGCGAAGGAAGTTGCAACCAAGGCTTTGACAGCTGCAGCCCGGGAAGCGTCAATTGACATTGACTGGTGTGCCGTACAGCCAGGCGACACAGATTTCACGATTCCTGGACCGGCACGCTTTTGGCTCTTCACGCTGAAGGCGCTGGCCTTTATCAGCGTTCGCCGCTGCGAACGCGCGGTTGCCCTGAGGCTCCTTGCGAAGCTGCGCCGGCTGGATCCGGCCGACTGCGTCGGCTTCAACGTGGTGGAAGCCCTTCTCGCGCAGTCCGGGCGTCGATAAGCCCTACCGGCAGGCCAGCCGTCGGCTCTGATGTGATGGACGACCCCCGCTACCCAGCGAGGGGTTTATGCCAAAGTGGAGAAGTCGTGACGTTCACGGCAAAGGAGCGTTCATCATGAATATAGCGACTGTTGGACTGGATCTGGCCAAGAGCGTGATGCAGGCTCACGCAGTGAATTCGCAAGGCGAAATCGTTGTACGCAAACAGCTAAGACGCGCGAATGTACTTCGGTATTTTGCTACGCTCGAACCGTGTGTAATCGGCATGGAAGCGTGCGCCTCGTCGCACTACTGGGGCCTTGAGCTCACCAAGCTCGGACACACCGTTCGACTGATCGCCCCGCAGTTCGTCCGGCCTTACGTAAAGAGCAACAAGACCGACGCGGCCGACGCCGAAGCAATCTGCGAGGCGATAACGCGACCAAACATGCGCTTTGTACCGCTCAAGACGCAGGCGCAACAGACAGTGCTGTCGCTGCATCGCGCACGCGCCGGCCTAGTCAAATCACGCACAGCACTTGCCAACCAAATACGCGGGCTTCTTGGCGAATTCGGCATCGTGCTGCCACAGGGTATCCAACTGCGTGGCCAACGGGCCATGGCCGCTCCTTCCACACGTGATGATGGACATTCTCAGCCGTTCCGGGCGTTAATCCAAATGCTCGTCGAGCACTTGCGCGAACTTGGCAGCAAGGTGGCTGAGCTCAAAGGTCGTATCCGCGCGATCCATCGCACGGATGCGCCCGGTCGGCTTCTCGAAACAATACCCGGGATCGGGCCACTTACCGCGTCGGCCCTCGCAGCCTCGATCGGCAACGCCGGATCTTTTCGCAGCGGCCGCGAACTTGCTGCATGGCTGGGTTTGGTGCCGCGTCAGCATTCGTAGGGCGGCACGCCGCGTCTGCTGGGCATCAGCCTCGATCCGTGCACGCGCGCAGGTCTTCGTCGATCCCCGCTCGATCGAACTGCTTGAGCGGATCCAGCTGGTCGCGCCCAGCGACGCAAATATCCTGATCATCGGCGAGACCGGCACGGGCAAGGAACTGATCGCGCGCCACGTCCACAGCCTGAGCGGGCGGCGCGACAAGCCGTTTGTCGCGGTCAACTGCGGCGCGTTTTCTGAAACGCTGGTCGAAAGCGAACTGTTCGGCCACGAGAAAGGCGCCTTCACGGGGGCGTTCAACGCCAAGCCGGGCTGGTTCGAGGCGGCCAACGGCGGCACGCTCTTCCTCGACGAGATCGGCGACCTGCCGCTGTCGATGCAGGTCAAGCTGCTGCGCGTGATGCAGGAGCGCGAGGTCGTGCGGCTTGGATCCCAGCACGGTATTCCGATCGACGTGCGCGTGGTGGCGGCGACGAATGTCCACCTGCAGCACGCGGTGGCGGCCGGGCATTTCCGCAGCGACCTCGGCAATCGCGCTCTGGCCGCGTGCGGAATCCAGTTCGGCGTCGACGTTCGCCTCGTGGCTGGACCTGCGGATCTTGCGCGAACGAAGGCGCATTGCCATGACTAAAGATGCGCCGGCGCGAACGCACCTCCTGCGAGATGTCGCGCAGCGCGGCGCGGCCCGTGCCCGCGAGCACGGCGAGCAGCACCAGCTGGTAGAACGCGGTCTGGTATTTGAAGCGCGTCGAAAAATCGATGATGTCGATCTCGTCCACCTCGGCGGCGACAAACGTGGTCGTGCCGCTGCCCGTCGTGCGCTGGCCAAAGCCATCCCAGTCGTCGTGATGTGTCACGCCGGGCTGCCTCGCGCGCACGGCCGCGATCACGTCTTCGCCCGTGTCGTCGCGGCGCGCAAACACGTCAATCCAGTCAGCGAAGATGCTGCCCGTGCTGTAGTACTTCTCTCCGTTCACCACCCAGCGTGCGCCATCACGTGACACGCGCGTGATCACGTCGCCGATCGCCACGCTGCCGACTTCGGTCCAGGCGTTTCCCACCAGTTCGCCGTCGACAAATCGCCTGAACCAGACGTCGCGCGCCGGGCCTGGCTCCGCGTTGAGCCGGTCCTCGACGAACGCGAAGTGGCCGCGCAGTGCCTGCGGCAGATTCGAGTCCGCCTCGGCCAGTTCGATCAGCAGCTGAATCAGTTGCGGCAGCGAAGCCCCCGCGCCACCATGCTCGACCGGCACGCGAACGGCGCCGAATCCGGCGGCCTTGAGCCATTCGATCTGCTCATAGGGCAGGCTGCGATCGCGCTCACGCTCGAGCACGCCCTCTGCGATGCGGGCGAAAACGGGTCGAAAACGTGAAGCGAGACGCTCGTAATCCGTACCGGGAGAAAGAACGGGAGCAAGTGCCACCGTGCTGGCGAGATTCAATGCGGTAATAGGGGCTCCAGGTACCGGCTTGATGGGTGGCCCGTGTTCGGGCCTCGTTCCTTACCGATAAAGCAGAAGCCATGCCAATCGTTGGCCGGGGATCAGGTGTGCGCAGGTCGGGAAAACCGCATGCGTGTTGCTGGTTCAGCAACAGCATGCAGCTGATTCACTGCTGGATTTGCAGCGATGCCTGAGCGATCTCGTGATGCCCGGACTGGTCACTGGCGTCATCGCTGCCCGCCTGTTTCGCGACAGTGCGGCCAGCCGCCAGCTATGGACCAGAAATGTAAGCGCAAGCTTCCCACGACGGTATAATTGTTCCATTCGCTTTTCCTTCCCCAATCATAGCTGACCCGCGCCTTCGCGGCGTGCGCACCCATCGCGTATGGGCGAAAGCAATGAAACGACCTGCAGACATCTATCTTCGTTTCCTGCAACTGACTGAAGCCATTCGTGGCTTGCCCACGCTGCCAGCGCTTGATCCGCTTGAAGAGAAGATTCTCGAGTTCGTGGCTCGCGCGTCACAGAACAAGGACCGGTTGTCGGTCCGGGACATGATTGGACACGGTGAACTGGGCTCTCCTGCGACACTTCACGGTCGCATCGCGTCCATGCGCGAGAAAGGATGGCTCACCCTCTCCGACACCGAGGACACCCGGCGCAAGCAGATCGAACTCACGCCTGCCGCGCTGCGCTACTTCGACAAGCTCGCCGAAGCGCTCTCGAAGGCAGCGAAGGGCACCTGAGCCGGCGGCATACCCCGCGATCCCGAGCCCGCCAATAGAGGGCGTTCTGCCCGGATCGGCTAATCAAGGCAGTTGTCCCCGTTCAGCCGTGCTGCGTGATTGCGAGCGGCCTTCCCAATCGCACAGAAATCGTTCGCGATCCGAAGTAACCAAAAAAGAACCCACGGACCATATCGGGCAGTGGGTTCGCAAACACACGCCAAAAGCTCGGGTTTTCACAAACCGTCATAACTTTTGGAACAGTAAACATACCGGGTTTGCGAGGCCAAGGCAACCTGGCAGTGGCTTAAAACAACGCCCAGGGGAAGCTCAGTTCGGTATTTTTGCGCCTGTCACAAAAAGGGCCCCGCTACCGTCTCGAGGCTGCGGTGAGCCGCCAGCAAGTGCATCTGGTTTCGACAAAAGCAGGTTCCAGAACATCCAGACCCGATGTAACGCCTGCAGGAGCGCCCACCGCCGCGGACCAGACGTAGTTACGTCGCCTCACGCCATGCAGAAAAGCGATGGCCGGATTTTCGCCGCGGCTTTGGCGCCGTTGGGCGGATCGTCAGTCAGGCGCCCATACAGGGCCTGCCAGTCGACGGCAAGCAACGGGATCGTCCTGTCATTGCGGGACCAGTACGCGAGAAAGCGCGCCCAACCCTCGAGGAAAAAGCCCACGCCGGGACTGAGCAGGCACGGAGGTCTCGCCACAAGAGGCACCCGGGCCGCAGGAAATATCGAACAGAGCGTTTCAAGTTCGTCCGCGGCTTCATTGGCAGTCTCCGGTTTGTTTGCACCGGCCAACAGGTGATCCCGCACGACGTCCGCAACACAGGATGTACAGAGCTCGATATAGGAGACGCGCACCCCACCCAGATCTGCCCACCGGGCAGACGACGCATCCGTCGGCTCCGTCATCCTTCTCGGAACGGGAAGCCTGACGTACGACGGCAGTGCGACAAAATCCGTTTCCTCGCGTTGCAGGGCGTCGCGAAACATCGGGTAGGACAGCAGCCATGAACTGACTGACGGACTGCCACCCTGACGCGAAGGCAGATTCAATTCCGGAAGGCCCGGGTGCAGCGTAGCCATGCTGATCTCCATTCGTTATAAAAATAATAACGAATGGCTGCGCTGCGTGCAAGGGTCTGCCATGGGGATGAAGCGACGCGGCCCTGTCCGTCACACTTGATCAGGCGCCCGGGACGCGGGGAAGCGCCATACGGACATGCCAGGGCGCTTTGCTCCCACTGACATTAATGAGACTAAATTCCTGCACCGAGCAACTCGAATATGCGTCTCATATCTTTCCGAATCGTGGCGGGTGGGCCCGCAAACAGGAATGGCTTTTATTCAAGTATTGGCCGCGGGCATGCAATTGTTATCGATGCCCGCCGAGGTGATCTATTTGTAAATCAGGAACCGGTCGCGATTCTTCGCGTCCTTGACCCATGCATGGACGCCCCCAGTTTGCCAAGCGCTCAGTTTGTGACAGGTTATAGGTCAAGATTGCAGCCATGCATTCGGACTTCGCACGGCACTCGCCGGCGGTCCCTGATGGAATTTGCTGGTCAAGGTCTCATCAGTTTGGCGTGCTCTCGCGCACACTGGATCAATCAGATTTTCTTGACCACGGTCTTACCTATCTCGCCATCACATCTTGATAGCCTGTGCAATCGGCTGAAGTCTCCTGCTGTTCGTTACAATTTATAGGTGCATCGAAGTTTATGCCGCACTCGCGCTCGCCATGTAGTCACTTCGGAACTCGCGTGCATGAGTCAATAGTGCCCACACGACGCGCACGTTCTTGTTTGCGAGTGCTACCGCGGTAACATTCGCGTTGCGCCGCTGCAGCAAGTTATGCAACCAGCTCTCCTTATCTTCTTTCCGATTGGCCGCGTAGATGACTGAACGCGCTCCATGTATCAACAGCGTCCGCAAATAGGTGTCGCCTCGCTTGCTTATGCCCAGCAGCACATTCTTGCCGCCACTGGAGTTCTGTCTGGGCACCAGACCCAGCCATGCAGCAAGCTGGCGCCCGTTTGCGAAGCTCTTGGCATCACCGATAGAGGCCACTAGCGCGCTCGCAGTAATCGGACCAATGCCCGGCACGCGCGCGAGCCTGCAGCTGACTTCGTTTTCGCGGTGCATCACCCGGATTTGCGCTTCCAGCTCACGGACCTGGCGGTCGAGTTCCTTCACGTGTTCCAGGAGACGCTCAATCAGCTGCCGAAAGGATCCTGTCAATTCGTTGGTCGCGTCTTCGAGCAAGCCGGGTACTCGCCCGGCGAGGTGTGTGATTCCTTGTGGGATAACAAGCCCAAACTCACTTAGCAGACCGCGTATCTGGTTAGCTTGTGCGGTGCGCGCCCGAACGAAACCTTGACGGACGCGATGCAGCGACAGCACCGACTGCTGCTCAACGTTCTTGATCGGGACGAAGCGCATGTTCGGCCGCGCGACGGCCTCGCAGATAGCCTCGGCATCCGCGGCATCATTTTTGTTTGCCTTCACATACGGCTTCACGAACTGCGGCGCCATCAGGCGCACAGTATGTCCCATGCCCTGCAGCTTTCTAGCCCAGTAATGGGCGCTACCACATGCCTCCATTCCTATAAGACACGGCAGGTTGGCAAAGAACGCCGCCATCTGATCACGCTTTAGCACTTTCTTCAGCACGGCTCGACCGTGCTCATTCACGCCATGAATTGCAAAAACGGTTTTTGCCAAATCAATGCCAATCGTCGTAATCTTCATGTTGGGCGCCCTCCTCGATTAAGTGGTAGCTTCGACACTTCCACTTTGGCACACCGATGCCGTTTCGGGTGGGGGCGCCCATTCCATTAGTTTGGCGCGCGTCCCCGCCCGGACCAGGTAGCAGGATCGCGATATTTCGCAGTCAGTGGACCGTGCGCGACCCTTGGTCTGCCGCGTCGGCTCCCGAAGATATCCCGCTCGGTATATCCGAACTCCACAACCTTTGCACGTATATCGGCAAGCACCGTGTCGAACTCCTGCTGCCGCATAGCGGTCGCCTGACTTTTGAGTTCGTCAAGTTGTGCTTTCAGTTCCTTGTACGTTGCCACGGACTTCCCCCATGTGGACACCTCGCGGTCATGATAGTGACTTTCTCACGGCATTGATCCGAATCGGGATGACCGATCGACGAGTCCGGCCTTGGGCCTGTGTCCGCGAATTCGCAAATCACGGGCAATATTCGGCGGCCGTTCCATGACGAACGTTCACACTCTTTTGCAGGGATGGACTGACGCGTGGCCAGTTCGTTCCAGCGCTTTTTACGAGGGTCGGCGGACACGACGGACCCTTGAAGCGGCGCATCATGCAGTTTTGAACACCGCGCACACCTTGTCGGCCACGCGAGCAATGAACAGGACAAGGCGGCAAAGGCTGCGCATTGCGTTATCCTGAAGCGTCCGCCCAAAGGGAACACGCATGAAGCTTTCGAAATTCCTGTTACTGATGGCAGTGCCGCTGTCCACCACCGCTTACGCGCAAGCCTCGCAGACGTTTCACTTCGGCGAAGGCCAGGACTCGCCGCAACGTGCTCGTACCACTTCTCCTCCGCCACTGCCCGCAGCCCAGACTACGGAGCCGCTGCCCCAGGGTGAGCCGCATCCGCACACGAAGCCGACGTTAGAGTCCCAACCAAAGGCGAAATCGAAGTCGAAGCACCGGCAGCACCATCGGCACCATCCAATCCACCCGTCACCGCTTCAGAATCCGTATTCACATCCTTGAGCCGGGCAGCACGCAAATCGTGTGTCAGCCATGCAGCGAATGATTGGACTATCTGGCATTCCTCGCCGGCTGTCGCACAATTAATTCGCTATACGAATTGATATGAGGTGACGACACTCAGTGACCAACGATGAAGTTTCACCAGAGTCGACATTACAGCTCGAATGATTGCAATTTCAACGGCCGCCCAGACTGTTTTGCGTAATCTATTGAACGCGTCCGTAGTCCAGCCCGTACTCATATTCGGTGCACGGTAGCTGGCTAAGGATCCGACGCGACGCCATTGAAGGACAGTGCCTGTGGGATGCGCGAACAACCGGAATGACGGCATCCACACACGGAACGCGCGGTGACGGGATGGCATACAGCACGGGGGTTGATCATACGTATTCCGGGCCAGTCGGAGCGCGACATGGCCCGTCAGGCGGCAATGCTTTCCTCAAATTCGAATAGCGCTCCCTCGTGAGCCTCGAGCATGGTGCGTATATCGGGCAGCGCACGGCGAACCATTGGGCGCGCAGACCTCGGGAGATTCGAGCAGGCGAGCTCGATATCGCCGCTTCTGTGCTCGCCGAGCATCGCGAGCATCACGCACGCCTGCTGGATATCTTTCTGCGACTTGACCAGCATGTTGGTGCGCAAGCGTGAAACGAGGATCTTGTGGATCGCGAAGCGTGCGGGGTCCGGCACACGAACCGGCACCGCGCCGTGCCTTGAAAGCAGCGTGCCCATGTGGGACTGGCCGAGCAGGTAGGCGAGATAAGGCATGCCGCTCGCATGCGCACCGAGCTCTGGAACAGCGACGGTCGGAAATGTGTTGTCCTTCGAAGGCACAAGCAGATCGACGTGAAAACGCGTCCGACCCGCCTGCTTGAACGACGTGGACGGATCGCCCCTGTTGAACCCCGGCACCGGCACGAAGTCGATTCCGGTTTCTTTCAGGATTTCGAGCAGGCCACCTGACGGCACACCCTGTAGCGCGAGCTGGCGGGCGCGCGCGATATCGATGTCCTCGGTCTCGTAGGCAAGCGCCTTGATGCCAAGGCTGTTGAGCAGAACCGCGTACGCGTGAGAGCCCACGAGCACCGCGCCGGCCTCGAAAAGTCCGTAATTGTGGAGGACCGCCATGGTCGCGTAGGTCTTGTTGTCGGCAATCTGGAAGCCGAGCTTCGCGAGCTCCCGAATGCGGCTGATGAGGTCTTTGGACTGCTCGATCTGTGCCATCACCGCAGCGACGCGCTCCTCGGCCGCCGGATCGCCCTTGGGTCCGCCAAGACTCTCCTGCTGCCGCTTGCCCTCCGCGTTCATGAACTGCCGATAGTAGTAGACAGCGTTCCCGCGATGGTGCTCGGTGATCGTGCCCGGCGCACCCACGAGAACCCGCCCCTGGCTGGCGACCGCCTGCTCGACGTTCGCGTACTGGGAGCAAAATGCCTGATCGTGTCGCTGGTAAAGAGGAAGTCCGTGCATGCCAGAAAATTGCAGTAATTTTTTGGATTTTACTGCAAAAGGCGAGTTCGTGATTGCAGTAATTTTATGAAAATTACTGCAATCAACTTGGAATCCCTCAGGCCACCAACCCCTCGCCTGTCCGATACCCCAGGCGAACGGTACAAGGTTACCCGGCGGTACCGGGCGCATCGGTTAGGATTTGTTCGGGCCATGCCCGGTCCGCGACCTCATTGTCGGACTTCTCACCACGCACCGGCTGACGAATCGCCGACGTCTCGAATTCATGTTCCGGCGCATCGCTGGGCCAACGTCTGTGGCCCCGTCCGCGTGCTTTAGCACGCCGAGGGCCACCCAATGCCTGCGCGCGGGCATCGGGTCTCACCAGATGCAGGACTTCGAAGCCTGTTAGCCGATTGATGAAGAGAATGACGCAAACTTACGTTTTTCAAATTCCGGTTGCGGCAGTCGATCGCGCACGTCCATGCAGAACGTCGAGCCACGATTCTGGCTTTCTATCAATCACCTTTTCCCGGTTTCCGACATGAGCTCGCCGCACGTCTTGCATGTATAAGAGGCGTATCCGTGCGAGTCCCTGCCGTTGTTCACCAGTCCGGTCGTGCGAATCGAGTCCCACTGAGAAGAGTACGGTTCATCGTCATCGCACGCCACCTCTTCGCCGTCGTGTCCGTTGACGCACACGAAGTATCTACGTATCAACGTCGTCATCGCTGCCCTCCTGCGGCTTACGGTTACTGCGAAGCGGCGCTCCAGCCGCGCGAGCTGGCCGTACAGGCCCATTCGTGCAGGTTCGCGTTCCTGAAGAGTCGTGTCCTGCACCATCCGCTCCGTATTGCGCTGTCCATTCATCCCGCGACTGACGTGAGCGCTAGCGAATCGCCGTCCACGAGATGGCCAGGCTGGAATCCCGGTCAATTGTTTGATAATTTTCAATGCCGAGGCCTGCGGAAAAAAGACGCCGCGCAAGTGACGCGCCGCATTGCCCGGCGCCAGCTATCCGATGGCCCTTGCATGACCGTCTCCGTCAAGGACCGGCACACGCAGCGCGGCGCCGCAGCCTGGGTGACAAAGCGGCACGCCAACGTGGTCGGCACGTCCACGGTCCGGAACGGAGGGATGCATCCCTCGAAAGCGCGAAGATGTCCGGCGCAGTGTAGATCCCGTGGTGCGTCGCGCAACGATGCTGGAGATAATCGTCCAATACTGGCTCAGCATTGCGGTTCGGGCCGGCTCAACCGCGTGTTCCCATTAGAGCGAAGCGCGCCAGGCTGCCCGCCTGCGACCGCAGTTCCACCCGCGGAGCAGGACACGACGGGCAGCGCAAGTCGCGCAACGGCGCGTCGGATAACAGCGTCGACTTTGGGCGTCCTGGCCTACGGGACAGGCCTTAAAAATATACGACTCCAGCATTCCGCTACAGGGAAGTATGGTCGGTCCACACCGGTTTCACAACATGCAGTGAGTTCTTCTTCCCCGTTCCGCTAAACGCACGCGCACGTGCCGGGCTTTGGCCTGTCGCGCGCCCGTCGAAACGTCCGCGTAGGTTAGCGACGAGTCATTCGCCCGCTCGCCGACGCGAAACTGTTGAAATGCCGGATCCCAGGACGCAGTGTGACTCTGGACTTCGGGAATCCCCGCGGCGCAGAAATGTTCTTTGGCGGTCGGTCAGTCTGGTGACGCAGCTGTTGTGACAGCGCACGCGCCTCACACGTCGAATGCATGCAGTGCCCGCAGGCAGCTTTGGGCAGATGCAGGCCGGAGCTGATCGCGACGGCTCAGGCATCACACCGCCCACTCACGCGCCACGGTATCAACGTTTCAGTGCAGCCGAGCGAGGGTACGAAGGAGCGAATCGCCGTCCCGCGTAACGCGAGGCCGTATGGCCCCGCCAAGTGTCTCCAGGGCAACCAGCTGGCGTTCGAGCAGGGTGTGGCCACGCTTCTGGCCACGGCGGCGGCGGTCGAAGGCTCGGTACCCAGTTGCCGGGTGACGCTACGCATCATCCAGATGCCGATACCGAGACGGACAAGCGGGTTCGTGCCCAGTTCGACGCGGTATCAATCCCGAAAAGGCCGGCAACCCTGTATCGATTAAACGAGCACGTGCAAGTCAGGTTTCATGGTGCGATGGATGTCTGGCCCTGACGCCCGGGCACGCGAACAGCGCAGTACCTGACTCGGTTATCGGCGGCATCATTTATTTCTTCATACAAATTATGCGTTTTCGCCGCGAGAATTTTTTTTACAACGGAGGTCCCTGGAGCAGTCAGCATTGTCCGATTCAGCCGCGCACAGTCATGGTGCGCGGGAAATTACACGGCTATCCTGATCGACGGCAACGACGCTTACGCCGCAGGCCAGATTCCGCGCGTTCGCGACTGCGCCAGTCTCGTCCCCTCCCTGGTAGCGAGCGTTCGCACAACGCCAGTTTCCGGAATCTTTTGGAATCCATAACATCGGCAAAGATCCAGGCACGAAGGTCCCCCGCAGGGTGACCCGCGCCTGGCGTCGTTATCCGACCACCCGCGCCTCAAGCCCGCTGCGTACCGCCAGATCGAAACGCTCAGGGCGAATATGGAACACCGTCGCCTCGCACGCGCGCCCGTCAGCAAGTCGCGAGGTCCGGCGCAGCACGAGCAGCGGCGCACGAGGGGACACTTCCAGATACGCGGCGATATCGCTCGCCGCGGCAACCGCCGTGATGGTCATGTCGGCATCGACGATATGCCAGCCCGGCAGCCGTTCGAGCATTTCGTACGACGGGAGAGCTTGCGCCTCCTCGCGCGAAATGACACTTGCTTCGGGCAGCAGGCAGGTCTGCGCGAGCGCGACAGGCGCGCCATCGACGCGGTGCAGGCGTTCAAGATACACACAATCCGTGACATCGGCGGCGAAGGTCTCGCGCAGGCCGGGCGGTACCGCACACGCTTGCATGCGCAGCAGTTCCATGCTGGCCCGCGCGCCCTGCGCCGCCAGCGAGTCGTAAAAGCCGCGCAACACGTCGAGCCGGTGCTGCAGACGCCGGGGCTTCACGAACGTGCCCTTGCCCTGCTTGCGCTCCACGATGTGCGTCTCCACCAGACGGCCGAGCGCCAGCCGGACAGTCACCCGACTCACGTCAAAGCGATCGCCCAGTTCGGCTTCCGACGGCAACTTGCCCGACGGCTCATAGATGCCCTGCCCGATTTCCTGCTCAAGCGTCGTCGCAATCTGCTCATAGAGCGACGTCACGTCTTCCCGCACCAACATGATTAAGGTCCCTCGCTGCACTCGCGCCTCGCCTTGAGCGAGATTCGCGATATCGATATGAAAAGCAATTGGATGGCCCAGCTTGTATTAATACGTATTATGCCATCCTGACCCGCCAACGATAGCAGCATCGGCTCGAATAACGAACGCAGGAAAGCATGACAGTGACAGACAAGATCCTCGACGCGCCGCCGCTCGAGCGCCCACCACATGATGAAGCGGCCCTCCATCCGCGCGAAAACGAACCTGCGGATGCACATGGCCACGCTGGCCCGCGCAGCGGCTCCGCGCTCCTGCGTGCCCGCCTCGGCTTCGTGGCCGCGTGGTTCGCCTTCATCGCGCTCGCGTGGCTCATGCCGACAGCCGCCGGGCTCGACGCGAACGGCCAGGCCACGCTTGCCGTGGTCGCGTGGGTCGCGATCGTCTGGGTGACCGAGGCCATTCCCGTCGGCGTGAGCGGCGTTTTGATACCGATGCTGCTTGTGCTTTCACATGCGAGTCCGGGTTTTCCGAAGGCCGCAAGCGGTTTTGCGGCGCCCGTCGTGTTCCTCTGCCTCGCGGCATTCCTCTTTTCGGCGATCATGCAGGCAAGCGGCCTCGACCGCCGCATTGCGCTGGCGCTGCTCGAGCGCCTGAAGGTGCGCACCGCCAACGGCGTGATCTGGGCAATGTTCGCCGTCAACTTCGTGATGTCGATGGTGGTGCCGGCCGCGAATGCGCGCTCGGCCGCGCTGCTGCCCGTCACCAACGGCATCGTCCAGCTGTTCGGCGATTCGCCGCGTGAGCGCGCCGCGAAAAAGGCCATCGTGATCCAGTCGCTCGTCTACGGAGCGATGATCAGCGGCATGTGCATTCTCACGGCGCATCTGCCGAACATGGTCGTGTCAGGCCTGCTCGAAAAGCAGCTCGGCATCCACATTTCATACTTCACGTGGTTCAAGCTCCAGTGGCCGTATCTGGGCATGTTCGCGATCACGCAGTGCTGGGTCCAGTACTATTTCCGCTCGCGCGCCGTGCAGATTCCTGGCGGACGCGCCGCCATCGCGACAATGCGTCGCGCACTCCCGCCTGCCTCGCGCAATGACTGGCTGGTGCTGGTCCTGTTCGCGGGCGTGGCGGTCCTGTGGGCAACGGAGCCGCTGCATCACCTGTCGTCGGAAATCGTCGCGCTGATCGCGCTTGCCATTCTGTTCGCGCCAGGCGTGCTGCGCTTCGGCTGGGCCGAAGTCGAGCAGCGCACGATCTGGGGCACACTGTTTCTGCTCGCCGGTGCGCTATCGCTGTCCTCTGCGATCAGTTCGTCGGGGCTCGCCCAATGGGCCGCCGATCACATCTATATCGTCGCGCACGGTCATGGCTGGTGGCTCGCCATTGGCATCGTCATGGCCGGTACGCACATCATCCGTATCGGCATGCTGTCAAACGTCGCTGCTGTCACCATGATCGCGCCGATCGCGCTTGCGCTCGCCCCGCGCCTTGGTCTGCATCCGGTCGCGTTCACGATGCTGGTCAGCGACACCGACAGCTTCGCCTACCTGCTGCCCACGCAGATCACGGCGGGCGTCATTGCATACAGCAGCGGCGCGTTCACCACCGCCGATTACGCCCGCGTCGGCGTGATCTCGGTGCTGATTGCGATCCTGTACGGGCTATGCGTGATCGCACCGTGGTATGCGTTCATGGGCGTGCCCGTGTGGGACGCGTCCGCGGCATGGCCATTTGCGCATTGATACTTGCGCGCACTCGCATGGTCACGTGCGCGCGATCCCTTACCCGTCTTGTCGACACCCATCCCAGATGAGCGAATCGAACGAAACCGGTCTGCACGCCCGCGCGCGTGCCCTGCGCGAGCGCCTTGGCGATCATGTCGCCCCCGCCGGCCTCTATGAGCAACTGAAACAGCGCCCCTTCGCGGGCAGCGTGCGTTGCAGCGTTTCCCGACTCGAAGCGGGCAGCTGGGCCGAGGTCGTGCTCGACTACGAAGTCGGCTCGTCGGGCATCGCCGATGGAGGGTGGCTGAAGGCCACGTTCAAGTTTTACTCGGACTGGGCGCTCTTCCAGACAAGCGACCCCACCGCGACGAATTACATCAGCGCCGAGTATCATGCGGCGCCGCTCGTGCCGGGCCAGAGTCCCGCCACGGTGCAGGCGCTCAATGTGCGCTTCGACCAGAAAGGCCACGAGCGGCCGTACCAGAAAGCCGTGATCGTCGATGTCGTCGACGGATATCTGAACGCAGGCGACCGCATCGTGATCCGTCTTGGTGATCGCCGACGGGGTCCCGGCACGCGCATTCAGACGTTTTCTGAAGACGATTTCCGCTTCCGGCTCTACGTCGATCCGCTGGGCACGTCGCGCTTCGTTGCAGTGCCTGGCGACATTGCCATCGACATCCATCCGGGCGATCCAACGGACGTGCTGCTCAACGGGCCGCGCTTCGTGCGTCCTGGCGAGGCTGCGCCGTTTCGCCTTGCGTTGCAGGATCGTTGGGGCAATGCATGCCGGGAGCTGGGCGCTAACGCGAATGCACGGCCGGTAGTCGCCAATTCGATCGCCAGTTTGACCGCCAACGTGATCGCCCGCAACGCAGAAGGCACAACGGTCTATCAGCGCGAGCATGCATTCCCCACGCAGGGATTCGCGACGCTCGCGCTCGACGACCTGCCAACGGACCGGGGCACGCTGTACATCGTCGCAGACGTGCCCGCGCGGCCGGAAATCCGCGCAGCCGTTGCCTGGCTCACGGTCGACGCCACACTGCCCGCCCCGCGTGCACTCTACGCCGACCTTCACGTCCATGCGCACGACACGGTCGGCACCAACAGTCCCGCATACAACGCGCAGTACGCGCGCGATATTGGTGGAATCGACATCCTCGGTTATACAGCGAACGACTTCCAGATCACGGATGCGAACTGGCAACTGGGCGTCGAGGCCGTCGATCAGTTTAACGAACCCGGCCGCTTCGTCGTCTATCCCGTGCAGGAGTGGTGTGGCAGTTCGACGGCGGGTGGCGACCACAACGTCGTATTTCTCGGCGACGAACGTCCCGGTTTTCCGTACAACGCGCGCGGTGAGCACAACCGCACCCTTGTGTGGAACGAGGACATGAAAGGCAACGCGGTCGAACTCGGTCGCTGGCCCGTCGAGGAACTGTGGGATGCCTACGCCGACGACGCCGAACACCACCTCGTCATGCCGCACGTTGGCGGGCGGCGCTACATTCCGGACTGGCACCATCCGAAGCTTGAGCGGCTCGTCGAAATCGCTTCGACGTGGGGCCACTTCGGCTGGCTCTACCAGGACGTCATCGCACGGGGCTACCAGCTCGGCGTGGCTGCGAGCGGCGACGAACATCGCGGACGTCCCGGCGGCGGCGCGCCGGGCGTGCAGGTCTTCGGCGTACATGGCGGACTCACGGGCGTGCTCGCCAATACGCTCGACCGGCGCACGGTCGGCCAGGCCTTACGCGCACGCCGCACGTGGGCGACAACAGGCGAGCATAGCGCGCTGCTCGTGCGCAGTGGCGATCACTGGCAAGGCGACGCCTTCAGGCAGCGCGGCCCGGCTACGCTCGACTACCGCCTGCTCGGACGCGCCGGCTGGGAATACGTCGCCGCCTACGATCACAATGGCCTGATATGGGAGCGGAACCTGCATGAGGAACTCGGCTATGCTGAGCGTCTGATCCGCGTGCGCTGGGGTGGTGCGCGCATTCGGGACCGGTATCGCTGGGCGGCGTGGCGTGGCCGCATCCGCATTCTCAACGGCACGATTCACAACTTCGGTTCTCACGGCTTCGAACACGTCGAGGAATCCGCGTGGCGCACAGGCGCAACGGACATCGAATTCAGTAGCGACACGTACGGCGACGCGGACAGCATCGAGATCGACGTGAGCAATCTGGCCGCGGCGACCATCGTGATCGAAGGCACCATCGACGGCTTCGTGAAGGTCGGCGATCCGCTCGCAGGTAATCCATTCGCGCATGCGCCCACGTTTCGCTTCGAGATTCGCGGCGTGGATCTGCTTGCGCGGGGCAGCGCAACACATGCGCTCGGCGGCACGGAACTGTTCGTCGCGGTTGAGCGACTGACCGACAGGCCGCTGCCGGTTGATCTGGCAGGTAGTGTAGAGGTTGCCGCGCAGAATGCGTCGTTTGGTTTTCGTCCGGTGTACTTCTTCGGGCGGCAGCGTGACGACAGCAAGGTGTGGTCGTCGGCCCAGTTCATTACTTTTGACCAGGTTCGCCGCGGGCGCAGGTGAACAGCGCTCGCAGCAACCGGCTCCGGTTTGAATCCGCCATCTAGTTGTGAATCAGGAACCGGTCGCGGTTCCTGACGTCCTTGATCCAGTTCGGCGCGCGCCCTCTGCCAGACCAGGTGGCGCCGCTTGCCGGATCACGGTATTTCGCTGGCAGCGCGCCGCCTGAACCTCTCGGCCTGCCGCGGCGACGTCCAAAGATGTCCTGTGGTGTATATCCGAAATAGGCCACCTTTGTACGGATATCGGCAAGGACGGCGTCGAACTCCTCCTGACGGACTGCTGCTGCCTGATTCTCCAGCTCGGCGATCTGCGCTCTCAGTTCCCTGTACGTTGCCACGAAGCGTCTCCCGCATATGGAAATCACTGGGTCATGATAGTGACTTTCGTATGTCGCTGATCCGAACTGGGACGACGGTCGCCGGGCATTGCGTCAGGCTGGTGTCGGTGGATTTTTTTGCAGATAGAGGTGCCTCGCGACTCCATCCACAATGGCGGACGCTCGGGCGTCGTGAATCACGATGGAGAGGAGCAAAGCCGGTGCCGCCTACCGCGGTATGCAGATTCATGGAAAGCCAGATGCTTTACGCGCAGCCTCAGCAAGTCAGTATGACTCCCATTCGGCGAGGCTGGCCGCCGTGGGGAAGTTTGCGCGGGTTAGCATGGCTGCCAGAGCCGCATTGAGTGGCGACGGAACCGCCACTCAACGGTGTATTCCGCCGCGGAGGCCAGCATGGAAGACGATAGCACGTTGTATGTGGGGCTTGATGTCCACAAGGACTCGATCACGGTTGCCTATGCGATCGGCATGGGCACCGTCGAACTGTTCGGCAAGGTGGGCGCCATGCAGATTGATGTCGACCGGCTCTGCAAGCGACTGCAGCAGAAGGCACGGCACATCTGCTTTGTCTATGAAGCGGGCCCATGCGGATACGGCCTGTATCGAAGGCTGGTCGATAAAGGCTTCGACTGCATGGTCTGCGCACCATCGCTCACCCCACGCAGGCCGGGTGATCGTGTCAAGACGGACCACCGTGACGCGATCAAGTTGGTGCGCTCCTTGCGCGCCGGCGACTTGTCGGCGGTACATGTACCAACAGTTGAAGACGAAGCGTTCCGCGACCTGACCCGCGCCTGGTCGGCGGCTCGAGAAGACCTGAAGGCAGCACGCTGCAGGCTCAAATCGTTTCTGCTTGCCCACGGCGTCCATTATCTCGGCCGTCCCAACTGGGGACCGACACACCGACGCTGGTTAAGTACGTTCTCATGCGACAGCGCCTGGCAGCAACTGGCGTTCAACGAACATCGGCGCACGATTGAAGACCGGCTCGCGCAATGCGAGCGGCTGGAACTGGCATTGCGCGAAGCGGTAACTAACTGGCGGTTTTATCCAGTCGTACTTGCCCTGCAGGCCATGCGCGGAATCAACTTTACGTCGGCGATCGGACTGGTTTCGGAGCTGGGCGACCTCGCGCGCTTCGAACATCCGCGGCAGTTGATGGCGTGGATTGGCGTGACGCCTTCAGAACATTCATCAAGTGGGAAACGACGGCAAGGCAGCATTACGAAGACCGGCAACAGCTACGCACGTAAGCTGCTGGTGGAATCTGCCTGGAGCTACCGGCATCCCGCCCGAACAGGCGCTGCTGATCTCTACTTCCGAACCGGGCGCTTTTTCACTTGCGCCGTGACTTTACCTGGCCTCGACGTACGGTCTGACAGGTCAGTCCCATGCTGAACGTCGATTTTTGCCGCCGACAGGCGTTCGTGGTTCGAAGTGGCGATTGACGGTTAGTTGCATCTGGTACTCATGATTCCCGGTGCTGTTTGCCCGGGAGTCCCACCTGACCAGGAAGCTTCGCCGCGCGGCACACAGTCTTGCGCGGACGCACCGTTCCGATGAGTTCGTCCGCTGCGCAGCGTCGGGCGAACTCATCGGAGTGATAGAGGACCGCCGGAACCATCACACTGGGCGGCCGCTTTCGTCTGGACCCGCCACCGAACTCGCTGACCCGGTCATGCAAATTAAATCGGGTGGGCGCTCTTGATCCCGGGGTGACGATCTCAATATGACGTGTCAAATCCAGATCAACCGCCTACCGGACATGCCCAACAAGAAGAACTCTCGATCCACGCGTCGGCCAGTTGCCGGAACGCACGCAAAGTCGCTCTATCTCCCGATGCCCCGCCACGAAGCCTCGGATCTCGCACTGCGTGCACGGATCGCGCTTGAGCGTCTGCGCAATGGTGAGGCGGACCGCTCCCTCGTCAATCTTGTCTCGCAGGTGGCTATCATCACGAGCTTCATCAGCCGGGCGGGACACGGGCAGCTCGATATCGCGGAGATCGAAAGTGTTGAGCGTGGCCTCGGAGAGGTACTTAGCGAGGCCGATCACACCGGAGGTGGCATGTGTCTGAATCGTTGGTCGCGGGACTCACGAACGTGATTAACGAGTACGACCGCCAGCTCTGCGCGACCCGGATGGAGATCGTTGTCCGGGCGAGTGATCACCTTGGAAAACTTGTTGCTCTGGCTGCGAGAGACACGCACACCAACGACAGTCAACTCCAGGTTGCACGGCAACTTCACGTCGGATCGCGTGCCGGATTCACGGATCCGTCAGGGCGACATGCATGAAAGCTCGCCGGACAAGTGAATACGCACGGGCGAGAGAAGGTCGCGTGCAAACGTCATACGGTTGGTATTCGCCAGCCCGATGGTAACCAGCCCCCATAGATGGAGACCAAACCCTGCGCGTGTGTCGCGAAGTAAAGTGGATCGCCAGCGGTACAGCCTGCAATTGTCTGGGAAAGCGCGCAAGCGCTCACAACAGACAATCCAGTAACGCTCAATGCAACGAAGACAGGTGCATCCCGCGCTACACTGCGTCCACATCCCTGCTTAGTCCTGCGCGCGATAAATTGTGCGGCTGACAACCACGTCCCCAAAGAAAAAAAACCACATGGAAATCCGCGTCGCTTACGAACACAGCCTGGCGTCCGCGCCGGAAGAATTCATCGTTCTGGTGCCCTCGCAGCTCGTGACCGATATTCCCGCGAACGTGCCGCGCGCGCTGTTGCCGGAGTTCATCACCGGCCTGATCGTCGAACGCTCCCCGACAATCGGAAAGATTCGCAATCTCATGATTCTCTAGCAGATGGTGATCCCGCGGTGACACCTGCCTGGCGAACGGCGTTGTTGCGCGGCCTCGAAAAAACTCAGAAAAGGCTTGGTTGCCTGATATCGCGCGCTGGAGGCAGTGACGGTTTCTGGCGTCTTGCGCCTGCGCGTCGGCGAGCGAGACGACGTACGTGGGCAACCAGAACGAAATGCGCGTCCGCAAAGCTGAGCGTGAGCCTGAACTGCGTCAGCCCATCCGGTCCGATACCGGGCTGCGCCCGCAGCGAAGCATGCATGTCGAGCCGACGAGCACGGTCCACGAGCTGTGCACGGCTCATACCCGGCCACGCGAGCGAGATCAGCCGACTGACCACCGAAGGAATCGACTCCGGTGGACAATCAGCCGGCAACGCTAGAGAAACAAGCTCGAAACGGTGTGCCATCGGGTTGAAGGCGTACGGTTCTGTGTCCGTGCTTCCTCATGTACATACGTGGCGTCGCCCAGACGGAGGCGATGCACAAGGGGTCCTGAGTGATCAGTCGTAGCGGGACGCCAAAGCACTGCGTTCGGCATCTTGCTCCGCCAGCTACGACTGGATCGCCCGTTCCCCGTTACGCCGCGGCGACTTCAGGCGTCGCTGTAGTCTCAACTGCGGCCGGTGCCTTTTTGGCTGCAACCTTGCGCGGCGCCGAAGCCTTTTTCGCGGGTGCTGCAGCCTTGCGTCCACGCACACCCTTTGCGGGAACAGCCGCTGCCCGGCCAGCCTTTTTCGTCGCGACCGTCGTCTTCGCTGCCTTTTTAGCCACGACACGTTTCGCGGCAACTTTCTTCGCAGGAGCAGCCTTCTTCGCGGGAGCAGCCTTGACGCCGGCGACCTTTGCCGTTGCACCGGCTTCGATCAGGAATTTCGAACGATCCTTGACATCGCGAATCCAGAGCGGTGCAAGTCCTCGGCCCGACCAGGTCGCGCCCGTTTTCGGATCCACGTATTTCGGCGCAACGTGATGCACGGCCGCCCGCGGGGATTTTGCTGCTGCCTTCGCACCCGTAGCCGGCTTGCGACCGCGCCGTTTAGCGACAAAGCCTTCAATATCGGCAACAGTCAGTCCGTGCTTGTGCATCAGTTCACGGATTTTGGTCAGGCCCACCGACGACTGCTTTTCGGCAATCGCTACTGCCTGCTTCTGGAGTTTTGCAATTTTCGAGTTGATTGCGTCCAAGGTAACCATGTCTATTCCTCCCTGTGGGGTTTACCGTCCATGCGATCCTGGAACTTCCCTGGCTTATTTCCCAGGCACTTCGAAGTTCGGTCTGCCCGTCAGAATTGACGCCATCGTCGCGGTCGTGATTATGACTTCATCAGTACGCTCGTGCAAATTTATCGCACGGTGCGCAGCGATTTAAATTGTCACTGGAGATTAAAATTGAGCTGCGTCCGGTGTTGCCTGCGGGTACTACAACGCTCCTTTTCCGTTCGAATGCTACCTTGCAGCAAAACACTCAATTCTCAATTGTCCAGACATGTACGCACGAATCATCGATCCTGTGAGCGAAGCTCCTCTTCTTTCCACAGGATGAATCGTTCACGCTACAAAAGATGACGTAAGGTGCGCAAGCAAACCTGGCGTCGCTTGCGGATTGATTTATACTGGGTTCACACCTGTCGCCAGTCGCGACACCTGCCGTGTGCCGTTCCCAGCAAAACGATTAAAAGTGCTCCACCCTCTTCGCGCCTGCAGCATGGGCAGCGTTGGGTCGCGTGGTATCCTGGCGGCACGCGATTTGCAATTACCTGCTCAACAACAGATTGTTGCGCGGAGAGTACACCGAATGGATGAAAGAAAGCGCGAAAGCATCGTTGCCTATCTACGGCGGCGGATGGCTGAATTTGGAATCAAACCGGAAGACATCGCCACGTCAATTGCGGCAGATCAGGAGCGGTTGCGGGCAGTGCGTTTCCGCGACGCCTCTGGCAATTCATGGGACGGCAAAGGCGCTCCGCCACAATGGGTGGTCCAGGCGACCAGCGCCGGACAGTCTCTTGAGCATTTTGCAATTGATTCGGCATCGACCCAGGAACCTGGCAAACGCGCCGGTGCCGACTGGCGCAACGACCCGTTTGCCGGCACCAGACTGGCGAAAATCAAAACAGAGGGCGTTGGCGCCTGAGAGCTGGACCGGAACCAGCTAGAATCCAGCGTCAGGAATCACCCTCGTTGCCCCATCGGTTCGGACGTTTACGCGATTTCATTCCTGGCAGATGAGGGGCGCAAATACTGTTACAGGGTGAAAGGCTGCGCCCCATTTCTGGACGCAAGAAGTTGGAATTCCGGAGTCCGACCAAGTTAAGGGCAACGATTGAATCATGAAAACATCAGGAAAGCCTTGCGCATCATGTCCCTGGCGTCGCGCTGCGGGTGCAGGAGATATTCCAAACTTCGATCTCGCTCTGGCAGAGAAGCTGGCCGATACGTGCCCTGATGACCGCGGCATGGGGCCCGATTTTGGAGCCAGCATGTTTGCGTGCCATCAATCCAGGGAAGGAGAGGAATTCGCGTGCGCGGGATGGTTGGCGAAAGTCGGACACCACCATCCCGCAGTGCGCCTGGCAGTGGTCTCTGGTCGACTTGATTCAGCGGCACTGGAGCCTGGCGTAGACTGGCCAGAACTGCATGACAGCTATCGGGAAGTGCTGGACAAGCTGCGTGCAACGTCGAATTCTGGAGACGAGGCCAAAGGAGATGAGTCTGCAGTGAAAATCGGGTGATCCAACCGCCTGCCCCGGTGATGAACATCATCTTGCCCGCTACGCGAATGGGCTCCAGTAAGTCGGCCACGCTTACGTATCACCCAGGATAGCCCGAATTCTCTGATCGTATGGCACTTTCAGCACTTCCGCGACAATCGCCGAGCCTGCTCCGGGCTGGGCGGGATTAAACAGATAGTTGTACGAATGAGGGAGGATGGCGCTTGGCATCTTAAGGAGCAGTTCCTGCCCGGCTGCCAGCCATTCGCTACCGGCGGCCTGCGTCCAGTCCGCGTTCTCACGCCAGTCATCCGGGATACCGTTTGCCGTGAGTTCCGCGATCGCGGCGCCCTCCGCAATTTCCACGCGAAGCAGTTGATAGTTATCAGGCAACGCCTGCGGAGACCCGAATTCGTGGTGCACCATGGTCTCAAGCAGCGCAAGCGCGGGATTTTCCGCCAGATAGACGACGGGTTGCCCCTGGTAATGCCACCGGCCAGACGCCCTCAACCCGCCTATGCCGCGAAGGTCCGCGTAATTACTGATCCTCCAGAATTCCATCAGGCGAAGTATCCCTCGTCGATCTGAACCAGTGCATCCTCGACAAGCCGTGCACCGTGTTCAGTTGCGGCCATCTCAAGCGGCGTTTTCCCGGCGAATCGATCTTTGCTGCCGCGAAGCCAGTTCATGGCTTTTTCCGGATTTCCAAAGACCGTCTCCGCCTGTGCAACGATCCTTGCAAGGCGGATGGCCTTGTCCGACTCGTCACTCGAGAGCCGCTCACCATTCTGGCGACGATGTGAGAGCGTTCGACGCGGAATGATGAAGAGCAGCTCTTCAGCCTTGAGGCCGTGCTCGCCCAGGCGGTCGAGCACCTCTACGCCGACGCGCTCGGTCGCGAGCGCAGCAAGGTCATTCCCGGACCGGATGTGCGCCTGGAGCAGGTTTCCCAGCAGCGAAAACTCGGTATGTCGCGGGTTGCCCCGTCCAGTGGGACGATATTCAACGGTAGCCATGGACCCTCCAAGCAAAATGCCCAATCAATACGGGCATTTTGCCACAGATTGAGCTTGCCTGTTGTGCAGTCTGCGCGGCACCGATCGCGGGCGACCGCTGACTTACGGCAAATCCGCTCTCCGCAGCCCGGCACAGCCGACCGGCGCCTCCGACGTGACTTTCCAGGATAGAGCAGCTACGAGAGCTGTATATTTATACAGTATTTTATGGAGGCACCATGGCGCTGTCACTACTGGACGTCGAGGCCAATCCATCCCGATCTGTTCCGGTCGAGCGCCCCGCCTGCCTGATCGGCATTCAAGCGTGCCGTCTACTGCCTGGCCACGACCCCATTGCCAGGACGCCGCTCGCGAGATATTCAGGATACCTTTCGATATGAGGCGTAGCGCACATGGATGCGTTGTACGACAATCTTCCCACCATGAAATGGGACGAACAGCACGCCGACCTGGACGATGGATATGAGGGAGCGCGACGAACTCCGTTTCAACCACAAGCCACTCCACAGCTTTCTTATGCTGCCTTGAGCGGGTGCTCTTTCAGGTAGGTTTTTAGCGCGTCATTCATGCGCGTCTGCCAGCCTGCGCCGGTCGCACGAAACGCCTCCAGAACCTCTGCGTCATAGCGCATCGTGACCTGCTCTTTCGGATTCTCCTTCGGCGGGCGGCCCATGCGCTTTTGCATGACTTCAGCGAATGGACGCGCGCTGGCGAAATCCGCAGCCGTCCATTCCGGGTTGTCCGGATCGGACTCGATTCCGCGCTGGATTGCCGCTTCCTCTGCGGCGGTGTTGCGTGTCAGCTTAGCTTTGCTCATAAGCGTCAATCTCCGTGTTACTCGCCTTGCGCAGGCTGATGATGCGCATGGTTTCGTCGCGGGGCGTGAAAACCACGCTATACAGCCTGCCCCCTAACAGGGCGATGCCCCTGTACCGATCCTCTCCGTACTCGTGCCGAATGTCCTGGACCACCAGCATCCCATCCCAGTCGAGCCGCGCAGCCTCGGCGAGTGATACGCCGTGCTTTTCCTGGTTCGACGCGTCCTTCGCAAGGTCAAATGTGATTCGCATGCAACTTATTGTAGTGTCGAAAAATAGGAGCACGCAAGGACTTTCTGGAGTTACAGAAAGTGCGTCCTGGCGCAAGATCGCAGTTCAGCATGATTTGAATACAAAGCAGTCACGCACCGACTGACCGCGTGACTTTTGCGAGCAGACCCGACACGATTACTATATATATATACAGGCATTCTTTGGGGGCACCATGGCGCTGCCGCTACTGAACGTCGAGACGATACACCCGGATCTGTGTGGCGAGCCTCGCAACTGGCTTCGGCGCACGGCCGCACGGTGACGAGCGGACACGAGGCGCTCGACGCGGAGTTGCCGGTCCGATCGAGCATCAGAGGGTTGGCTTACCGTCCTCGGAGGGCTTCGGCCAATCCTGTGCCGGTCGATCGGATTGCGCCTGTGGCAGTGGATCGGCGGGCGGACAGGCGCCAGACGTGCCGAGCGCGTCCTGCACCTGCTGGTCGACGCGAGCGTGGCGATACTGATCCATCGCCCGGTTCAGTCGCTCGTCGCTGAACTGCACGCGCAGCCCGGCGTCCACGGCCACCCTCGCGGCCGCCATCTGGTGCGCGTCGTCGCCAGTCAGTTCGAGCGTGCGGCCGAACTTGCCCTGCGCGAGCCGCAGCCCGGTTTCGATGGCGGACCGCTCCGCCTGCAGCACCTGAACGCTTGTGCCACGATCACGAACAATGTCGCGGCCGTCATGCCGGTAGGTAACGTCGCCACGTTCGTTGACCGACCAGGATAGGCCCGGCGAGCGGAAAATGATCGCATTGTATTCGTCCTGCGCGTGCTGCCGTGGCGTGTTCGGCCGGATCACGTTGAACGCCTCGCCGCCGGTCTCGGCATCGACCTTGACCGCGCCCGATACACGCTCCGGGCCCGCAGTGCGTCGCAACTCCTCGAGCGCGCGCTCATCGCCCTCTTCCGCCCGCGTGCGCAGCCAGCCGGAAAAGCTCGGGCCGCCTGCGGCTCCGAATTTTTCCTTGAGTGCGGCCCGCTCGCGTGCGATCGACTCCCGCAGCGCGTCGTCGCGGCCCAGCTGCCCGGCGCGTGCGAGTGACGTCGCCGCTCGTCGGCCAGCCGGTGTGAGTCGCACATCCTGCCGGATTTCCGCGCGCCTGGTGTCGAACGCTGCGCGGATCTCAGCGCGGCGCCACTGTTCATTTGCGCGCTGCGTGAGCCACGCCTCGCTACGGGCCACGACATGCGCTTCGCGCGCGACCGAGTATTCACGCCAGAGCGCCGCGCGTGGCAGCTCGCGCGGAGCCGGAACCGGCTCACCGGCCTGCTGTCGCTCATACACTGCGCGTAGCAATGGTGCGGCTTCACGCCACGACAGATTGAGTTCTTTCGTAAGGAAGTCCGACACGTTGAGATTGCGCGAGCCCGCGCGGATGCGATCGGCGCCGTCGCGGCCCATCGTGACCGCATATTTCGCGGGCCGCACGCCGTGCGTGTGCGACAGTTCGGCAAGCAGGCGACGGGCATCAAGACCCTGGCGAATCTCACGAAACTCAGCGTGCTGACTACCTGACTCATCACGCTGCCGAAGCTCGCGCGCGAGTTGCGAGACCGCGCTGTCCGAGACGCGCCCCGTGTGTCTCGGTGTGGCATACGTGGCGTCGTCGGTGTGAGAGCGGCGCGACCGGTACGGTGGAGCATCAACCGCCAATGCGTGCGGCGTCCGCAGGAATGACCGGCCTGCCTCGAACTCGAACGACGCGTCGATCGAGTCGAACCGGTCTGGAAACGCGTCTCGCCGGTCGCCCGAAAACCAGCGTGGCGGCGACATGCCGGATGGTGTCCATGCCGGATGCTTCCGCATCACTGCCAGGGTGTCGAACGGATCGCCGAACGCATAGTGCCTCTCAAGCGCACGGTGGTACGCGTCCAGCCCGACTGGGGGAGCTGCGTGCCCTACTCGTTGCGCTGCAGGCTCTCCATCGCGATCTGTAGCCCGTCGCAGGCCGTGCGCGGATACGGCGCCGTCTGGCTCCAGCTGGTGAAACGCATGATGCGGCAATAGCACTGCAGATCGATGTCTGATGCCGTCCACAGGGCGGCCGGGCACGTTTCGCACAGCGTTGAAGGGTTCGGGCGCCGGGTACGCCCAACCTGGGATAAGGTCAAACTCGGCATCGAGCCCGCCGTATCCATCATCGAAGGGTTCGGACGTGTCGAGTTCTGATTCGCGCGCGCCTGGCCCGTCGACGACGTCGGGCGGCTGGGCGCCGAATTCAAATGCGCGTCCGCTTCGTTGAAGGTGTCCTGCGAAGCCGGGTAGGGAGTCGTCTGCTCGTTCATGATGTACCTTCAGATGTTGTGCGTAAAAGCCGCGTTCGAGATCCGCAAGCATCAGTTCGCGGTCGTGGGGCGAGGATTCCTGGTAACGCTGATACTGACGGCTACCGCTGTTGAGATACTTCACTTCGCGCGCGCGGGTGGTGTACCACTCATCGAGCACGGCCGCTATATGCGCTGGTGTGCGTCTGGGCGCAACGCCAGCCTCATAGCGGTCGGCCGCATCTGCCGACAGCGCCTGCAGCTTCTCAGCGGTCGGCAGTGCGATGAATTCAGGCGTGAATACGTATTCCTTGAGGTTCACGCCCTTGTCCGCGCCAGCCGGCTTCACATTCAGGTAGGCGCTGTCGAGACCGGTATTGCGCATGCGCACGGCACCGTGCTCGTGCAGGAGCGCCATGAAATCCGCATGGGTCTCGATCTGGCGATCCAGCACCGCGTCGAGAATCTGTTCCTTAAGTTCGCGACTGTTCGCACGGAACAGGTCGCCACGGTAGCGGCTGATCATTTCCGATGCGTCGGTCAGCAGCGTGCGCCGGTTGTCTTTCGGACTCGCAAGGCCATACTGCGCGTTGACATGCTCCTGGAACGCGTCAATGAAGCTCAGATTGGAGCGCACGTAGCCGAGCGGTTCCAGGTGCCTTTCAGCCAGCAGGTTCCAGCGCGGAATGACGATATGGATATGCGGCTTGCGCTCAACCAGTTCGCCGGTGCGCTGGTCCACATAGCTCTTGATCCGGGGCAGGTGCGCCTCGGCATAGAAGCTGTATTCGTCCGGGCGGTAGGCGTGCAGCGCGAACGCCTCGAACTCCCGCACGATCTGAAACATCGTTTCCCGGGTGACGTGATCCTCCTTGAAGGAGAGCGTGATGGACAGGTAACGTTCGACACCGGGTGCGGCACTGATCGACTGGATCACTGCGTCGGTCAGGTCGAGATCACCGGCGAGCACCACACGTTCATCAAGGTCGTCGCGATCCAGGTCGCGGCCAATCTTGCGGCCTTCCTCGAGGTACTGCTTCACGCCGTCGTGACGGCCGTCCACTCTAATCAACACGATGGAGATGGGCCTTCAGCAGTTGCGTGATCAACTCCAGCTCGTCGACCAGGGCGACAAACGTGGATTCGGATAGCTGGCCAGCCGCGCGCGCCGTATTCGCCACGTGGACCAGCTGGTTCAGGTTGTTGCCGGTCTTGTTGATCACGTACATGATCCGTTGCCGCTCAACAGTCGCGGGTGGACGCGCGACGATCTGCGTGCGGTTCGTCAGGATGCATTCGCGCAAAAAAACGGATGGACTCATGCCGGAGCGTTCGACCTTTTCATTGAAGACCTGCCACTGGTCGTCGGTGAGCCGCGTGCTGACAGGCCTGCCGAGCGCCTTTTGCACTTTTTTGCGACCACGGCGCCTGGCTTCCGCCACAACATTGAGATCGTCTGCGCTCATCGCATGTTTTCCGTTACCAGAGAGACATCGGGCGGCGAACTGCCGCCACCGGCGTGCAAGAGTCAGGGGCCGTACTGGGTTCGCCCGTATTGCGAATTGACTGGCCCCTTCACGTCACTCCCGGCCGACTGGCACTGGTTCAGGAAATCGCCTCGCGCGTTGGCCGTGCCGCCCTCATCGAAGTGACCGTGGTGAAAACGGACGATGGAAAAGTAGCCCGCCTCGTATTCGGCGCACGTCTTGCCGCCATTGCCACCCATGATCAAACCGGCAAGACAGAGCACCGCGCCACATGCATCCTGGTTATCATCGGCGTGCGATGACGGCGTGGCGAGCGCACAGGCCAGTGCCGCGCTGCACAGCGCGGCCGCAGTCGACCGTCGTTTCATTGCGTTCATGATCTAACGTTCCCCTCGAGGAGATGCGGTGGCTTTCTGCTAGGTGAGCGTGTGTGCCAGACGGGCAACCACCCAGATGAGCGCAGCGCCCGCGCAGAACGCAATCCCGATGCAGGCGACGAGCGAACCGGTTGCTGCAACTGCCGGATTCGTGGGTACGACGCGACCACGCGATTCAACGGCAGCCCGCAGCCGCGCCAGTTCGTCCACGACATCTGCTGTTGCCGCACGTCGCGCCTGGTCAGCCGCCTTCGCGGCCACCTCGCCGATAAACGCCTGGCGCGATTGCGTGAGCAGCTTCGTCAGTTGCGTGTTCTCCTCGCGCAGCGCCTGCACCGTCGCGGTCAGTTTCTGGTCGGTGGACTCCATCAGCGCGACAACATGGTGTTGTGCATCCACGACCTTCATCTGCTCGATCAGGATCTCCGCGAGCACGGCGAGCTCGTTCGACGCCGGCATCGTGGCGATCACCTGGCCCAGGCGCTCAGACGCTCGCCCGGCGTGATCCGGCTGCGGCGTCGGCTCGTTCATGCATCCACCCCTGCCATCAGTGCGGTAAACGCCTGATCCATCAACGGCTGGATCGACAGCGCCTTGCGCTTGAGGCCAACCAGCCTCACGAGACGGTCCTTCTCAGAGGCACTCGCAGCGTCGATCAGTTGCGCCTTGTAGTCCACCCCGTCTGTCGCAATATCGTGGATCGTACGACCGGCGGCCGCAGCAAGCGTAAACACGTCGTTCTTTGGGATCAGCGCATCCTGATTCAGTTCGAAAGTCCGCTCCCTCTCATGCAGTTCGAACAGTTGCCCGAAGTGCCGGCGCAGCGTTACCTCGCGGTCCTCGCTCCTGACCAGATCGACCTTGTTGAGCAGCACACGGATGCGCCCAGACTCGACGCCGAGATCCGCGAGCATGTTGATCGTCTTCATGGTGTCCTTCATCTGCTTGCTCTCCGGTTCGACGGGCACAACGAAGCACGCGTAATCCTCCTGTGCCCCTTTGGCACCATTGAGGCGGTTGAGATACTCCTCGACGTTCGACGCACCGATATCGACCAGCAGATCACGGCCGCGCATCAGCTCGTCATGGAGTTCGTCAAAGCGTGCGGCGATCATCACCTCGACCTTCGGGCCGGCCGAGTCATCCGTATTGATTGACTCAATCTGGCGTACCAGCATGGATGGCAGCCTTGGCGCGAGCAGTTCGCGGGTCACGGTAGTCTTGCCGACGTTGCCCGAGCAGTTCACGATAGCCATACTCATTTTGTAATCCTCATCAAAATTTGGAGTTTCGCGACTTACATCATTTTCGGCGCCAGGCCGCCTTTCTGCGCTTGCGCGGGCGTCGGGCTGTTCGACGGGCTCGATGCAGGCGCGGCCTTCGGTGCCGTCCACGCCGCATGCAGCTCGGCCGCGCGCCTGTCAATCTCGGCCGGGCCGGCGTCACGACCCAGTTCGCCGCGCGCAATCCGGGCCTCGATCTCCGTGCCCGCCTGCATGCGAGCATCGAACCGGTGAATCACCTCGGCACGCATGCGTGCGGGTGCCCGCTCAAGCGACTTTTCGAGGACTTCGCGCAACTGCGCGACGGTTTTGAGTGCTTCAGGCGTGGGCGCTGCCGCCATGTCCGCAGCAGGCGAGAAACGCGCTGCGCTGGCCGCCGCTTCCGGTTTTGGGTTTGACGGCGCGGCCGCTGGATTCTCCTTCGCCGGGTTCGTCTTCTGCGCGACATCCGGCGTCGGCGACGTTCCGGCCTTGATCGTCAGCGCCGCACGTTCACGCTTCACGGCCTCGAGCAATGCCTCGTCGCTCTCGGCGGGCCTGAAGCCCTTTACATCCACACCCGCGAGGGACGCTTCGATCCACGCGTTGCGGCGGAACGTTTCGCTGCCGCGCACCACGATCGAATCCCAGTTCTTGGCCTTCGCTACTGCCATCATGTCGGCAATCGTTGAGCGATCGTTCTGCCGGGAGTACAGGCGTGCCCCGACATCCTCGAAGTGCGGCTGCGTGGTCGCTGTCGGATCCCGCTGCGCGCCCGACGTACCCAACCCGGCCTCCATGCCATCGAGCTTCCAGAACCGGCCATCCTTCACCATGTAGCGCGCCGCGATATGGGCGGGCACGTCGTAGCCGTCTTTCGTCACGACCGGCTTGCGTGAGGCAGGATCGACGCCGATCTGGTTGTCGCTGCTGTCGGCGATACCCGCAACGCCAGCCTCGTGCGCGTCTGCCGCTGCACCGGCGTCGCCCGCGTGCAGCCCTGGCATCGGCTTGCCCTGTTCGCGAAGCAACCGCTCGGCGGCCACTCGCTCGCCCTCGCGCACCGTGCGCACGCGCTCCAGATCCTGAGTCGACACGGAGTCAAACGCCGGGCGCTCCGGATCGTTCGCCGGATTTCTTGCGTCCGTTTCATTCTGCGCGGGCGTCTGCGTGCGCCCGATCTGCGTGTCGATCATGCCCGACACCGCCGGTGTGTCCATCGACGTATCGTTCGCAGCGCGGCCGGGCTGAACAACGGGTTCGTTCGCCGCCGCCGCGTCGACAGTCGGGCGAGCGACGTCCTCGTTGCCGGGCACGGCATTTCCTGTGATGCCACGGCGGCGCATTGCGTCGTTGATTGCCGCTGCATCGCCGACGTCGGCAAAGGTCACCAAATCGCCATCCGTCTTGACGTCCGGCTGCGCCTGCGAGGCTGGAGATTGCGCCAGTGATGCATCGACCTGCCTGTCGAGTGCTTCGCGCACGTAGGTCACGAACGGCTCGCGGGCGGCCGGCGACAGAAACGCAAGCTCTTGATCAAGTGCGGCGGCAACTTCAGGCGCGGCCTTGCCTTTCCCGAACTCCTCCCTGATACGCCCCGTCATCCCCCGAAAGTCGGCCAGGTCTTTCGCCACCATCGACCAGTCCGTTCTGTCCTCCTGCTCACTACCGGTCGCGGGCATCGTCGCCACCGGTTCGAACGCTTCGGCGATGTCCGCGAAGGTGGCAATGCCGTCGCTGCGCTCTGGCTCGCGATGGCGATGCCGGTTTTGCGGCGCGACGCTTGCCCCGTCAACCGGAAGCGCGTCGTCCACCGGGTCGGAATCCGTCACGTCGCGCGCAGGCGTGCGCTCGTCGATTTCCATCGGACTCAAGCCCGCTTCATCGCGAAGTTTGGCCAGCGCTTTGGCTGCCCGTGGCGGCAGGGTCTCCGCCGCAAAACCAGTGCGGTTGCGGATCTGCTCGCCAATCGCGCGCTCGCCATCAACAGCGTTGCCGGACTTGCGCCACGCTTCACGATGGATCGACTCCAGCCGCTGCTCAAGTGCAAGCGTATGGTTGACCTCGTTGCCACGCAGCGTGACCGCTGTCGTAATCGACTGGATCATTTCGCGAAAGCGCCGGCCGAGCGCCGCGTCGTCGAGCTTCGGCTGTGCAGCCTGCTGGCCAACGCGCGCGCCCCGTCCATACAGATGCTGCCGGTCGGCGAAATACTGGTGCCGCGCGTGGACACCGGCTTCCCGCACTCCGTCAATCATCTCGAACGCAGAGGCACCCTGCGCGCGCAACCGGTCCCGTGCCTCCAGTCCCGCCCTTTCCGCGGCGGCCTGAAGGGAGTCCCGCACGAAGGCGCGGGACTCATCGAGCGGTTGACCCATTAGCTCGCTCAGCCGCACGGCTTCCCGCTCGATGTCGGCTTCACTGCCGAACAGCGTCTGCGGCTGCCCGCGCACTGCTCCGGGTGCCTGCCCTGCCTGCGGCTCTTGCGTCGGCATCCACCGCGCAAAGGGCGCCACGTTAGTGCCGCGCGGCACGTACCATTTTTTCGATCGCCGGTCGAACCTGGCGCCCAGATCGTGCGCCGCGTCCTTCTCCCTGAACGGGACGTCCAGATACGTCCGTTTGCCTTTCGGCCTGTTCGGGTCAGCCATGTGATACCTCCTTTGCCTCGTTGTCCGCCGGCGCGACAGACGCGAGCGCCGGTTCAATCCGGTCCTGGACAGCGTCATCCCCGCCTGCCACGTTGAAATCGATGCGGATGCCCGCGAGCATTTCGCGCACGTCCTCGCGCATCGCGACGCCAAGCTCGGCCAGGTCAGCCTCGAAGCCCGCGAGCGCCATGCCGGTCGCGAGTGGCCCGGGCGCGCGTTGGTCGAGCACGAGAAGCTCGGCCGCGGTCAGCGGCTTCGCACCGGCCTGACGTGCAAGTCGGATTTCGCCAGCGGCCCTCGCGGACAGCGCCGCGTGATACGTCTCCGGGTTGTGCGTCGGGATGCCGTTCGCTCGCAGCTCACCGGCACGCCAGGCCGCCTTGATTTCGTCTTCGGTGGGCAGGCGCTTGTTGATCGCAGCGAGCATCGGACTGACCGAGCGCATGCGGTCGATGAACAGGTCATCCTCGTAATAGGTCGCCTTCTCGCACAGGATCGGACGCTGGAAACCAAGCACGATTTCCTGGTCCTGCTCCATGCGCTTCAGTTCCTGATCGAGCATCAACGCGCGGCCCTGATCCGACGTGTTCGTGCCGGTCGACGTGTTGCGGCCGTGATTACGGCTTTTCGAGGTTGCCTTCTCGGTGAACGTCCCCAGCGTCTCGGACAGTTCCTTTGCATCCTGCTGGTTGCCAGGCGCGTACGCCACCAGCACTGCGTGGTTGGTGATCAGCGTGCGCGCCCCGGCCGGCCCGTACAGATCGTTCGGCTCCAGCTGCGCCTTCGACTGCAGGATCGTGAGCAGGCGAATCCAGTAGCCCGCGATGAACGCGTTGCCCTTGTCGAGTACCTCGATGCGACCGAGCGCGGTAAATTCGTCCCCCACGCCAAGACACTGATATTTGATGGCCGGATCGTCGCCCGGCAGCACGTCGAGGTTGTCCTCGATCCACTGCGTGTAGAACAGGTTGCCGAGCAGGCTCGCGACGGCAAGCTCACGCACCGGCAGCACAACGTAGATCGACATCAGCTCGCGCCGCACGCGGTCGAGCTCGAAGTCGCATGCGCTCGTCGCCTGGTCGACGATCGGGTTGCTGAACAGGCGCAGACCGGCGTTAAACGTCGCAACAATGTTCAGCATCGTCTCGTCGGGCGAGGCCAGCACGCGCGAGAGCGCGCCCAGGCAATCGCCCGACAGCGGCACCCCCTTCTGCGGCTCGTGCTGCATCAGATCCGAAAGGTGCTCACGCACTTTCTTGTCGGGCGTGGTCGCGAGCCGCAACACCTGTCCGAACGTACAGTCACCCGTCATCTCCATCAGGTAGAGCGCGAAGCCCATGAACAGGTCACTCGCCTGCTCATAGAAGAACTTGTTGCGACCGTCGGTCGTGTGATACAGGCGCGCTGCAATCGCCTGCAGGCGACCGACCCGCACGAAGGATGCACTCTTCGCAATCCTGAAAAGCGGATTCCAGCGGTGCGTGTAGCCAGTGTGATCAAATGGCGCCCAGCGAAACACCTGCTGGCCGCAGGCCTGCCGGTACCGCGACGTCAGGTCGTAGTTCTCTCCCTTCACATCGAGTACGACCACCGAATCCGGAAAGGTGAGCAGATTCGGGATCACAATGGCTGCACCTTTGCGTGAACGCGTTCGCGCAGCAACCATCACGAACTCCGTTCCGCGGAACGTCAGGTACTTGCCCTTGTACCGCCCTACGATGATCGACGGGTCGCGGTGATCGCCCTTGCGGCCGCCCCTGTTTCGACCGCGCCCGTTAGCCTCATCGAGCAGGCCGTACCGCCGAACCTCGTAGCTGTAGGCGAAGCGGGCATCGCCATGCAGTTCGCGCTTCGGCTTCATGACCAGCGCCGCGACGATCGCCGCTACCGGCACAAGCGGCACGATGATCGATGCCGCTGTCGCCATCTGCAGCGAGCGTTTCACCGCCTTCACGTCGCCAAAGGCGCGCCAGTAGTCGTGCAGCGTCCACAGCCCGATTGCGGAGTCCGGCAACTTTTCCAGCTTCGCAAACAGCATCGCGCCGACGTACTGGCCGGCCGCAGCGAGACCGATCAGAACCACCAGTGCAAGCAGACCGGCCGCGATGACCCGGTCGGCAAGCGTCGCGGTTTTTAGCAGCACGGCGCTCGCACACACGCCCCACAACGCGCACGTCACGACGACGAGAGCAATCACGGCCCCCATTTCGACAGGATCGCTGATCGCGTCGAGATGAAGCAGACGGCCGGCGGCGAAAACGACTGCGCCGGACACAATGCCAAGCAGGCCGCCAACAAGGAGACGGGCTTTCATGCTGACGCTCCCGCTGCCGCGTGCGTCTGCCGCTCAAGGGGTTCCCGGCCGGTGTGCCTGCCACTGTCACCAATGGCGGAATCGTTCGATCGCAATCTCATGCATCACCTCGCAGCAGCCTGTTTTTACTGACCGGATCGAACCAGATTTCTGTCAGGTCCCGGTTCTCCATAAACAGCACCACGTCGACCGTCATGCGGATCTCGCGCATCAGGTAATCGAACGGGAGCGTCTGCCCGACCGGGCTTTGCTTGACCAGCGTGGCGATGCGCGTGAGCGTCGCGATCGAGTCGTTCGCGTGCACCGTCGTCAACCCGCCCTGGTGTCCGGTGTTGAGCAGCGTCAGGTAGTCCCAGGTCTCGTCGCCGCGCAACTCCGCAAGCAGCACGCGATCGCATTTCATGCGCAACGTCGCCTTCACCAGGCGTCGCGCTGGAACCGCCTCGCTGTAGAAGAGGTGAACGTGATTTCGATGCAGTGGCAACGGCAGCTCGTGGGTATCCTCGATCGTCGCCAGACGCGCCTCGCGCGGAATGATCGGGATCAGGTCCGCCAGCGCCTTCATCAGCGTGGTCTTGCCGGAGCCCGTGCCGCCCACGAGCACGATGTTCAGCCGGTTCAGGATGGCCAGCCTCAGAAACCGCACGACATCGCGCTGCGCGAGCGCGTCGAGCATCTCATGCTGGAAGCGCGCCAGGCCATAGGCGCCCAGCGCCCGGGACGGATTGAACACCGCAGTGGCACGACTGACGTCCATGCCCTCTGAGCCTGCCCGTGCCGCCGCAGCGTCGATCTCGCCCGGCGTCATTGCGCTACTACCGCCGGGTCCGCCCCGGACCACATCACGGAACCTGGCGAACCGCCCGGCATCCGACCACTGCTGTACCGAAAGGCGCGTTGAATTCGGCACGCGAATCGTCAGCGACACAGTGCCCGGCTCGCACGCCGGTGGAATCACGATCTGGCCGCGCTCCCCGTCGGGCAGGCGCACCGGCTTCTCCGGCTCGGCCGCCGATAGCGGCGGCTTCGCCTTGTTGTAGATGGCCAGAGCCGGTGCAAACTGGTTCAGCATTTCCAGCGACGCATTCGGAAGATCATGGCGCTGCCAGCCGTCGAGCGTTTCGGTCCAGCCTTCATACGGACGGTTAACCGCAAACTCAGTGACGCCGGGCATCGCCAGCATTGCGGCGATGCCGAGTGTCTTGAGGTGACTGCGTACCGTAAGACTGTCGTCGTATTGCATACTCATAAGCACCTCGAATTAAATGAATCAAGGCGTCGCCAGTTCGTACACGTCGGAGAAGTCCACATCGCGCGCAACGAAGATCGTCGTCATCGACCCGTACTGCGAATACGCGGTCGGCGGCACGTTGATGGTGTTGCGCAGTGCTTCGGCCGCTACCTCACCACCGGCATTCGTGGTGTTGTTAAACTGGATGCCGCTACTGCCCGAGTTCGCGGCCAGTGTCGACAGCGCCTGACCGGCATCGCTGATCAGGCTGACCATCATGGCGCCGCCAAACCGCGTCCAGAAGTGGTTGTCGACGTAGGCCGGCAGGCCACTGCCGCCGAGCGCATCGGCCGCCGGCGAATCGAGTTGCACCTTTACGCCATCAGGCGTCGTCAGCCGCGTCCAGATCACGAAGATCCGCGCCTGACCCTGCATCAGCGCCTGCCGCTGCTCGCCCACGACCTCGGAGCCACGCTCGACCAGCAGCACCTTGCCGTTCGCCGAGTACACATCTTTCGCCACGTGGCAGTTGGTCATGCCCGGGTAGTCGGTCACGATCTCCGCACCCTGCACGCACGGGATCGTCGTCCCCGCAATCAGCAGGAAGTCTCGCGACGGCATCAGTTCCGCCTTCACCGTTTCCAGCTTCGATGGCTGCAGCTTGCTGTCCAGTCCATCCTTCGCGAATCCGGCATGCGAACCGGTCAACCCGGGCGTGCCACCAGGGGCTGCCGCGTCGGTCGTCCTCTCATCCTTTGATGTGAGCAGCACGTCGCCATCGAGCTTGCGTTGCGCCGGCGTCTCGGCGGCGCTGGCCGCCGTCGCTGCAGCGGCGCCGTTTCCATTCACTGCACTGGCTGCGTTCGCATGCGCAGGTGTAGCAAGCGCCGCGCTTGCTACAGCCGCTTCCGACGCCATCGCCGCTTCCTCTGCCCGCTGCTTTTCGATCTTTGCCTTGTCGCGCGCAAAGTCGTGCCGGTCATCTGACGGCTTGTCCTTTGCCGCTTCCGCCCTTGCCGCCTCGGACTCGGCGTGATGCTGCGCCGACCACCGTTTGATCGCGACACCCACTGCGATCGCACCGAACAGCAGGACCAGCACCATCCCAATGACGATCGGTAACATCCGGAACGGGCTCTTGCGCTTCGTGCGGCCAACACCCGGCACCCCGCGCTCGCCTATGCCGGCGGGCTCGACCGGGGTCGGGTTCGCCGGGTTCGGACCGCTCAGATTGATATCGTCACTCACCGCCCGCCTCCTTTTGCTTCACGAGCCGCACCGTGCCCGGAATCGTCGTGCCTGTCGGGTTCAGCTGGCCGTCTGGCCGGTATGCATTGTTGCGAATGCCGAGTACGGCGTCCCCCAGGCGCAGGTTGAAGCGCTGCGCCGTGTCGTGCACCACCAGCACGGGGCCGCGCACGTCATCAGGATTGACGAGCGCTTCCTTGCCGTCCCCGTACACGCGATAGATCTGCGGCAGGTCGCGGCTCGTACTGAACTCGAAGTAGGTAAAGCGGCCGTCATCCCACAGCGCCGTTGGCGCGAGTGTCGTATCACCATGCATGTCGTAATTGAAGTTGCCCACGCCAGACGCGCTGACGGTCTGCGCCAGCAGTGCCCGCGCTTCGGCCGAGCGCACCGCGGCCGCCGCCGACGCCTTTGCACGCGTGTCCGGATAATCGAAGGTCAGCGACCAGACTGCTTCCTCGTGCCTCCTGACCGGGACCAGCTTGAGCACATAGCGACGTCTGTTCGTGAGCAGAATCAGGTTGGTGGCCGCCTGCGGTGCCTTCGGCTTGAAGAAGAAGCCGTTGCCGGCTGGGCCAGCCGTCCATGCCTTGCCGTCGCCCATGCCGCCGCCGTCGATCTTTTCGCCTTTCTCGAAGACGAGGACAGTCGCCTCGCCCGGGCGATAGGCGATCCGGTACGTCTCATTCGGGTCATACACGGCGCACGCAATGTGCCGGTCGCTGCCGCATGCACCGGGCACGACTTCGGCGACAGCCGGTAGCCACATGCCGAATAGCGCGGCAGCGATCGACGCTGCAGTAAGCGCTTTCGGGAACCGGATGGTCATGGATTGGCCCCTCCGGCCGGTGCACTCAACGACATACTCGACGGTGCCGACTGGGACGATGTGGCCGCGGACGGCATCGGTGTCGCGCCGTCTGCGGTGCTGCGCGTCCAGTCGCGGTCAACCGAGTAGCTGGTGACACGAAAGCCCGTTGGATTGAGCTCCTGTTCGTCGCTGCGGGTCGGCAGATCGCCTATATCGTAGGTGATCGTCGCGACCCAGTATTCGGTTTTAGGCGGCGGTGACGTCGAGCCGCCCTGCGACGGCAGCGAAAGCATCGTCTTCGAGAAGAACACCTGTGCGGTGGATCCGACGAACGTAATTGCACCTGGGCGCACAATCACGCGATATTTGTCGGTGAGCACGTTTTGCGGCGAGTTCTTGCGGTTGTAGAGCGCCGCGTACAACGCCTGCTCGCGTGGTGAGTTCATCAGCGTCACGGTGTCGTACGCGTCCTGGATCGTGTACCAGTCGTACTTCTCACGTAGCTTCACATACGTGCGCAGTGCTGCCCGCACCTCGAGTTCACCGAACGTCACGGATCCACTGTGCGCGACATCAATCACCTGCACGTCGCCGGTCGCGGTGTTATCCTTAATAATCACGGGTGGTGACGGTCTCTTTAGTTGTACTAAGGCTGACGAGCCAAGAATAGAGATAAGTGCGATGAACATGGCCCCGCCCGCAACGCGCCATGCAATCTTCGTCATGTTTTCCTGCAGCTGCTGCCGGGACTTCTCGAACGAGAGCGCTTCCCTGAAATACATCCGCGCCATCTCGCGCGGCTCGGCGTCGGCGAGTTTTGCCGCAATGTGCTGCAGCGCGGCCGCGCAATTGCCGTCGACGGCAACCGCGACTGGCTCAGCCTGCACCCGCGCCGGCTTCCATGGCATCCATTTCATGGCGCACTCCCCTGTGTCGCATGGTTGACAGGCATCCACGGCCCCTCAGGTTGGGTCGGCTTTGGCGCCGACGAGCACGCAGCAAGCAGCGCGGCGCCGAAAAGCACGACGACTAATTTCACGTCAATCTCCGATCGGGGTGTAGTGTCCGCCGTCGCTGGCTGCTCCGACGGACGGCGCATCATTTACTTCGAGCGTTCAAACTCGGCACCGGGAACAACAAGATGTCCAGTTGCCTTGTCGATCGTGATGACGTACGGAACCCCACCACTTACAACCATCTTTCCGTCCTGCGCTACTGCTGGTTCCCGCACGATTTTCCATTTATCCGCTTCGCCATCGGCACCGAGATTGGGAACCTTGTGTGAAACGTAGAAGTCGTCTCCATCACCATTCCGAGCAATGTTCACTTCGAACCAGCCGTTCTGGCTGACGCGTTTCCATGTGCCCACAAATTCGTTGCCGTCATGCTTACCGCAACCGAATTGTGTCAATGAAACAATGACCACAACTGCCGCAGTCATAAACCCGATGGCCCTCATCGATTCCTCCTGGTAGTAGTCAAGATCAGGCGCGGCCGATTGAGTTAGTGGACGCTGACGATGCGTCACCTCTGGAACCACCCATCAGCTTCATCGCCCTCATGGCTCCACTGGCCGCGTTGCCGATCTTACCGACCATCGATGAGATACCTACGCCACCTGCCAATTGCGATGCAAGTGACGGCATGCTCAGCGACACCACGATGAACACCAGCCCTGCAGCGATAATCTTTCCCTCAATGGTGTAGGTCAGCATGACATCGCTGACACTGAAGTTCTTCGGCAGCACCGAGGTCATAAAACTCACCTCGATTGCACCCACGGCACCGAACAGCGCAACGAGCAGACCATAGTTCAGGCATTGCCCAACCCAGTTTTGGAAAAATTGCCGCGTGGCAGGAAACAGCGCCGCAACGATGAACGCAGGCCCTAGCGCAAGCAGCAATCCAAGTGCGAACTTCGCAAGGATGATGTAGGCCGCAGCAATAGCAAGAAATGGCACACCAACTAGGAGGATGCAGAGTGCGAGCACTGAAACCTCGACGAATAGACCAACATCAGTAACGCCTAATCCGTTGTACATGCTCTTGATAGCGGATATATAGAGATTCAACAGCGTATCGAGCCCACTACTCAGGCTGTTGCCACCCATCAAGGCACTACTTAGATCGTCCCCGAGGCCATTGAAGAACGGCACCACGTACTCGCTGTAATAGCTGATATTCATCCCGAGCGTGAGCACAGCCGCCCACCCTGCCATCTTCAGCAGGAAGTCGGATATCGGGCTGTCGTTGTGGCCACGCCAGTACGACACGAGTACGAGCAGGACATAGAGACTAAAGCAGGCAGCGACCAGCGGACTGATGAGTGAGATCATCCGGGCCGAGCCGGTATTGATCGTGTTCAGCACGTTCTGATCGAACGAGTTGAACATTTCGGTAAAGATTTGCAGTTGCACGATCGCACTCCGCGTTATTGATCGGCGTCGTCGTCGCCGTTCAGCCGTTGCTGCATGTCGTTATGGGCAGCCTGTTGCGCGAAATCCTTCTCCGCATCCTGAAGTCGCGCCGCGAGATCGAGGCGCATCTTTTCCGCGTTGATCGACGAGTTCTCTGCCGCCCACCGGTTTTGCAAATCGGCGTTCGCCGCCGGATCCTGCGTGAGGTTTGACTGCTGCATCAGCTGCTGGATGTTCGTCAGCCGGTCGATCGACACCTGATACGAGCGCATCGCCATTGCCTTGTTGGCGGCCAGAGTATCGTTCAGACGTTGCTGCCCGGGCGTGTACGCGGTCATCCCCTCCTGGCTCTCGATACTGCTGGCGAGGCCGCTGATTCCGTTCAACTGTCCGCTCTTCACTTCGTCGTAGACCGACTGCCACTGATCCGGCAGGTAGTTGCGCAGCGACGGGTCATTGAAGATGTTTCCTAGGCCGCGATTGCCGATCGTCGACTGGTACTGGTCAGAGAGCAGGCTGTATTGCTGCTCCAGCTCTTTGACAGTCGAGATCGCCTGCGCGATCGCCTGCAGGTCGATCACCGGGACACCCTGCGCTTGCGCTGCCTGCATCGTGAATGTGGCCACGATCAATGCGGCGCCCGTCAAATTGCGAATAATTTTCATCGTCGCGCTCCCAAGCTGGACTGCTAGGATGTTCGCCCGTCGCTGGCTCGATCGACGACGAGCGCTGAAGATCGTGTGTCGTCGTCATTCGGTTTCCTCAACAACCTCGGCCTCGTGCTTTCGATCGCGTTTGCCCTTGCGGCGTGCCTGGAACAGCTGCATTCGCAGGTCCGTGTCGCCATGTGCGTCGCGCGTGCATTCTTCCCAGATCGCAACGTTGTCCAGACTGCTGGAAAGCACCGCGATCTCGTCGTTCATGCCGCCCAGGTCCAGTGTTGCAAACGCCGACTGGTTGCTCTGCTTGATCAGGAACGTGCGGGACTCCTTCGACAGCCTCTTGAGCGTGTCGAATTCGCGGTCGGTCAGGTTCAGGAGCTTGTAACCGTCGCGCGTCGCGTCCGGGTTCGGCAGATAGATCTTTGTCGCCGTCAGGTCGCGGATCTCGGCGAACACCGGACACTGGATTGCGTCCTCCGGCGACTGCGAATCCAGGATCAGGAATTCGTCTGCCTTGCGGCCCGTCTTGAGCGACTTGCGGATCAGCTCCTGCGTGGTGGGGTAGCTGGCCGGCAGCCAGAATTCGGCAATCACCGTTGCGAGCAGTCCGCCCCTCTTCTGCATCTGGTCCTTGAGGTACAGCAGGTGTGCAAGCACCGGCTCCGTGGCGGCATAGTCTTTCTTCAGGAAGTCAGTGACGTCGAAACCGATCCGGCGCACCTCGGCAATGTTCGTCAACGCATCCGGTATGTTGTCCAGCGCCCACGAGAATCGACCGTTAGTTGCACCACACCACTGGCTAAGACGGACCCACAGGCCGTTCTCGTCGCCCGTATCCGGGATCGACTCCAGCAGGCGGCTGAAGGTTCTGTGCTCGATGTTCTCGAGCTTCATGACCGTGTCGACCGCGTGCTTGATCTGCCGCTGGTCGTCAGCACTGAGCTTGCCGTTCTCGTCGCGGCAGCAGGCACCCACCAGGTCGTAAAGGTGCGCGAGGTTGCGCTTCGTCTCGGGCAGGCCAAACGGCGCAAGACCGGTCGGCTCGCCTTCGCGCAGCGTGTAGTAGACAGCTCCCATCTCCTCGAGGAAGATCCGCAGACCCTGATCGAGATCGAGCGCGAAGATCTTCGGGTCGAACCGCTCGAGGAAGGCGAGCAGCATCGTCTCGAGGGTGGTCTTGCCCGTGCCGGTCGAGCCGAGAATAAGCGTGTGGCCGGCAACCTTCTCGCCCACGCTGTCCTCATCCAGGCGCGAAGCGTGACAGTTCAGGCTGAACAGGCTTTTCGCAACGGTCTGCACCGGCATGAGGGCCGAGCCATCGCCGAGCGGATTGCCGCGTGCCTTGCCGGCCGAATAGGTATGCATCGAAAACGACGATGCGAGACTGCGGGTCGATTTCGGCATCGGCCGCGGCTTCGTCCTGAATCCCGGCACCTGGCTCATGTACGTGAACGGTGCCGATGCCGTCGCCTTCACGAACTTGAAACCGCAATCGTTCAGCGCCCGACTGGTTACGTACGCGCCGTTGCTGATGGCCTTCTCCGGCGTGTCGCCGTACACGACGAGCGCCCCGTGATAGTCGCCGAATGCGAGATCCCGACCGGCGATCAGCGCCACCGCATCCTCCAGTTCCTTGATCTGGTGTTTCGCCTTGTCCTCGACCGACCTCAGGTGATTGATCTGGTCTTCGATCGCCTTCATCGCTTCGGCAGTGCTCAGACAGCCCAGGCTCTGCGTGAAGGTGAATTCGACGGGCAGCGACAGCAGCGGATTCGTCTGCCCCCAGCCGGCCTTCGGAAAATCCTTCAGGTCGTAGCAGACCGCGAACCGGGTTGAGCGATCGGTGCGGATCTCAACCGTGTCGTAGTGGAAGTGCAGGTGCGACGTCGGGATCAGGTCGCGTCCGGTGGCCTGCGTGGCCGGCACGCGCTCGTCGACGCCATTCACGAGTTCGCCAATGAACTGATACGCCTCCGAGAACAGGATGCCGTTGTGCCCGTATGCTTCGAGCAGTTGAGGATCGTAGGCGACGATAGCCTTCATCAGTCCCTCGCCCAGCTCCTCGAGCTCGCGCACCGTCTCGTCCAGGTCGTCGCCCTGCAGGATCGCGGTGATGTAGAAACTGTTCTCGAAGTGATCGTGCCTGCGGAAACGCCGCAGGTATTTGTCGACGGCCTGCTGGATGAACGGATTGTAGAAGCGGTACTCGTCGCCGAACGAGATGCTGCGCCGACGAAACGTGGTCCACAGCGACAGGCGATTACCTTTCTCCAGCGTCATCGCGGCCAGCTGACGGTTCCAGCCGTCGTAGCGTGCTTCGATCTCGCCACGGCTCACCGATTCGAACGGCACGCCGTTCACGCGCATCACCAGGAAGGCGCCGCCGTTGTCGACGCTTGTCACCGTTTCCGACACCGGACGGCCGATGCGCGGCAGCTTGTCCTCCGCGGACGTAACAAGCCGGTTCAGTTCGTTGGTCACGCGCATGCTTCGTCTCCCGCGTACGGCATGTCGTCCGCGCCGCAAATGCGACGGCGCTCCTCCGCGAGCCGGCGAAACACGTCATACATTGTCTTGCCCGAACCGGGAGCACCAGCCGTCATGGCGTAGCCCACAATAGGCGTGCACGCACTGGCAGCGCCATCTGTTGACAGCGCAGGATTGTGCGCAGGCTTGCGGTCATTCATCTTCGTCCTCCTCTGCCTGCGCAAGCAGGCGCTGACGCAGCGCCTCGAAGCGCTCAAGGTCCCGGCCGCGCGAAAACGAGCGGGTGTACACGTTCAGGTCGCGGCCATACCGCATCGGTGCGAGCGTGTATGTCCTGCCGAATACCGGCACACGACGGCGGTCCAGCCAGCAGCGAAATTCCAGCCACGTCAGGCGCAGTGCCTGGTCATCTGTCTCGCAGACATGCCGGAAAAACAGGAAGACGGGCACACCAGCCGAGCCTATCAACAGACCACCGGGACCGAGCACGAACCCACCGACCATACTGGTGATCAGCGATGTACAGCCGATGATCAGCGCCGGAAACATCGGGACGCCGCCGATCATCGCGGTACGGTTAAGACCCGCGTAGGAGGGGTACAGCGTGCGTTCGTCTTCCATGGTGATTCAGGCGAAGAGTCCGAAAGCCCAGCCGGCGAGCACGAGTGCCGAACCCACGCCGGCCACCTTCGCGATGCCGCCGCCGAAGTCATGAATCCAGTCGGCCTTGTTGGACCAGCACTGGACCCCAACCCACAGCAGATACGAACCAGCCATCACGCCACAGAATCCGTAAAACCATAGCGTGAAGGTGTTGGCCGCCGACGTGCCCGCTGCCAGGCCACCGCCCGCCCGGGCTCCGCGGGCGGCCATCGACATGACCACGGCGCCGATGCGCCCGGCATTCCTGCCACGCAAACGCACCAAAGCCGCGGCACGGCCGGTCAAGGGTTCGAGAAGAATCTTCTTCATCTGCCTGCTCCGTCAAAAATCGCCCAGGGCGTCCCAGGCTGGATGGTGATTGACCTGTTGGGCGTGCTCGGCCCCGGTGTCGGTGCTCACTGAGTCATCGGCCCGCCGCACACGGGCCGGGTGCACTACTGCGCGCGATGCTGTATGCACAACGGGTGCCTTGCCCTCCGGTACGACAGCGATCGGCGGCACGACAGCAGCGCTGGCTTCGCTATCGGGGACGTTCGCAGCCACGCGCTGGACATAACTCGTGCCACCCACATCCGGTTTGAAGCCGCGCGTGAAATTGCCGCTGTAGTAACAGCTAAGCGCCGCACGCACGGCATCCTGCGGCACGCGTCCGCCGGCGGCCGCGCGGGTGTAGCATTCGGCGAGGATGGCGCCGCCCGCCCGCAGGTTCGCGCACGGATCGAACGCGGTTTCAGGGGTAAGGCCATAGATCCGCAGGTTCGCGCGATTGACCTGGGCCAGGCCCATGCTGTAGTTCCAGCCAGCCGCCTCAAGCGCGCGCACGGTCGCCACCGCCTCGTCGCGGTTGCGCGGTTGGCGCACCAGGTGGCCGCCGACCACGCCGATGGCGAAGGGATTGAAACCGGATTCGGCTCTGACGAGCGCCTGCAGGGTGGTCGGATAGACGGCCGGGGCGCATTGCTGCGCGAGCATCGCGAAGTCGACTGGCATCATGACCGCTCCGTTGCGGGCCCAAACACGAGGCGGGCTTTCATGTGGCGCCTCGGTCGCGCCTGAGCCGACGCGCGACGCCTACAGCGACGGCAACCGCGACCGCAGGCAGTTGGGGCGTCACCCGCTTTGCAGCCGTACCGCCCATGCCCGAGTCGAGAGCGGCCGGAACAATGGCCGATAGCGACAGCCCCTGCATCCGCTGGTCGACCCAGCGTACGTAGTGTTCGAGAAGCCAGCCCGGACCGCCGCAGCCCCAATCGGCGAGCACGCCCAGCTGCAACAGGCCAATTGAGCCCCGTTTTACAAGACGATCTCCAAAGAGGTTCCGCATGGCTCACCCCCCTCGCTTCTCGCGCGGCCAACCGCGCCTGTAGGCAACGCAGCCGATCGCGGCCCAACCCAAACCCACGATCGCCACCGCAAACAGATCACGCGGCGATGAATGCCGCTCAACCAACCAGTACGCGAAGCCAAGGAAAGACGTCACCGCCACGAACAGCAGCAGTGCGCACACGCCCTTTTGAATCAACCCGAAAACTGCGCCCATTTCCGTGCCCTCCGATGTGGTCAGTTCCCACGGGCACGCCATCGGCCCGGGGAGCCCTTCCTGCTATCTCTCCTGTCCAGCATCACACACGCGAACGAAGCCGCGACAGGCCAACTCGTGCATTGGCTGGTCGAAGAAGCGGCGAGTTGCGATTTCGACGTGCGATGCGCATACGGATGAGCTGCACACACCATTTCGACTGGCGCACAGACCTCACTCAGGTTTCCTTATCATATAAGTAGGACTGCTTTATATATAGCGACTGAAGATTCGCACTGCACTCTCATTCGATGGAGATCACTCAATGGCAACAGCGAAGGCCGTGCGCGTTTGCCGCGATGCGCGGACCGTAGTTCGTGCCGTCAGCTTCAGCAACGAAGCCCGCTTGAAGTCGCCGCTTTAGTTGCTCACCGTCGCCTACCCCTCCCTTTCCGGTGGTACTGCGTCAGATACGGGCGGCCGCACAATGAGCATGTCCTCAACTTGCCTTTGGACCGTTCCGGCAACACTCCGCTTACGATAGATTGGGCGGCGTCTGCGTTGATTCCCTCAGCTTGATACCGGGACGCCGCATCGATCGAATTCATGCCGAACCTCTTCCAGGGTTTTGAGTGCCATTCAAGCCCCTCTATACTGAGCAAGTTTGATCACATTTGCAGAATATAGGCACGTTTGTGCCACTTGTCAATTTTAAGAACATTTATGCCAGAAACCTTTGGCTCGCGACTTATTGCGGAACGCGAACGGCTCGGATTTTCCCAAGGCGAGATGCATGCAATTTCCGGCGTCAGTCGTCGTGCGCAATTCAACTACGAACAGGGCGTGCGTCTGCCTGATGTCGGCTATCTGGCGGCTCTCGCTCAGCGCGGCTTCGACATTCTGTACCTGGTGACGGGAACCCGTGTGATGCGCCACGGCGCTGTCGATGAACATATGCTGTGCCGCGTCCTCGTCTCGGTCGATATCGCGCTTGAAAAGCGTCCCATCGACACAGAGAAAAAGTCCAAACTGGTCGCCCTCATTTACCAAAGTGCCGCCGACTCCGGTCAGGTCGATCAGTTGCTCGTCAAGAAAGCAATCGATCTCGCCTTTTAGGCGACCTCGCTTTTCACGCGTGCTCCGAAACGTGCCGCGTAGTCTGCGGCGCCCTGACAGCAATGCAGGCGTCGCGTAAGGCATCGCCGATCTGGTTCGCAAACGCCACAGCGTGGGCACCGTCCCCGTGAAGGCACAGTGTCCCTGGCTGAATTTTGATGCAGCGGCCATCGATTGCCTTGATCCGGCCATCACGCACCATGCCCAGCGCCTGCTGACACGCCGCTACATCGCTATCCAACACGGCATTCGCCTGCGATCGCGGCACAAGCTTGCCTTCCGGGGTGTATGCGCGATCAGCAAAGCCTTCGTCAACTGCAAGCAATCCCGCTTCACGGGCCAGGCGGACGAGCAGACCACCAGCGAGTCCGTAGATAAGCAGCCCCGGGTCGTAGTCTTTTATCGCCTGCACGATGGCGACGGCGAGCTCGTCGTTTACCTCAGCCATGTTGTAGAGTGCCCCATGAGGCTTCACGTGCACCAGGCGGCCGTTGAGGCCCGCCACGACAGCCGCCAACGGACCCACTTGATACTGCACGCCGGCATAAACTTCGTCAGCCGGTAGGTACATCGGTGCGCGGCCGAAGTTCTCGCGATCAGGAAAGCTCGGGTGCGCTCCAATTGCGACGCCTTGTCGAATCGCCTCTGTTGTGACCCGTCGCATCGTCAGAGGGTCGCCAGCATGCCAGCCGCAGGCGATGTTGACCGAACTCGCGAGCTTGATCAGCTCGAAGTCATGCTCAAACCCTTCGCCGAGATCGACGTTCAGATCGATTGACTTTGCATTCATTTCTTCCCTCACATCAACTCTTACAGTACTTTCGCAGTGCGTATCAACCGAAATCGCACCATCACCAAACACCTCATTCCTCGAGTTGCACACCTCGCTGCCGCGACAACGAAAACAATCCTGGCTCGTTTATTCATCCCAGACCGCCGCGTCGAGTGTTTCCACCACTCCCGGCCGGCACCCAGTGCCGGCCGGAGCAGTCTGACGATTAATGTAGGCATCAAGAATGGCCTGACCAGCTGGCCCCACCCTACCCAGCCACTCGCGCGCCCTAGCCCGGCCTTCGTTCTGCAGCGTCGCGCGCAGCTCTGGCGAAATCGGATCCTCGATGACCACGCCGTTATTCCTCATGTGCGCATAGTTGATCGCCATCCGTTCAGGAAGTGCTTGCCATTCCGCACTCTGCACACCACGAGCAGCAGCTGTGATTTGCCGCTGCCGCTGGGCCGACTGCGCTTTGAAGCGGCTCTCGCTCATCACAAGAAACGAAACCGGGAAGGCGTATCGAACTGCAGCGAAATTCGGAAGTATGCCGGCGAGGGTGTTACCGACCGATCCGTCCCCGGAAGACAGCACTGCATTGATACCACCCTCGCCAACTAACGACTTGACCTGCTCCATAGGCAAACTGGCCGCCTGTGCACCCACGTTGCCCAGCACGGTCGCCGACGTTTCGTCATAGGTACGAACTTTCAGATGCGTGATATCGCTCGCGTTCTTGAGAGGCGTGAGCGACCAGAGCCCCGTGGGCGGCCAGGGCGACACCACCAGCAGATGCAAACCGACTTTCGCAAGCACGCGACGATAGGCTGGCTCCGCAATGCACGCCAATGCTTTCGCGTCCGCTTCGCTACGCGCAAGAAATGGCAACGTTGACAGTTCGAACAGCGGATCGAGGGCGGCCAGATTGCCACCGAAGATGTCTGCTGCGTCGACATCGCCCGCTCGTACGTCGTCGACCAGCTGTGCCGCGCGCCTGCTTGTCCGATACTGGATGTGCGGCGCTATGTAACCTTGCGTTTCCGTTGCGACGTGTTCGGCGAACGAGCGAAGACCGTGGCCTGATACGGTGTCCTCAGGGTATGACGTGACCATCGACCAGTACACTTGCTTATCTCCGAGAGCTGCGCGTGACTCACCAGCGACCAGCAGGCACGCTACCGCGAAGCAAACGGATCGAGCGAGAATCGTAGTTTTCATCGTCAGGAATAGAAGAACCGGCTCGCAAACTTGGAGTCAATTTAGCCGACAAGCCTGCGTAAATTCCACTTTCTATTTTCTATTCCCAACACCTGAAAAATGTGATAACCCTATATGCGCGACCAATTGTTTAGTTAATCAATCCGCATTTAAAAGCAAGTGCTACCGCTTCCTTGATGTGAGAGACACCCATTTTTCGAGTAATCCTTGGGTATACGACCTGTCTGACGTGGCGCGCACGCATATCCAGTGCGGTAGCGATCGTCTCTGCAGAGCTGTCCTTCCAATGCAATAAGGCACGCAACACGGTCAACTCCTCACCAACGAGTTGAAACTGTCCTGCAAACTCGCGCAGCTGATTCAGCCGCCAGTCCGACAGGGCGCCAGCGGCGCTACGCCACCTGTTCTGATTGCGCGAAAGGATCCCATCGCCATCGGCGCAGTTCGCCCCGACAGCTGCCTGCAGAATTGTTAATGTCGATCTCGCGGGCTCGTGCACTGGACACGTGAGCATGCTGTACAAACCATGGCCCTGCGCTTCCTGAAGTAACCAGTGTTCTGTCGCTCCGTTTTGAAGATCAGATGTCGTTACCGGAGATGCGTTTCGCTTCGCATATTCGAGCAATGGGTCATTCATGTAGCCCGATCGATACACGTACTTCTGCATCCAAGCAGGATCGCATCCGACGAGATACCGATGCTCCGCCCTGTCGCCACGACTATCGAAATCGATCCAGGTGATGCAGTATTGTTCAGCACCAAGCGAACTAGAAAGGTCATCCAACAGCGCTGCGAGATCGTATTCATTGGTGCAGGCAGGCATGCTTGCCAGCACATCGTCGACGCTCACGGATCGAACGCGCCGTGGCGGGCGCTTCCTCCCATTGAACGTCTGTCGGCACGCACTCTTGATCGCATCGTAGGCCGGCGCGAGAATGTCGCCCCACGGATCAGCGCCCGAAAATTCCTGCAGCGCCCGCTCGCCCCGCAGCGGTAGAAGGAGCGTAAGACTCACATCATCCGGACGGGAGATCACGCGCTCGAGGATCAAGCGTCCCTCGCCATAATCCCGCAGGCGCAAAATGACGCTATCCGACCCGCCCCTCTCACGTCGTTGATACACGACGTTCGCGCGAGCATTTGGTAACTTTTCGACCACCGAGCCGAACATTACTGACCTACCTTGAGCATTGCCGTTAGTTCAGTGATCGGTGCCGGACGACCATAAAGGTATCCTTGAAGTGACACGTCCTTGAAACGCGATAACCATGCTGCCTGCTCCCGGGTCTCGACACCTTCAACCACCAACGATAGCCCGACGTCCCGCGCAAGCCGAACAAGATTTTCAACCAGGGCCGCTGCCATCTTCTGGCCCGGCGCCGCTTCGGTGAATTGCCGGTCGACCTTGATACCGTCGACGGTCTGCGAGGTCAGATGCGATAGCGACGATTGACCGGTGCCAAAATCATCCAGCACAACCCTGACGCCCAGTCGGCGAATATCCTGAAGCCGTGATCGCAGTTCGCGGCTTCCGGAAAGCACCGCCGTTTCGGTTATCTCGAGCTGGAGTACATCGGGATCCATCAGATTGTCGTTAAGGCATTCCTTGATGGTGTGCGCCAACCCTCCCCGGGCGAGTTGAACCGGCGACACATTGACCGACAGAAAGAGCCGGTTGTCACTCGCTTCCTGCCAGGCCTGGAACTCGCGGCACGCCTGCCGCAAGACGTACTCACCAAGTTGCACTATCAGACTGGAGGATTCCGCGAGGGGGATGAACTGGTCGGGTTTCAATACGCCCTTCTGCGGATGCCTCCATCGGACAAGCGCCTCTACGCCGCGTAGCGTACCTTCGACGCTAACAATCGGTTGATAGAGCACGAAAAATTCACGATTGGTGATTGCGTATTGCAACGCCTGCTGTCGCTCGATCAGCGATAGCGCGCGATCCGAAAGGTCACGGGTATAGACATGAAACCGACTTTCCCCGCCCTGGCGACCACGTTCTTTGGCCGCATACATCGCCAGGTCTGCTTTCGACAGTAGTCCAAATTCGCTGTCATCCGGATCGCTATGCAAGGCAATACCGATGCTGACGTTGACGGTGTAGTCGTGACCACGCATGACGAATACACGTTTGAACGCCTGAATGATATCGACAGCTATCCGTTCGGCGTGCGCGAGTGCGTGCTCGCCTCGCAGGACGTACGCGAACTCGTCGCCACCTATCCGCGCCAGCAAATCTTCTGATGTCGCACACTCTTGAAGACGAAAGGCAACGTTACGCAACAGGTCGTCCCCAACCTTATGCCCCAACGTATCGTTGATGACCTTGAAGTTATCCAGGTCGACGTATAGGAGCCCTACCATGCCTGGTTCTTCATTGCGCATCCATCGGCGCGCGGTTTGCAGCATGAGGTGCCGATTCGGCAGTCCAGTTAGTGAGTCCGTCTCGGCCAGTTTCCGAAATCGACAGGTCACTACCACCTGCCAAGCAGCAGCAGCCAAAAGCGACAGGCTCAAAAAGGAGGCGATCGCACAGTAGAGCACCTTGGCTCGGCGATACGGAGCCAGTGCGTCCTCGGCCGAAACGCCCGCGACTACTGAGACGGGATACGCAGACAGATGGCGATATGAAACTACACGCTGAACGCCATCCACCGGATCCTTAACAACCTTTCCCTTCGCTCCGGTCATTGCCGAATAGGCCGAGGCGGGTGGCCCATTGGGCGACGCGGGCGCCCCACCGGCCAGTCGCGATAGCAAATAGCCGTTGTCGGACAGCACAGTCAGCATCCCGTGGAGGCCAAGGCCATCAAGGTTGTAGAACCCGTCAGTCAGAAAATTTGGATCTTCTGAGACAACGACCACCCCTGCGAATGTACCGTCAAGATGATTGAGTCGGCGGGTGAACTGAAGGGTCCAGTGTGACGAAACGCGTCCGAGCACTGGCTGGCTGATATAGAGCCCGATGTTCCCTTTCTCATGAACCCGGAAGTGCAGCCGATCTGATAGGTTCACGGCGCGCGCGTCCGGCGTCGTTGTTTGCACAACCTGCCCCGCCGCGTCGACGATCGTTACCTGTAACGCTGTATCGGCCGAGACAAGCCCTCGCTGCTTGTAGTCGGAGAGCGAAAATGTCGCCGGCGAACGCTCGTACTCATACCTGACCCACTGCACGACTACATCGGCGTCGTGAACAGTTTTTGCGATGTGCGCCGCGAAGGCGCTGGCCAGCCGTGAACTCGTGACGGCCGCGGCGGTATGGGCCTGCTCACCCTCGTCGTGAATACGTTGAACGGTAACTGCCCAGATAGACGCAATTAACACCAGCGCGACAAGCGGGAACGTGAAAGTGCGGTCCGCGTAGGCGCTCAAAACTTCGGCCAGACGACCAGGAGCCAAGGCAGCTCTCTGCAATTTCGACAAGGCCATCGCTGGTTCCCCTAAGACTTCAACGACACGAATAGTCTGAGGAAGAACCTGTTCAAATCGTGGAACGGTTACAAACTGTTTCTCATTATGTGAAATGGATATCTACTGCTCCCGCGGTCTTTCACGCCGCCGGCAAGGCGGCTAGTACCGCTGACGACGGCGCGCGCCGGCCAATGTTCTGCTGCCGGAATGGGTCATGTGACGGCCGCCGCAAGTTCGCCCGTCCCGTCGGCAGTTTCCGGAGACCGCCACCCAGCGATCATGCACCACACATGGGCGCGCGGGAACGCTACAAATTACGTTCTTTTTGCTACAACGTGCAGGCGAATGGGGACAAAAGCACTGTCGCCCATCGGTCAAGGTCGGAATGGCGAACGGGCCACGCGCCGGCACCCTGCTTTTCGTGAAACATTCCTCGGCGATCACTGTGCGAGCCTTGCCAGACAACGATTTTCGCCGACACGGCATGCGCCATGGAATGTTTCACGGGGACGACAGATTGGCCCTATTATCGCCTGAAGGTTCCCTAGGTTTCTTCGGCCCTCATCGCGATCGGGTTTCGCAAAGTGCCGCCTAGAGCGGATCTCAACAACCCGTTTTTGTCGTTCATCGCAGATTACCGGAGAACGCAGCCCAAGTCAGAAGGACTCCTGAATGATGTTTGATGCTTGATGCGAACCGGACGATCCTGACGGGTGTGGAACAACCGGGTATCTGCGGAGGCCCCTGTATGCGAACCACCCTCGATATAGATGACGACGTGCTCGCCCTCGCCCGCGCGCGCGCCGACCGCGAGCACGTGTCGATCGGCCGCGTCATCTCGCAGCTCGCCCGCACGGCGCTGCAGCGCCCTTCAGCCGCAACCACCACGCGCGACGGCCTGCCGGTATTGCCATGCTCACGCCGCCGGCTCCGTCACGCCCGAACCCGTCAACCAGATGCCGCGACGAGGCACCCTGATGGCGTATCTGCTTGACATCAACGTACTGATTGCGCTGCTCGACGCCGGGCACGTACAGCGCGAAGCTGCACACGAATCGTTCGGTCGGGTCAACCACCCGGCGTGGGCAACCTGCCCGTTGATCGAAAACGGCGTGCGCATCATCGCGCTACCCGAAAGCAATTGAGACGTCGGCCGCGGTCGCGCCACTCGTCGCAAAGCTGCGCGCTCATCCTGGCCACATCTTTTGGTCCAACGGCCTGAGCCTGCTCGATCGGGAGCACGTCGACGCGAGCCGCATCCTCGCGACCGACCAGGTGACCGACACGTACCTGCTCGCGATCGCGCGCCTGCATGACGGCGCCTTGGGCACCTTCGACCGCCGGCTGGTGGTCGATGCGGTGCCGGACGGTGCGCGCCACCTAGAAGTTATTAGTTGATGCTGGCGTGGAGGCTTGATGAATGATATTTCCTGCTCATGCCAAACGATCATCTCCGGGCCGACACCACGATTCGCACCCGCACACCGCAGGCAAGACTGAACCGCGGCATCTCGGCCGCCCCGACCGCCGGCTGCGCGCAACCATCCCCGCGCAAAACAGGCTGCTAACGACTTGCAGATCGCCTCGCACGGCTCACGGTAAATGCCGGCACCGCCTTCTCCGGTCAGTCTCAACGACATCATGCAAGGTTGCCGGCGCGCTGAACCGGCGGGTCTCTGATACGCCAAGCCAGAAGCTCCACGGGCCCGCATGGCGTCGCCGACACCGTGCCGGCGAAGGGCCGGCGGCGGCGCTTTGAATTAGCGTTTGGCGGACGGCGATGCACTAGGTGGGCGCGCCTAGCGATCGACCTCAAGTCAGGATGACGGGAACACTGGAGGCCATGGATACTGGCGTTCGAGTTGCTTGGCGTGTTCTTCCGTCACATGGTCCATTCGACGGAACGTCTTTCAGACAGGCAGGCCTCGTTTAAGCCTGTTCTCATTCAGGCAACACCTAACCTGCAGTTGGCGTAAGCACAGGTCGCCAAAGTGTCGGTACTACTGACACATCACGACGTCGCCTGAGCCATGGCCGCTATCCGGAGGTTCAGCGTGTCAGTAATACTGACACCTCGACATCCGCTCGAGGTACAACGTGCAGCGCGGGTCAAGCCGCACCGAAAGACCGAAGTGTCGGTACTACTGACACCGCACGACGTCGCCCGAGCCATGGCGCTATCCTGACACCTTGACGTCCGTTCGAGGTACAACGTGCGGTGCGGGTCAGGTCGGAACGAAAGGCCGAAGTGTCGGTACTACTGACACCGCACGACGTCGTCCGAGCCGTGGGCCATGTCGGGTTCAGCGCGTCGAAACCTCGCGGGCACGCGCTCTCCGAGCGCTCCCTGTAACTTCCCTTATTGCCGACACTCTCGTGTTACGGGCGTATCGCTTTGGGGACGAAAAAAACCCGCAAAGTTGCGGGCTTCTGTCCAATAAGTTCGATTACTGCTGCGCGCTTGGTTCTTCCCTGTAAAGCTCGCTGATAAGTTGCCGGATTCGAGTCTCTTGAATTTCGCTAAGGGACCCGGTCTTGATTTTGACGGTGAACGAGTTCACGTCCTTCGTAATGCTCCCGGCCTGTTCCTTTCCCGAAAAGAACTTCGCGATACTCCGCTCGCGGGCCGCCGCTCTCGAACCCTGACGGGTGGCCTGCGCTACGATCGCGGCAGCATATCGTCCCTGAAGAATTTCTCCTTTGACAACGTCTGGCCACAAGTCCTTTGCCGCAGCCAAACCGGCAGCGCCATGCTTTTTGATAGCCGACACAATTTCTTCTGCAGCATTGCACCCAAGCAGCGCGGGCTGCAAGTCCAATTGATCCTTAATGAAATCAGGCAGCTTGTCGAACGCCAAGAACTGATACAGTCCGGTGCGAGACATACCGAGGGACTCGGCGAGCCGCTTTCGATTCGGAAACTCTGCTTCCGCACGACGCAGCGAAATCGCAATTTCATAATCGGCTAGGTTGGACCGCCCGATGTTCTCTACCAACGCAAGAACAACCATGTCCTCATCAGAGCAGTCGACTATGACCGCCTTGATTTGCTCCATGCCCAACATCTTGTGCGCACGCAATCGCCGCTCGCCAGCGACCAGCTGGTAGACGGAATCAACGCGCCGCACCGCCACCGGCTGAACCAACCCCTTTTCGCGAATAGACTCGGCAAGATCCGAAAGCTCGGCCTCGGCAAAGATCCGCCGCGGTTGCCATGGATTAGGCACAACCTCCGCAACAGGAATCGTTGCCTGGCCACCACTCGCTTCCAACTCTTGAATTTTGAGTTGTGCGGCTGCCAACGCCCCTGCCATCCCAGGCCCTGTCTTCGGCTTCTCGACCGCGAGCTTGGTCGCGTCCATCTCATCGTCAGAGATTGAGGACGTCTTCCGGAGGTTGGCGGTTTGGAGAGCCATACGGTCACGAATACTGCTCATTGTGCGAGACTCCATTCGTCGATGTACATGTTGTCAATCCACCTGCAGTATTCAACCAGTGGTTGGCGTACACGCTGCACCGTCTTTGAGACCCCGTCGGATTTGCTGAGGTCAAACACTGTCGAGAGCGCGAGCGCGCCGTTGCTCATCACCGAACTCGCGGGAATCTCGGTGGTGGTCAGCCAGTCTTCGTAGGCGCGTTGCGTCCACGAGCGTACGATGGGTGCTGACGACGTCGGGCTTGTATCCACCTTCGACAGAATCACGGAGATGAAGTCGTAGACCTTGTCTGACTCCTTCTCCATGAAGTTCGCGGCAATATCCGAAAACAGCCCCCAGAACGATACCGAGCTGATGAAGTCCAGGCTCTCCGGCACCAAGGGCATCACCATCGAATCAGCTGCCATCAGCGCGTTCAATGTAAGGTAGGAGAGGGAGGGAGCTGTGTCCAGAATGATGTAGTCGTACTTCTTGCGCAGCGGCTCCAGGCCTTTGCGCAGGATTGCCCAAAACTGATAGCTCGGGCGAGTCTTAAGCATCGAGGGGATGAAGAACTCAGCACTGAACAGCGATGGATGCGCGGGAATTACATCCAGCCCGTCCCAGTAAGTTTCCTTGATGGCAGATTCCAGTCCGCCTTCCATCTCCTCGTTATAGATAAAAGGCAGAACGGTCGAATCCTCGTCGACCTCGTTCTCGGCATAGAGTCCACAGAGTTCGGACAGAGAGGCCTGCGGGTCCAAGTCAACCACGAGCACCTTCCGTCCGCGCAACGACAACCCTTGCGAGATGCACATCGTCGTCGTTGTCTTCGTCGACCCACCCTTGAAGTTGGCAACCAGAAGAATCTTGCCGTCGGCGTCGCGACCAGTCACGAGCGGCGACTGATAGATTTCCGACAACTGTTGTACGTAGGTACGCGCCTCGGCCAAGGTGAACAGGCGGCTACGGCCCGTGCCGTGCGCAACGCCCGGCGGCAACGCGCTTCCTTCCCGCGTCGCTTGGTAGTGGAGCTTGGTTCGGTCCAAGCCGCACAGGTCTGCCACTTCGGCAGTCGTAAAGTTTGGCGGCGCCTTTCGCGGCCTCGGCGTGAGGATTTGCTCGCGCAGCTCCGCCGTCAGCCCGTCCAGTTTTTTCGCAAATTTGGCAATCTTCGCCAGGGGAACCTTGCGTGTGATAGCGGGAAATTCGGCTTTAGACATGGTTTTTACACTTTCACCGGAAATCGGGACGAAGCGTAGAATACTCGAAAACATTAGAAAAATCGCTTCCAGATAGTAAGTTTCTTAAATTTTCCACCTAACCCATTGGAAAACAACACAAAAAGATCGAACGAAGCAACGGAAGGGCCAGAATTGGCGGTTCGTGCGCAAGCATTCCGACGTTTCATGGTGAGAAAAATTGTTGAAATTCGCTGGAGGAGTCGGTGGAGGAGGGGTGAAGGTGGGTGAGAAGAATTGTTGAAATCTGCCAATTGATGCGCCCTGCCTCGCACTTTCAACAATTTCTCTCACCATCCAATTGCAGGCATATCGCCTTGGCACACAACGCGAGGCACCTTTGCCTCAGAAACCTCCTCCGCAGCCTGGTCGTAAGTCGCCCGGCAGCCCATAACGTAAGCGTTGAACGCAGGGTCGACGGCAACTTGCCTACAAAAGTGCTCACCATCGTCCACCGGCTATCGACTTATCCACAGATGCCCAGACCGCAACCTGCCGTGCGGCGAGCCTTGTTACGGTTCATGCCGGTAAACCGAGCAGCCCAGCTGCGCTGCGCCACAAAAGCACTCACCATGCTTCAACAAAACGACTCACCCATTTCGAGCGATTTTCGGCCGAGGACCCCGTCAGGTAAGGCTTTCCGCAACCGGGTGCAACATTCAACAAAAATGCTCACCGTCAATCTGCGGCCACAGAATCCCTCACTTTGCGCTGGTAAACTTCTCACGCTCGCAATGGATTTCTCCTCACTTTCGGTCCACAAAAGTCCTCACCTCAGGCACAAAACTGCTCACCTACATGGGACTAACCCATTGTTTTTAAGAATCTTTGTTTTTCGCTGTAGTTTGTTCGTTCGTTTTGCTTTTTAAGAGATTCTGAAAAACATACAACCGTCGCCCCGAGGCTTTCTGCCTCTCGAAAGCAGAAAGGTGAGCAGATTTGTTGAACGGACATGTGCCTAGAGGAAGGTGAGCAGATTTGTTGAAACGGTCCCCGTCATGGTGAGTCTTTTTGTTTTGACATCTCACCTACGTGTGCTACAGTCTGCGCGACCGGCAACTAGGGACAGGCACCTCGATGGCAAACAACATCATGACGCGCGCAACCTCGCGCCAGCTGTCGTTTGAGCTGTTCGAGGAGATGCTCGCCACCGATACGCCAATCAACGAATCGACGAAGGAGATTGGCTATCAGCGTAACAACGTTTTTATCGACATTACCGATGTTGGCATTACAGCCAGGCGATTCCTGGATGCAGCGCACTTCATCGTGGCGCAGGAGCCGACCACCCCGAAGGTTTATGACGTCGAGCTGAGCTACTTCCGATGGCTCATGCGTTATGACAGTTACAACTACAAGCACCTGCGAACAGTGGTGTCCGAGGCTCAAAAAGCCTTAATTCAAGTTTCGGCCTCGCCCCCTGGCAGTACGTCCGCGGAGGACGAGAAGTGGGTGTCCGTACAGCTCATCGGTATCGTGGGTATCGACAAAGGGCGCATCACTTTTGCGGTTCCTGAGCCGCTCATTCCGCACATCAAGGACCCGGTAAAGTCGCACTGGTTGAGTCTGAGAATCACCTCTGCCTTTACGCTTACCTATGCTCGAGCCATTTACGACCACGTCATCGGTTACGTGGCGGAAGGCATAACCGAGTGGATCGAAGTCGATGTGGTACGTGCTTGGCCAGGGAAGGCTGCGTCGACTGCAACCGAATTCAAGTATTTCAAACGCGACAACCTCGACAAGGCGGTTAAGCAGATAAACGCAGTCTCGGACATCGATCTGAGCTACGAGACTCGCACCGTGAGCCCGAAGTCGAAAAAGATTGACCGGATTCGTTTCAGGCTGACGCGAAAGGAAACCGCTGGGGCCGTTCGAGCGAGCCTGCTTGGCGCGCAAGAGATATACACGACGCTGAAGAACGAATTCGGTTTCACAGAAAAGCAGTTCAACACCATCTCGCAAAACCGCGCCGTGTGGTCGGATGAGCGTATTCTTCAGGCGATCGAATACACCCGCGCCAAGGTCGACTCCGGCCAAGTCAAGAAGAGTCCGGGCGCCTACCTGCTAAAAGCTATCACCGACGGCTACAAGCTATCGGACGCTGATCGCAAAATGCTAACGGTACAGCAACAGCAGCAGGAACAGGAGAGGGTGGAGTTCAGCGCGAAGCAATTGGCGACAGCGGCCGTCGCCGCAAGCACTGCGGCGGCAGAGGAGCGCAGCAAAACACAGACCGTCGAGAATGCTGACCTCGGCCGTGAGGCGTATCACAAGGCGGACGGTAAGGCGCAAAAAGACTTCATGCGTTCCTTTATCGCCTCCGCGGCCGGTAAACTGGCCATCAAGCGGGTGAAGCTCAACCCGGCGACGATTCATGAGTCGGACGTGCTGGCGCATAAGGATCTATCCTTTGCGCTCTACTCGTTCGTGTTTCTGCGCACCAAAGCGAAGGCCGCCTCCAAGGCTTAACGGTACGCGAGCTCTCGGCTTTACACCTTGTAGACCTGCTCAGCATCTCCCGCTAGCTCGCTAGCTCGCATTCGCGGTTGTTGCGTTAACCGAGACCGTTTCACCACCATGCTTCTCGTGCGGCAGCTGAAGGTGGCCGCGTCGCGGATGCACCTCCACGCTTTGCCTATTGAGTTGGAGACAGACCGGTTGATGGGTAGCGCGCATATCGATCTTCCACTCGATCTCGCTTTATGACGGGTATTCACCTTCCGCAACAATTCGTCCGGATTGCCGAGTTATAGGTCGGGTGCGTGAGAGACCTGATCGAATGGCATTGAAAATAGAATGGCGATTTTCCTAGCTGAGATTTCGCATCGCGTGCAAGCGAAAATCCGCATCAGCATAGTTGGCATCAGCAGGGATCGATCGATAGCTGTTGGAACGCACCGTGGTGCGATCGCCGCTATGCGTTACCGAACCCGCGCGTCGTGAAGCAGGAGGCCCGAGGCGCCCAGTCAGGCAAGAATACTGCCGACCTGCCTGTTTCAAGCGTGATGGATCACATGCGGCAAATCTTGTGGGTCGTCACCCGCAGGTGAGTGATTTCCGCCTCGCAGTTCGTCGACGCGCGGCGGGCGTTGACGAGCTCGTGCATCACCCGCCCGCTTTCCAGTTCCCGCTTCCCGATTGCCAACTGCATCTAGAAAGCATCCCCTCGAGTCTGCGCGGGCGAAACATGCACGGTCATGGGAGTGGATCCAGCCCGGCGCGGTCTGCTGCTGGGCGCCAGATACACCCGAGCCCGGCCCGGTCGCACAACAAGGCCCAAGCCGAGTAAGGGATTGCGGCGTCTTCGCTGATCCAGCGGCGCACCTGCCGACCGCCGTATTCTGACAAGCCGAGATAACGCGCAACCGCGCGTCCCGGCAAGCCGGTGCGACGGATAACCTCCTGAATTTCGGCTCCGTTCGGCTGTTCCCAGCCGTCCTCCGCCGATCGCAGGCAGGCGGCCCGGATTTCAATTTGATAGCTCATCCTTACCTCGAACCGCTAATTCTTCCATGTACTTCGTGACGATCCAGTCCCGACGGCTTACGCCGAGGGGGGAAACATGCGCGCTGTGGCGCTTGACGACCCCGGTTGGTGGCCGCCTTGGGCTCTACCGCATCGTCCCGCCGCTTACGCGGCGCTCCGGTGCTCTTCCCATGTTCGACTTGCGGTCATGAGGACACCGTGCGCCTCGATCCGAGCATGCGGCGCGCGATACTCCCGTGATTATCCAGCCCCCACGGCTCGCGCCGCGGGGGAAATACGCGCCCTGCGGCGCTTGACGACCCCGGCCCATGGTCTGCCTGGGCTAAACCGGATCGTCCCGCCGCTGACGCGGCGCGCCGGCGCTCTCCCCATGTCCGACGATGCGGCCACGGGGGACCCCGTGCGCCTCGATCCGGGCGCGCGGCGCGCGCGATGCTCCCGTGATTATCCAGCCCCCACGGCTTACGCCGCGGGGAATACACGCGCCCTGCGGGCGCTTGACGACCCCGGCCCATGGTCTGCCTGGGCTAAACCGGATCGTCCCGCCGCTGACGCTCTCCCCATGTCCGACGACGCGGCCATGGGGGACCCCGTGCGCCTCGATCCGGGCGCGCGGCGCGCGCGATGCTCCCGTGATTATCCAGCCCCCACGGCTTACGCCGCGGGGAATACACGCGCCCTGCGGGCGCTTGACGACCCCGGCCCATGGTCTGCCTAGGCTAAACCGGATCGTCCCGCCGCTGACGCGGCGCGCCGGCGCTCTCCCCATGTCCGACGACGCGGCCATGGGGGACCCCGTGCGCCTCGATCCGGGCGCGCGGCGCGCGCGATACTCCCGTAATTATCCAGCCCCCACGGCTTACGCCGCGGGGGATACACGCGCCCTGCGGACGCTTGACGACCCGGGCTGGTCGGCCTGGGCCGTACCGGATCGTCCCGCCGCTTACGCGGCGCGCCGGCGCTCTCCCCATGTCCGACGATGCGGCCATCGGGGACCCCGTGCGCCTCGATCCGGGCGCGCGGCGCGCGCGATGCTCCCGCGATTATCCAACCTCCTGGCCTGCAGGGGGATGGACGCCAGCGCGCGGCAGTTCGGTTAGCGTCGCGACAGATCGCGAGGCTAACACGGTGGCGGTTGCTGGTTTCCAAGCGCCTTGCGGACGGCGTCGACCTGTTCGGGCGTGAGCCGCGACACCGCTACAGACGTGGCGCGCTCGTAGATCATCAGGCCGTACACTTCAGCCAGGGGGCGCGCTTTCGCACACAGCGCCCCGCCCTGGCCACGCGATTCCTGTGCGCACCAGTAGTTGATTGCCTGTTCAATTTCAGTAATGGTTAAGACGGTAGTCATGGTTGCGTCACGGGCCCGCGCGATTTCTACGCGGGCGTTGAATATTATTAAGGATGTCAAAATTTAATGCAGATTCCCGTCGTGCTCCATGAGCGTGGCAACAGGTGCGTAGGGTGGCACGCGCTCGAAACCAGCCAGGGCGACGCGGGCGATGGCGCGCAATTCCTCGCGACGCATCTCTACCGGATTGCCGTTGTGATCGAGCATGCTGGCAATGCGCCGGAGCGCATCGGCGGATTGTGCCGCCGCGTCAGCCGACAGGGCCATGCGATATAGTTCGCCGCGAACGATGTCACGGTCTCCGTACTGCCAAACAGCCAGGAGCGGCAGCAGCGCGGACAGCCACGTAGGACGGGTGTTGAGCAGATCCATGTGAGATCCCCTTTCTGGGTGCGCCCCGACCGCAAAGCCGGGGCGATCCGGTTAGCCGCGCAGGCGGCGCAGTTCGTCAGCCAGCACCCACAAGGCACGATTCAGACGGATGTTTTGATCGATGCCCGCGACGGCTCGGGTCGTGGTCGCCTTGCCCTTCGCGTTCCGACCGTGCAGCCCACCGCGAATCATGTTTTCCTGCACACGGTTGAAGGTGGTCCAGATATCGGAGCCCTGATCCTCGACGCGACGCGGCGCGAGAATCTGCCGTTCCGTCACTGGCACAGGCGCGCCCTCGTCGTAGCGCAACGCGAGCGCTGCGCGGGCGAAGGCGACCTGTTCGCCCTCATCGAGCACCGTTGCCGCCATCCCTTCGCGTTGCGCTGCCGTCTCATCAAAGCTTTTCACCACCTTGAATGCGCCTTCGATGACCTCGCCAATCACATCACCCTTGTGCGGGATGCGGATATCGTTCGTCACGTTGCCGCATACGATGCCGTTCTGGCAGGCCCAGCGAATCATTCCGGCGATCATCTGGTAGCTCGATGCGCCATTGTGCGAGTTGACCAGGATAACCTCGTTGGCTTCGCGACCGCCGATCTGGTCGGCATGCCTCAGGCGGATCATGTGCTTGGTGAAATCGCGCATGTCTTCATTGCGCACTCGGGTCTGGCAGACCATGAAAGGCTGAAACCCTTCCTTGCGCAGGGCGTCGAGTACATCGACTGTCGGAATGTAGCTGTAGCGCGCCGAACGGCTTTCGTGCGCGGTGTGGGCAAGAATGGAAGGCGCAACCTCTGCAATCTGGTCATTCGTCAGAGGATGCTGCGAACGCAGCGCGACGGCATTCCCGCTAAAACGAGTTGTAAGCTTGTTCATTTGATTCCCCAATGAAGGAGCCAACCCGGCCCGGGGGCCGGGGCCGGTCGGTTAGTCGATGGCGCGCAGGATGTTCGCGGCTTCAACGTGCTGCGTGGCGAACTCACGCAACTGGTGGTAACGCTCGATGATCGTGTCATCAAGGGTCTTTTCCGCGAGGTGACAGAGGGCGAAGAGGGTGACGGTAATGCCGAAGGCATCCGCGCCCATCATGTCGCTGTAGCCGTTCATATGCCAGCGCACATGCACGCGGCCCGAATCGGCCGGAGCCATGTAAAAGCCGTCATTGGAGAGGGAGAAGAAATGCCAGAAACCTCCCTCGTATCTGCTGCACAGACGAGCGGCCCAGTCATACACCAAGGATTCCCCTGTGAGGTAGTGACGACCGAGGTAGCGCAGTAGCACTTTCAGGCGCAACTCGTCGGGAACGACAGAAGAAGTAACGCGGTTTTGAACTTCAGTGGTCATCGGATTTCTCCGGTTCGGCCATCGCTTCATTGCGAGGCACACGTTTATATTAGGTCTAAAAGCCCTAACTATCAATGAGTGATTACGGCTTTTTGATTGGATGTGTATACTGAAATAGATGATAAATCATATTTTCAATTGCCATTATAAGGGCTAAAAGCCCTATATAATAGAGTTGTGCCTCGCAATGAAGCGATGGCCGAACCGGAGAAATCTGATGACCGAACCCACCTCGAACGCAGCCGGTGGAATTCAGTACGTTCCATACAACCGCCTTTGCCTGTCATCCCTGAACGTTCGCAAGAAAGCGCCGACCGGCATCGAAGCCCTGGCCGAAACCATTGGCGAAAAAGGCTTGATGCAGAACCTCGTCGTGCATGAAATGAAGGGCCGCGCGAAGTTGCCGAAACTTGGCGTATGCGCGGGCCAGCGCCGCCTGGCTGCACTCGACCTTTTGGTTGAGCAGGGGCGGATTACTAAAGACTACGAAGTACCTGTCCTGATCGTCAGCGAGGGCGAAGCCGTCGCCGCGTCGCTAATCGAAAACCGCGAACGTGAGGCGATGCATCTGGCGGATGAGTGCGTGGCATTCCGGCTGCTGATGGAGGAAGGAAAGAGCGTGGCGCATATCGCAGCGCTGTTCGCGGTGCCGGATGTTGCGGTACGCCGCGCGCTGAAAATCGCCAACCTTTCGCCGTCACTGCTCGACCTGTTGCGTAATGACAGGCTCGACTACGAACAGGCGAAGGTGCTGGCCCTGGCTGATGACCGCGCGACGCAGGAACGCGTATGGGGCGAAGCCGTCAATAGCTGGCAGCGGCGACCGGACGAGTTGCGCAAGGCCATCACGCTCGCGGCAATCGATGCACGCGAAAGCGCCCTGGCGCGGTTTGTTGGCCTGGACGCCTACGAGGCGGCAGGCGGACGCGTGAGGCGCGACCTGTTCAGCGACGACGCAAACGCGGGATACCTGGAAGATGCCGAACTGTTGCACCGGCTCGCAACGGAACGGCTGATCGAGCTATCCCAGGCGGTCGGAAGGGAAGGCTGGCAATGGATCGAGGCACGGACGCAATACCCGGCGATGGAGATCCTGCGTTGTGGCCGGATCGGCTCGACCACCCGCAAGCCGACGAAGGACGAGAAAGCCGAACTGGCCGCGCTCACCGCAACGACCGACGCCGCTCAGGCCGCGCTAAACGCGTACAACGACGAGGACGGTGAGCCGGACGAAGAACGGGGCGAGCGTCTGGAGGCTGAGGCCACGGCGGCGACGTTTGCCGTGGACCAGTACGCGGAGCGCTTCGAGGCGTTCGACCCGGAAGAGATGAAGCAGGCAGGCGCATATGTCTATCTCGATGACGAGGGCCGAGTCTGTATTGAGCGGGGGCTGGTGCGACGCGAGGAGGCACCGACTGCGCAGGCACGCGCAACGCACGCGGTGAGCGCAGGTGCGGCGCGCGCACCGAAGGAGCGTCCGTTGCACGGAGAGAAGCTGTGCAAACGATTGACCGCGCACCGTACCGCCGCCGTCCAGATCGAGCTTGCGCAGCAACCGACCGTAGCCCTTGCTGTGCTGATGCAGCGCATGATTCCGGTCGTTTTCGATGACGTGTACGGGCGCGCGTATTTGGACTACGCGGTCAGGATCGACGTGCACACGACGCGCGAGGCGCTGGTATCGAATGCCGACGACATGGGCGAGAGCGTGGCCTGGGAGGCACTGGAAGGCGAACGCGAGAAGTGGTCACGCATGCTGCCCAGGCGCGCGGCAGACCTGCTGCCATGGCTGCTGGAACAGGGCGAGGACGTGCTGTCGAATCTCTTCGCGTTCTGCGTGGCGGCGACGGTGGACGGGATCAGCAGCGCAGACCGCCCGCACGCGGTGAACGAGATCTCGAACACGCTTGCGGTGGATCTTTCGCGCTACTGGAAGCCGACGCGCTCCGGGTATTTCGAACACGTGGCGAAAGACCGGATTGCTGCCGTTGTGGGCGAAAGCGTATCGCCCCAGGCGGCAAGCGAAGTGCGCGGCATGAAGAAGGACGCTGCAGCGACGACGGCGGAACTTCGCATGACGGACTCGGGCTGGCTGCCGGAAGTGCTGCGTAACCGGGAGGTACCGGAGCGCGTCACGTACGGCTACCACGAGGATGACGAGGAGGAATACGACGAAAACGGCGACGCCGCTGCAGCCGAAGCGGACGGAGTGTCCGAAGCGCAGGCCTCGCCTGGCGAGGAGGAAGACGCGCCGTACTGAGCGCGCGTCGCGCGCATTCGAGTAGTCCACACGAAGCCGTCCGGATGGAAGTCCGGGCGGTTTTTCATTGCACGTGCGAATGCAGGGTCAAATTACCGGCGCTCATGCCGGTTGGTCTTTTTCGGGGGGCACCGGGTCGAACGGGTTGGGCCAGTACTGTTTGACCTTGGCATCTGCGCGCGCTATGCGTTGTTCGTGCGTCAACAGGTGTTTCTGCTCAAGCGTCAGTTCTGCGGTGAGCCAGTCGTCGGGCAGCTTTGCACCGACAGGCGCAATCGGGCGCCGCTCACGCACCGCGGGGCGCGCGGCCGCCACAGCCGGGGCCACGCCAGTTTCACTGTCGGGCACACCGCGTTCGGCTGCTACCGGGTTAGCCGCCTGCCTTGGCACGTCTGCGGGAGCGCGACTGACTGCCGGGCCAGTTTCCGCCTGTGACGCGCGCGTGAGGCGGGACACGATGCCCCGTTCGCGCCGGATTCTTTTGAGTGTCAGAGCAAAGGTCTGATAGGTGAAGACGAGTCCGGTTGCGGCGAGTTCCTGGATGATCGCGGCGTACCGGACGCCCGAGCGAATGGCACGTTCAACGCTCTCGAACACGTCGCGAAGCTGGGCGGTCTTGGACCGGCCATCGGACGAAGCCGCGAGGGTGTCGAGGCGTTGCGCGCGTTGTACCGCAATCAGGGCGTCCATTTTGAGCGCTCACGTCAGGGGGAACGGACACAGTATGCCGCGAATGATCGAAAGGTGCATCCTATCTGTTAGGTATGCGATCTTTCATGATCCGCAGGCCGTCCAGAAATGATTGAGCGTCGATTCATTACGGCCCATGCGTGATCTATCGACCGGCGCTTGGCTGCGGGGCGAGGCACGACGTATATGTAGACGGAAATGCTGACGCATTTCCGTCTACATATAGCGTGCTCCAAGGGGATACCCCTTGGAGAACCCGGCAGCCGCCGCCAACGAGCGCGCTCGGCGCTGCTTTGCAGACAGACCGGTGGCACGTGCGTCTGGGCGCACCAGGAGTTTTTCACCAAAGGAATTGCATGCGCATCTTCGCAAAGGCGTCGGCGTGCGCGATGTCCGTGAGCACGAAATTGGCGTGCTCCCAGCTGTGCACTTCGGGCTTTTCATGCGCGGGCGGCGACGGGACCCTGGCGACGGCAGTATATTCTCAGCATTGTTCCTGGGGAGTCCGATGAAACTCAATTCTGCAAGAATGCTTGAGATCATGGAGTCGAGCCGCGAGTACCTTGCGGGCGAGCTGGCCAGGCGATTCGATACGTCGATGGTGCAGATCAACGACATGCTTTGCACTCTTGCCGAAGACGGTCTTGTGCGCATGAGCAGTCAGTCATCACGCATCGTCCGCCTTCAACGGCTGTCGTTCGCGCCCCGAACCATTGGCACCGCTTGTATCAGACACGGCTACACGCGCAGCTGTATCCATCCCACCGTTCGCCCGCCAGATGCATGGCGGGTTTCTGGACTACAAGGCTTCGCTCCTGCGCGTGCACAGCCTCGCAATGCTCGTCCGACTCTCACACTGAGCGCAACATGGAACTTGTCGAGCGGGATCACCCCGGGACGGTGAGGCGACATCTGAGTGCTGAAGAAGCTGCAGCTGTGCGGCGGTTCTGCGGCGACGGACAGCAAGTGCGGCCTGAGGACGTCAGACTCGTGGAAGCCGTGCTCGAAGAGATGCACGACGGACGACATGTGCGTCTGTGGCTCGAGTGCGACTGCGTCAGAGCACCCGGTGGCCGGCCGCGGTTGACCGCTCGGATGCGTGAAGACGGCCCGCGTCATTTCGTGCGCATGCATCAATACGGCGAGCACCACTGCGCCCTGGCGTCGTTCCGGCAGACACCGGAGCCGGAAGACGTTGAGCCGGACGATGATTGCGCGCGCCCTGGCCAGCACAATCCGCTCAGACCAGTGGGCGACGCGCTTGACTACCTGGATGATCTGAATGAAGGCGCGGCACGACCGGGCGGCTCGACGGGATCAGGGGGCGGCGTTGGCGAAAGGGGGCGCCGCCTGCCGCGGCTCGGACGCATCCTGCACACGCTTCTTGACGACGCCGGGTTCGCACGGCTGCACGTCGACGCGTTAAATGACAAGTCCAGAACGTGGGAGCGGCTCGAGGCATATGCAGCAGATCAGGCGCTGAGCCCGCAGCTATCACTCTCGCAGATACTCTATTTCAAGCCATGGACACATCTCAACGAGAAGATGACAGAGGTCGACGCCCTGGTATGGCCGAAAAAGAAGGCACGCAGTGCGCTACTGCTGTTCGTCGCCGACGAGCTTCGCGCAGGCGCTGCAATCAAGAAAACGAGCATGGGCGAGTGCATTCTTCGCCCGGAAAAGGGTATCCGCGCCGGAGGCCGCGATCAGCGACTGACGCAGCCCCCTTACTGGGTGCTCGGCGTGGTAGACCGCGATCGCGACGGCAACGCGCGCGTTCGGGAAGCGTTCGCGCAGCATGCGTATTCGTTTGCGCGCCCCGTACCTCTGGACAGCCGGTATGAGCGAGTCACGCTGAAATTGCTGTTCGACGTCATGGCGTGGGTCAAAAAGCACGGCGTTGACGTGACGCTCTGGAAACCGCTCTTTGACCGGGAGGTGAGGCGGACCGACGCGCCGAGCCAGTGGTGCCGCCCCGACTTTGAACTGACGTTCCGATCGGTGGCAGCGGTTGGCGTTGCGGCACGGCTGCACCGTATCGTCATCGAGACGATGGGCGCCGACGATCCTGACTACCTCGAGCGCAAGTTGCGTACTCAGGAAATCATGAAGCGCCGCGGCATTCTGATCGAGCATCGCGTCGCTGATGATGCTGCCCAGAAGGAACGGGACGACGCGTTTTTCCGCAGGGTCGCAGCAAAGATCCTGCATCTCGCCGGTGTTTCGCAGACCAGGCCAGTCTGAACGATTCACGGTGCCCCGTCAGCCGCTCATCTTTCTGATTGATGCTCCGCTTCTTGCCGGCGACTCACGCGCCATCACCAGCGCGACGCCGACCACGACGCCTGGGTAGCGGCCATGCTGGGGGGCGTCACAGCTTGCCGACCGTTGTGAATATCGTTGCGGCCGTGCGCAATGGTTGACGGCTGCGGGGCGCCCATTACCGAATGCGCCTTTTTCAACATTACCGGGCAACTGTCAAATCCCGTCTGCTGCCAACCGCGATGGCCGTCCATAAATGCGACTAACGGTCTTTCGGCGCCCAACCTCCCAGCATGGGCAGACGGTGCAAAACCCCCGTCTCCAGCAAGTGAGGTAACTGCGGGAGTGGTGTACCTCCTGACGTGTCGGGCTCGTATCGATCCGATGGCCTGACGCTTGGCAGCGGGACGGGCTTCCTGAGCGGCGAGGGCGGAACTGGTCGCGCACGTGCGGCGGCCCGGCGCGCCCGGGCGTCGCTGCCCCCGGCGCGGGACACGCGGCAGGGCGGCCTTTTCTGATCAGGATGGCGCGCTTGCGGAGTGACCGGTGGTGGTGGCCGTGGTGTTCCGCTTCATCCATGACACAGTTACGTCCCTGCTCCCTGTACGAGGACGTCAGATCGCAGATTGGCCGCTCATCAAGTCCGTGGCTTTGCGACCATCAGCGCTCGCCGCCCGGGTCAATTTAAACTTCCGAGGCTTGACGACACCCCGGGTACGGACTGACGGAGGCGGGAAGATGTGCGCTCACAGCGAGATCAGCGAGATTGCGATGGAATCCGCATCGACACGCGCAAGCCGCGTTGCGTATGCGTGTCGGTGGGTGCCAGACTCACTTCGGCACCCATCCGCTCGGCAATCGTCCGGACGATTGCCAGTCCGAGCCCTGAGCCGATCTGCTCGTTACCCGGGATGCGATAAAACGGATCGAACACACGAGCACGCTCGTGCGGCGAGATGCCCGGGCCGTTGTCGGTAACGGTCAACAGCGCCTGACTTCCTGTCTCCCGGACGGCCAGATTGACTCGTCCCCTGTCTGGCGTGTAGCGAATCGCGTTGTCGACGAGATTCTTGATCAGTGTCGTCAGCTCGATGCTGTCGACGCTCACTCGCACATCCGGCCCGTCTTCGACGCCGATATCAATATGCTTCGCTTCAGCAAGTGGCATCAGGTCTTCGAGCACACGCCGCCAGGTCGCGTGGACCGACACCGGTTCCATGGGCCGCGCTGTCTTCGCCTGTATCCGTGCGAGTGCGAGCAACTGCTCGATCAGATTGCGGCTGCGCTCAAGGCCGCCGCGCAGCGTGGTCAGGCGCGCGCGTGCGTCAACAGGTAGATCCGTCTCGCCGAGCCGCTCCGCCTGCAGCGACATCGCCGTGAGTGGTGAGCGAAGCTCGTGCGCTGCGTCGGCGACGAAGCGGCGCTGCGCATCGACCGACTGCGCCACACGTCCGAGCATCCGGTTGATCGCCACGACGAACGGCCGCACCTCGGCGGGCAGGTGATCGGTCTCGACTGGCTGCAGGTCGTGCTCGCTGCGCGCGTCGATTTCGGCCGACAGCGACGCGACCGGCCGCAGCATCTTGCGTACGAGATCGGCGACGACCAGCAGCAGAATCGGCAGCAGGATGATGAGCGGCATCGCTGTCCGCCATGCGCCTTCGCGCGCGGTGTCATCCCGCACGCCCGCATCCTGGGCGACTGCGATACGCTCGCCGTTCGCGAGCGTGTGAATCAGCACGCGCAGCGTCTGTCCGTCCGCATCGAGCGTATGGAAACCGTCCGGCAGCGTCGCTGCACCGGCGAGTCGCCGGTCGCTGGCAGCAAGCGGCGCCCCGTCGCGGTTCAGCGGTTCGACGATCACGCGCGGTACTTCGTCGCTTTCCGGCGTGCGTGTGGCGCTGCCGGTCGGCGAAGCAGGTATCGGCGCGCTCTGACGATCGAGCAGCGTCGCAATCTGACGCAGCACGTCGTCCTGGAATTCATGTGCCTCGACGTACGCCGACGAGAACGAGAAGGCCGCCGCCGCGGTCGCGACGACCAGGATCGCAACCGAGAGCGCGACTGACAGGCGGAACTGGATCGATTCTTTCAGCCGTTTCTTGACACCATCCATCCGACACCTCTGACGTTCTTGATCACAGTGCTGCCGAGCTTGCGGCGCAGCGAGTGGATCAGGACTTCGACTGCGTTGCTTTCGACTTCCTCGCCCCAGCCGTAGATGCGGTCCTCGAGCTCGCTGCGCGACAGGATCGCGCCGGGGCGTACGAGCAGCGCGCGTAGCAACGAAAACTCACGGTTCGACAACTGTACCGGCGTACACTCGCCGACCGCGACTTCGCGTGTCGCCGGGTCAAGCGACACGATGCCGTTGCTCATCACGGGCGCGGCCGAGCCGACCTGACGCCGGATCGCCACGCGAATCCGCGCGAGCAGTTCGGCCATTTCGAAGGGTTTGAGGATGTAATCGTCGGCGCCGCCGTCGAGCCCGCGCAGGCGGTCGTCGAGGCCGTCTCGCGCGGTGATGATGATGACCGGTACCGCGCTGCCCTTCGCGCGGATGCCGGCCAGCACACCGAGGCCGTCCCGGCCGGGCAGGCCGAGGTCGAGCAGGATCAGGTCATAGCGCTGCGCGGCGAACGCGGTCAGCGCGAGCGCGCCGTCCGTGACGCGATCCGCCGCGTACGACGCGTCCTTCAGCGCAGCCTGGACAGCTTCGCCAATCATCGGGTCGTCTTCGACAAGCAGTATTCGCATGCCTCCACTCCACGAGCGATAGCCGGAATCAGCGTCTGTGATTTTCGCATGCGCGTCACGAGGTCTTGCCGGCGAGCGTGTCGAACGTGTGCAGGAGGTCGTCCATCGCGGCAGTGCAGTCGCTCTGCTGCGGGTGGTCGGCGCGCAGCGCTTCGAGCGCGCGGTCGATCGCCTTGTCGAGTACGTGCCAGTCGCCGGCCGCGCGTGGCTTCAGGCCAGCTTCAGCCTCGTCCCATGCGATCTCGAGATCCTTGATGCGTGTCTTGCCGCCAGCCAGGTCGCCCCTGGCAACGAGAACGGACACATCGGTCGCGATCCTGCGGAACTGGGAGAGGTCGCCGAGCTTCGACGCGCTTGCGGGCGAACCGCCCTGTGCGGCGGCGGACGCCGTGGTCGATGCGGCGGCGCTGCCGGTCTGTCTGGAGCAACCGGCAGCGAGGCCGAGCGCAGCGCACACGGAAACGGCAACGAGCAGACGCGAAAGCGTGGTGGGATAACGCATGAAAAATCCTCGATTCGATGGTGAAAGAAACGTGACGGTCACTCGGCGGTCTCGACGCGCGCGCGGCTACTCGCGCCGATCTGCGCGACGGCGACGAGCACGACGATCACGGTGAGGAACAGCAGGCTCGTCGAAGCGGCCCCCATGCCGAACCCGCCGTAGCTGCGCGACTGCGTGAGCAGGTCGCCGAGCGAGGCCCCGAATGGTCGCGTCAGGATGTACGCGATCCAGAACGTGAGAACCGCGTTCGCGCCGATTCGCCATGCTGTGTAGGCCGCAGCCAGCAGGATGCCGAACGACACCGCGCCGAGCGAGAAGCCGAGACCCAGCGCTTCGGTCGCGAGATCGCCGGCGGCCGTGCCGAGCGCGAACGTGCAGAGGATCGCGGCCCAGTAGAACCCTTCGCGACGCGCCGTGTCGATCGCGTCGATCGCCAGGGTGCCCTCGACGCGATACCAGATCGCGAAGAATGCCGCGAGCACAATGGCAAATACGCCCATGCTGATGTAGAGGCTGACACCGAGGCCGTCGGTGAGCAGATCGGTAATCTGCGTGCCGACGACGCTCACGAGCACGACCGTAAGCCAGTAGATCCATGGTGTGTACCTGCGCGTGCGCATCTGCAGGATGAGCGCGATCGCAAGCAGCGACGTCATCAGCGCGCGCGTTGCGCCTTGTCCCCATCCCGCGTTGACCGCGAGAAAGTCGGCACCCGTCTCGCCGACCGTGGTCGACATGATCTTGGTGATCCAGAACGCGAAAGTGATCGCGGGCACCTTGTTGAGCCAGCGTGTCGCCGGTCGATCGGACGTGTAGGTCATACGGCGGCTCCTCGGAAATCGGGTGACGGACCTGCAGTCTGAACACTCAGACTTAGCAGATCCTTAGCCGGGTTCTTCTGGAGCCGCCTCCTGGCTCATACACCGACTGCAGGTGGGCTGTTAGACAGGGGGATATATCGACACTTGGCCCGGTTCGTCACTTTGCGGTGGATCGCTGCCAACGGGCGCTCCATCGCCGGCGCCGGACTTCGGCGATGGCACGTCCGACATGGGGCTTTTCCTCGGGCAGGTCACGTCGCCGCCTGGCGGTCTGGCGAGCAATGACAACGGATGCGGTTTTCTGATCTGTTGCCCCCGACGTAAGCGTTGACGACGTGTGGGCACACTTCGCCAGGGTCGTTCGTCGGCGCCTTACGCCGAATTTGGGAAAAGGTATAGGAGTTCAGCGTTTGACGAAGTCCAGACGTTCGGCAGCAGCCGACCCCATCCGGTCATACGCAACGGATTGCCCGAAGGCAGCTGTCGGAAGGACAGCGGTCATTCCAGGCTTGCCGCCTGCCGCCGCTCCATGCGACGCGCTCACGTAAGGCGATAAACCTTGCGCGCGGTCCCGCGGAACAAAGCCTCGCGTTCGCCAGCGCTAGCGTGCGCAGTCAACTTCTTGAAGGCGTTCCAACCGTTGCTGAATGGATAGGAACCCTTGTCCACCGGGAAGTTGCTCTCGAACATGCAGCGCTCTGCACCGAACGCCTCGATACATGTGTACATCCATGGCTTCCATGTTTTGGCCAAATCGTCCGAGGACGACGGACGTTCGCCCTTTTCAAACTCGAAGCCATTAATGCGCATGCCGAGGCCGCCCACCTTCACAAAGACATTCGGCAACTGGGCGAGCGTACGCATCGAGCGGGACCAGGCATCAAACACTTCTGCGCGCTGATTTGCATAGCTGGCAATCCGGACCACGCCTCCGCAATGGTTGATGATGAAAGGCGTATCAGGATAGGCCTTCGCCAGGTCGAACAGCTCCGGCAACTGCGGGAAGAATAGCCATGCGTCGTACGACAGGCCCAGCGGAGCCAGTTGTGCGACGCCTGCCCGGTAGCCGGAGTCGAGCAGCAGCCCTCGAGGCGCCGCCGACAATGGATTGACGAGCGTCTGGTCAGCATCCCAGGTAACGAGATGTCGAACGCCACGGAACCGACCATCTCCGGCATGCAGTTCTGCTTCGAGAACATCGCGAACCGCCGCTCCCCTGCGAAGATCTGCATAGCCGACCATACCCTTCGCAACCTCCGGCTTGCTTTTTTGCAAAGGCGCCGTGACGCCAGCAACATACTCGATTTCTCCGACCGGGCGCAGCGACTCAGGACCAGACGGGCGATATCGTGTCAGCCCCTGCATGAACACCGACGCGGTGATGTTATGGCCCGTTTGCGCGTCCTGAAGATACTCATCGAGAAGATAGGTCCAGCCCGGACGATCATAAAAGTGATGATGCGCGTCGACGATCGGCAGGTCGGGCTCAAGCGCCGCTTCGGTGCCGGAAGCGAGCCAGTCAGCCCGAACGGAAAGATAGTTGCTGGTTGTACTCACGGAATGCGTTTCCTCTTTTGCGAATGCTTGACGCAGAGTGACAGCGGGGAAAATCAATGATGCTGCGGCAGCGCCAATCAGCTGCCGGCGCCGCGGCGAAGGGCATTTGTTCATTCCTGTTCCCCGCGGCCAAAGGCATAAAGCGACAAGGTCAGCAAAGTCGTGATGCCTAGCACGATCGAAAGACCAATCATGCCGGCCGAGAACGTACCGAAACTGTCCTTCAGATAACCCACCAGGTACGGTCCCGCAAATCCGCCGAGCGCACCAATGGAGTTAATGAAGGCGAGGCCACCCGCAGCCGCCTGTCCGGAAAGGAACCGGGCCGGCAGTGTATAGAAGATCGTGCGGCCCGCAATCGTGCCGATCAACGCCAGCGTAATACCGGTCATGGCCGGAACCAGTTGATGGAAATACGTCGAGACACCCAGCGCAATCGCACCAATCAAAAGCCCTGCGGCGAGATTGGCGATCGGGCCGCCGCGACGATCGACCCGCTTTGCCCACCAGAGCAATGCGATTGTGGCAAAGAAATAAGGCACGGCCGACATCCAGCCGGTCTGCGTCACGCTCATCCCGTGAGCCCTCAGCATCTGAGGCAGCCAGATACCGATGCCGTAAGAGCCCATCGTGAAGCCGAAGGAGATCATCGCAAGAATGTAGGTGCGTACGTCCTTCAACGCTGCGACGAAATTTTTCTTTTTCTGACCGGACGCGCCTTCCCGATCGAACGCGCCTTGAAGAGCTTGCCGTTCCTCCTGGGACAACCACTTCGCATCGGCGGGTTTGTCCGCCAACATTTTCAGTACCAGAAAACCGAGGACACACGCGGGCAGTCCTTGAACGATGAACATCCACCGCCAGCCCGCCAGTCCCAGGACACCGTCCATATGGAGCAGTCCCGCGGACAGCGGACCACCGACGAGCGACGACAGCGGCGTGGAGACGGTGAACCATGCGAGCACGCGAGTGCGATAGCTAGCCGGAAACCAGACCGCGAGAAAAAAGATCACACCCGGAAAGAAGCCGGCCTCACCGATACCGAGCAGCAGCCGGATCACGTAGAAGCTTTTTGGCCCCACGGCGAGCGCGGTTGCCGCTGCGAAAAAGCCCCACGTGATCATGATGCGGGCAAGCCAGCGTCGCGCGCCGAAGCGGTATAGCGCCAGGTTGCTCGGAACCTCGAACACACAGTACCCGGCGAACATGATGCCCGCACCCCAGCCGAATTGGGTGGCGCTCAAGCCAAGATCGTGATTCATCGTCAACGCCGCGAAACCGACGCTGGTGCGATCAAGATAATTGAAGAAATACGCAAGCGCGAGTAGCGGAATGAACCGCCACGCGGCTTTTCTAACCGCAGACTGCTCGACGGTGGAAGCCACCACGCTGCCTGTCGTGGTGTTCGATGAAATGGATGTCATGTCTCGTCTCCAGACGAATCAAGGCGCGCAGAAGGCTCAGTGGCCTCTGCGGCTCGGTGATTCTTTGTGGGTGTTGCAACGTCAGGCGCTGGCGAGTTCGTTCGCCGATGGGTTCGACGCATCGCCAGGCTGAGCGTCCTGACACTTGACGATCCCGGCCTCGGTCAACTGCCTGAGATCCTCCGGCGTGTAGCCGAGACCCGTCAGCAGCGCCTGGGTATCCTGACCCAGCGAAGGCGGCGCCGCACGCAGGTGCAGACGCTCACCGCCAAGCGTCAAAGGCAGCAGCGCAGTCCGCGTCGCAATAGCCTGCCCTGCGCCGCTTGCGTCGGGCGGCAAAGTCACCTCGGCGAGTCCGCCGGTAGCGAGCAGGTGCGGATCATCGAACAGATCCTGCGGTTTCGTGATCGGCGCATACGGCAGTCCGCAGCGCTCGAAGATTGCGCTGATCTCGGCAGCCGAGAACGCTTCCATATGTTTTCGAAGCTGCGGCAACAACCATTCACGGGCCTGCACACGCTGATTGTTGGAAGCGATCCGCTCGTCAGCCTTGAGTTCTGCAAGCCCGAAAGCGTCGCAAAACAGTTGCCATTGCGTATCCGAGACAACCGCGAGGAAGATCTGCTCGCCGTTTTTGACCGAGAACACGTCATAGACCGCCCATGCTGAAATGCGGCTCGGCATCGGTGCCGCGGCCTTACCGGTCACCGCGTACTGCATCATGTGCTGGGCGACGAGAAATACATTGTTCTCGAACAGTGCGCTCTGTACTTCCTGACCACGTCCCGTGCGTTCGCGTTGAGCCAGCGCTGCCATCGCACCGATCGCGCCGAACATTCCACCCATGATGTCGTTGACACTCGTCCCTGCTCGCAACGGTCTGCCGTCGGGTCCGGTCATATAAGCGAGGCCGCCCATCATCTGCACGACCTCGTCGAGCGCGGTGCGATGATCGTACGGGCCGGGCAGAAAGCCCTTATGCGACACGTAGACAAGACGCGGATTGAGCCTGGACAGCGCGGCGTAACCGAGGCCGAGCTTATCCATCGTGCCGCTCTTGAAGTTTTCGCTGAACACGTCCGCCCCGGCAAGAAGCTTGTGAACGATCTCCACGCCGCGGGGATCTTTTACGTCGACCGCGATACTCTTCTTGTTGCGGTTGAACGTGCTGAAGAAGCCCGCACCGGAACCGCGCAAAAGACGTGTGCTGTCGCCGGAAACAGGCTCGACCTTGATCACTTCCGCGCCCAGGTCCGCCAGCACCATGCCGCATGTCGGCCCCATCACCATGTGCGTCATCTCGACGACGCGTACGCTGCCATACGGGAGATTCTGGTTTGCTTGCACGTCGCTCATTGCGCTACTCCAGTCAGGCAGCCTTCCGGTTGCGGCGCGCTGGGCGCGCGGCCATCGGCATACGCGAATCCCTTTGGAAGACCCGCGTCCTGCACGTGCCCATATAACGCTTCGCCAGGCAGTGCCTCCGCGAGAATGGCGCGCGCGGCAATGAGCCTGTCGATGTCCACACCGGTGTCGTAGCCCATCGCTTCGAGCAGAAACGCCAGATCCTCGGTCACGATGTTGCCGGTGGCGCCTGGCGCATAAGGACAGCCGCCCAGGCCGGCCTGACTCGAATCAATTGTCGTCACACCGACCTCGAGCGCGGCGACGACGTTCGCTAAACCCTGTCCGCGCGTGTTATGGAAATGTGCGCCGCCAGCCTTCGCGCCGAATTCCGATTGCAACCGACGGAACAGCCGGCGAACCTGTGCCGGATTCGCATAGCCGCTGGTATCGGAGAGGCCAATTTCGTCGACGCCGCTCGTGGCCATTGCCTGGCACATGCGCATCGTTTGATCGTCGCTCACGGTGCCCGCAATCGTGCAGCCGAAGGCAACGGAAATGCCTGCCTCGATTTGCACGCCCGGAAACTGTTCGTTGCGAAGCGCGACGATATTGCGGACTTCTTCGATCATCTGCTCATTGGTTTTCCGGATATTGGCCAGCGAATGTTCGTTGGTCACCGAAACGGGAAGCGTCACCTTATGCACACCCGCTTCGAAGGCGCTCTGGCTTCCACGAAGATTTGGTGCGAGAACCGCGACGTGCAGATCCGGGATTGAGAGGGCATGCACCACGACTTCGCGGATGTCAGCCATCTGCGGCAGCAACTTCGCCGGCACGAACGATCCCACTTCGATTTCCTTGATTCCCGCAGCCGCGAGTGCGGAAATCCATCGCAGCTTCGCAGCAGTGGGCATGACGCTCTTGATGCTTTGCAGACCGTCGCGCGGCCCGACCTCGCTGATCAGCACCTTCGGACTTGAAGTGCTCATATTCGGCCCTTAGTTCTGTCAGACAGACCAATGTTTCGTTAGAGAGAACTATAGGCGCATCCAAACACCCGCGAAAGCGGGGTAAACCCACGGATAGAACTTGAGTTCTGTCAGATAGAACGATACGATGCCACTTATGATCAAGACGACCAAACACGCCGTGACCGCTGATGCCCTTTCAACGCCTGAGCCATCCGACACTGCCAATGACAGTTCCAGCGGCGTAGCTGTGCTCGACCGTGCGTTCGCCATCCTCAACGCGTTCGGGCCGACCGACGACCAGTTGACGCTTACCGAACTCTCGCGGCGCACGGGGTTGTACAAAAGCACGGCCTTGCGCCTGCTGGGCGCGCTGGAGCATGGAGGCTTCATCCGAAAAATGAGTGACGGGCAGTACGGCGTCGGCCACCAGCCACTACGGCTCGCCGCGCTCTATCAGCGATCCTTCCAGGTCGGTCCCGTTATCGAGCCGTTGCTTCAGCAATTGAGCCGCGACCTGGGGGAAACGGCGTCGTTCTATGTGCGGCAGGGCGATCATCGACTGGTGCTGTATCGTGTCGAGCCGACGAGGAGCGTGCGTGTGTCAATTCGCGTCGGCGAAGAGTTCCCGATCGACAAAGGTGCCTCCGGCAAGGTGCTGCTCGCTTTCACTGAGGCACAGGATCCTCGCTGGAGCGAAGTGCGCGACGCTCTTTGGGCGGCGTCTTTTGGTGAACGCGATCCCGAAACCGCTTCGACGTCCGTCCCCGTGTTCGACTCGACTGGCGAGTTGGTGGGTGCGCTCACGCTGTCGGGACCGAAAGAGAGATTTGGTACTCCTTCGACCCTCGACGCGGCCGTTGCGGCCTTACTTGTCAGTGCAAAACGCGCGACCGTTGCGCTCGGCGGCAAGGGTGGTCGATACGATGCCAGCATCGCGGAATTTGCTAATAGAAGCTGAAGTGGGGACGCTCACGGCGGTCGCTCGTGAATGGTCGACCGCTCGCATTGAATTGCCGAACTGCCATGTCAAGCCCGGCGCGATTTCGGGGACGATGGTACTGGTACTGCGACCCGCGCCCACAAGTGCTCGTCCAGATTCCCGGCCGACCGGTCAGGCCTAGTGGCACGAAACGGGACGCTACCTGCGCGCTCGTTCGCCGCCAGGCGGCGGAGTAACTGTTTGCGGCCTCGGGTCGAAAGGCCGCGAACGCTACCAAAGCTGACGGTCAGGCAGGCAGAGCTAAGGTCTGTTTCTGGCCGAGACCAGCAGTTCGCCGTACGACTGTCGGTAAGCAATGGGGCTACCCCGCGACCGCTGCGAACCGGGCGCGGGCCGACACTGCTGCGACGACGTCGCCCCAACAGCCCTGGTTGGCTGACCGGTGGCGTGATGACAATGCGCCGCCGCACCGCGGGCATCCGCGATGCCTGGCCGGCTTGGATGCGTTCCAGCCAGCACGTGCGGTTCGGACTGAGCCGCGCGCGCCTGCCATGGTGACGGGTACACCCTAGCAAACAAACCGCCGACAGGGCAGCCAAAGCATTCATCGCGTGTCGCCCGGCGTCCGGTCCATGCATCGCGCCTCGGATAAAATGCCGGGACTGCGACACTGGCCGAAATGCCTCACGAGCGCGGCGTAGCGCTGAACGTCGACGGCAACGGCGGCGCGGAAGAACTGCATCGCGGTTGCCGCATACCGCACGGACATACCATGAAATTCGATCATCCCGATCCCGAACTCAACAATCCGTTGACTGACGAAGAACTGGAATTCCTCGAACGCTTTCTTTCGGGCAATGCCGTCTGCGACGACGCGATGGGTGCGGTCATGTTGCATGGATTTCTGACTGCCGTCATCTCCGGACCGAACGCGATCATGCCGGGCGCGATCCTTCCGTGGATCTGGGATGCCAGGCACGCAACCCGTCAACCCAGATTCCTGTCGGCAGGCCGGGCTCGCAAGGTCACAGGACTGATTTTTCAATACTGGAACGACATCAACGACACCCTGAATCAATGCCCGGACCTGTTCGAACTCCCGCTGCACGCGAGCGTATACGAGGGCGAAGAGGTTCCTGTCCTCGACGAATGGTGCGAGGGGTATTGCAAGGGCATCGACATCGACCGGGAGGCCTGGGAGCCGCTGATCGAACGGCACCCCTGGTGGTTCAATATCATCCTGCTGTTCGGCACCGCCTCCGGATACGAGGAGGTGGCGCGACGGGACTACACGGTCGGGCAACGCCGGTCGTTTGTCCTCCAGCTCGCAGCATCGGTACTCAATATCCATCGCTACGTGTGTGAGGAATGTCGGAGATCGCTGGAGCAGGGCGAGCAGCCAGGTGCGATTCCGGCGGGTTCGTTGTCGAAAGCCAAGCCGGCGACGCAGATCACCGCGAGGAATCGGGCCGCGCGGGACGGGAGCGTGTCCAAAGATGTGTTCCTCGTGGATTCGATCGGTCGACTGACGGACGACGCGTTTCACCCGCTGGCATTGTCCCCGCTGGCTACGCGCATCACGCGTGGCGGCACGTCTGTCGATGCGCACATCTATCGCGCCGGCGATGAAGGTCGCGACGGCTGGATACTGGAAATCATCGACGCGTCCGGGACGTCCACCGTCTGGGACGAGCCGTTCCCGACAGATGGGGCCGCGCTGGCCGAAGCATTGAGCACGATCAACATGCACGACATCGCCCCCGGCAGCCGGTGACGGACCGTGCCCGCGTCGTAACGCTGAGCGCGCCCGCACCCGGACGGGCCTGGCGTTGCGCGCCGTGAACGGATGCGTTGCCCGGCGATGTCATGTGACGTGCTGCGAAACAATCCGT
>NZ_JBFRCL010000036.1:0-86307 GCF_040965695.1 Paraburkholderia sp. BR10937
CGAGTGGCAGCCACCGGTTGTGGCCTGTCATCTGCACAAAGAGCGAGTAACCGAAGTCGACGAGCCGCGCATACACGACCGCGACGAGCCCCGTCGCGATGGCGCCGAGCCAGAACACGCCGAAATAGCGCCAGCGCCGATGGCTTCGCACAATCGTGCGCCGATCAAAAATGTTCGCAAATCGCATGAGTGGCCGGAGAAAATGGCATTTAAGGCACATTGTGACATAAATTGCCTTTTCCCCCGCCACAGTCCAACAGGCCCGCTCCGGGAAGGGCTAACTGCCGGCCTCGTCGAACACCCAGCCAAACGCGCCATAAATCGCCTTGTGCTCGGCCGCGAGTTCGAGCAGGAACATCTCGCCCTTGGCCGTGAGATGGACCTGCACCTGGCGGCGGTCGGCGGGGTCGGGTTTGCGCGTCACGAGCCCGGCCGATTCGCAGCGCGAGACGAGCGCCGCCGTGCCGTTCGGCGCCGCCTGCAAGCGCTCCGCGAGTTCGCCGACGGTCGCCCAGTTGCGGTCGGGAAAGCCGCATACGTGCAGCAGCAACTGGTACTGGAGCGTCGTGATGCCCGCGGCGTTGGCGATCTCTTCGGAAGCCCGCAGAAACTTGCGCAGGTCATACCGGAACGCCGACATCGCTTCGAGTTCGCGCTTGCCTGGCAGCGCGCGTCTGGTTGATTTGCCTGAATTCATGTGCGGTTCCTGATGCGTTGCCGGTCGTGCGGGGTGCCTCGCCGGGCAAACGGGTTGCGGCGGACCGGCCGTCGGGGAGGTTACCACGCACGTGCTTCCAGCCATCGGGCGCGCACCGTAGCAGTCTTTCTGTTGATGATTTCCGGTTCGTGCGTATCACTTGTCTTGTCGTACTCAAATGCGCAGTTGCACGTAGTCACGCAGCAGCGCGTTGACGTTCGCGCAAATCCAGTCAGGAGTGCAAGCAGTGCGACGAAGAAGGTTGCCCCCGCCATCGTTCAAGCGGGAACGATCGATGTGATCACAACGGAAGCGGCCGGTCCTGAAAGATGCTCTTCATCACGAGCGTCGAGGTCAGCCGCAGTACCGACGGCAGCGGTAGCAGCCGGCGATCATAGAGGGTTTGGAACGCCTTCAGATCCCGCGTGACGACATGCAGCATGTAGTCGGGTTCGCCGAACAGACGCTCCGCGCGTGTGATCTCGGGAATGTCGATGAGTGCGTCCTCGAACGATTGCACGTTCTCACTGCTGCCTTCGCGCAAAGTCGCGAAGACGATCGCGGAAAAATTCAGGCCGACCGCCGACGCATCGATCGTGGCGCGGTAACCGCTGATCACCTGCTCGCTCTCCAGCGCGCGCAGCCGTCGCTGGCATGGGGAGACGCTCAAGCCAACCCGCTCGCTCAGTTCGGTGAGTGAAATTCGTCCATCCTGCTGGATCTCAGCAAGAATTTTTCGATCGATCGCGTCCATGCGCTAAATATTAGCGTTCAGCGCCCGGAACACGCAAGACATAGGGAGCACTTTTCGCGTCCCAGGCCCTACCATTTGCGCCTTCGGGCCGGGGGCGCCCGCTTGACAGGAAGCGAGTGTAGAAGTGGAAGCAAGTTTGTTGACGGCGTTCTGGATCGTATCGATCTCGCTGGTGATGGTCCCCGGCGCGGATTGGGCGTACGTGATTTCGGCGGGACTGCGCGGCGGCGCGGTCGCACCCGCCGTTGGCGGCATGCTGGCCGGCTATCTCGCGATCACGCTGATCGTGGCAGCCGGTGTCGGAACGCTGGTGATGAGCGTCCCCGGCGTGCTTCCTGTACTGACTGCCGTTGGCGGGGCCTACCTGGTCTGGTTGGGCATCAGGACATTCATGCGGCCATCGGAGCTCGCGGTTGGACAGGCGCAGGAGGAGAGCAGCCGGTGGCGATGGTCGTTGCGCGGATTCGCGATCAGCGGTCTCAACCCGAAGGCCATTCTGTTGTTCGTCGCGCTCCTGCCGCAGTTCACGCGGCGCGATGCCTTGTGGCCGGTTTCCACGCAGATCGTGGCGCTGGGGCTATTGCACATGATCAATTGTGCGTCGGTTTACTCCGTCGTCGGCGTGGGTTCGAAAGCCATTCTGACCACGCGGCCAACGGCTGCCCGCAGGGTGAGTCAGTTGTCCGGGGCGACGATGATCGTGGTAGCGGTCATTCTGTTTGCCGAGCAGGCATTTGCTTTCATGCATTGACGGCCGCGGGCGGCTCAACGCCGCTTGCCGAACTACGCCGTCTTCATGGCCGCCGCTTCCGGTCCGCTCAGATAGTAGTCGCGGAATCGTTCGTCTACCCGCTCCCACATCAGTGCCGAAAATAGCAGCGCAGCCTCGAGCGGTCGATGGTTGATGACGACCGAGTCCGTTTCACCGTTCTCGTTTAAATGCGCGGCGACTACGGTCTCGATGGGTTGTCCCTGGATCTGCGACCGGTAGGACTCCAGATAGAGGCTGTCGCCGATTTTCCCCTTGTAGCTGTGATGCTGGAACTCATAGAGAGAAACGGCATGCCTGATCACGGCAAGGATATCGGCGCGGCCCTCGATCGGACGCTTCAGGACGGTCGCTTCCAGCGTGGCATTTTCTGCCAGTTTCGCCAGCCAGAGCGGCGGCGTGTTTTCGGGCGCCAAGACAGGCGCAGTGTCGTTGAATTTCATGTCGGATGTTCCTTCGGTTTCAGGTCGGCGCCGGAAGTCGCGTCCCGGCGCCGTACAGACGGCTCGCGCTATGACTGACGCAGCGGCCGCAAGCCCGCTCGCACCTCTTGCGCGAACAGTTGCGGCTGTTCCCACGCCGCAAAGTGGCCGCCCTTGTCGGGCCGGTTGTAGTAGATGAGGTCGTGATAGGCGCGTTCGGTCCAGCTGCGCGGCGCCTGATAGTTCTCGCGTGGGAAGACGCTCACCGCGGCCGGCACCGATACATCGGCGGCGGCCAGGAAATTGAAGTGCGACTCCCAGTAGAAGCGAGCGGCCGAGATGCCCGTGTTCGTGAGCCAGTAGAGCGTGATGTCGTCGAGGACGTCGTCGCGCGTCATCGCCCCAGCCGATTCGCCATTGACGTCGCGCCCGTATACGGCCGAGGTGAGCGCCGCAGCCGGCTGGATATAGCCGTCGCCGTGATCGAGCAGCCAGCTGGCCAGGGCGATCGGCGAGTCCGAGAGCCCATAGAGCGTTTGCGGGCGCGTGCCCTGTTCGAGCGCGTAGGCGCGCCGCGATTTGGCTGCGCTCGCAAGCTGCCCGTAGGCGTGCTTTTCGTCGTCGCTGAGACTGGCTGGCGTGGGCGAGCCGGCTTGCAGCGCCTTGGCGATTTCGGGCGGAATCGTCGCCGGGAAATTCACGTGAATGCCGAGCAGTTCCGGCGGCGCCTGCTTCGCCAACACGTTCGCGACGATGCCGCCCAGATCGCCGCCTTGCGCCGCGAACTTATCGTAGCCGAGGCGCTTCATCAGCACGACCCACGCACGCGCGGTCCGCTCGGGGCCCCAGCCGACCTCGGTCGGCCTGGCCGAGAAGCCATAGCCCGGCAGCGACGGAATCACCAGATGAAAGGCGTCGGAGGCGCTCGCGCCGTAAGCCGTGGGATTGGTCAGCGGGTCGATGATCTTGAACTGTTCGATGACCGAGCCCGGCCAGCCGTGCGTAACGATGAGCGGCATCGCATTCTCGTGCTTCGAGCGCACATGAATGAAGTGAATATCGAGTCCGTCGATTTCGGTCACGTAATTCGGCAGCGAGTTCAGCTTCGCCTCGCAGCGGCGCCAGTCATAGTCGGTCGACCAGTGGCGGGCGACCTCCTGCATCATGGCGAGCGGCACGCCTTGCGAATCGTCGTTCACGGTCTCCTTGTCGGGCCAGCGCGTGGCCTTGATGCGGCGTCGCAGATCGACGAGCTGCGCTTCGGGCACATGCACGCGCAGCGGGCGAATCGCGGTCTTGTCGCCGTTCGGTGCGGACTTGACTTCGGTGATGCCTTGCGGGGTTTGCGAGAACGCCAGCTGGCTCAGCGAGGCTGCCGCCACGGCGGCCGCGGTCGCGCCCATGAAGCGGCGGCGCGATGGCGACGGGATGAGAAAATCGTCAGACATAGGTACTCCGTTTTTCTGGTATTGGAGGCAGAGCGCATGGGGATGCTTCGCAATACCAGGCGTAGTTGTGCTGGCGCGCGCATGTGCTGCAGTTTTGCATCGCTCGCCAACGGAATTTGCGCCGGATGTTCCGGCACACAAACGTGCGTCGCATCAGGCCGACGCCGCGCCGCTCGCAAATGCCGCAGCATGGCGCGTCACGAACTCGCGCATGCCGATCGGCGCCTGACCCGTGAGCTTGCGCAGGTCGTCGGTCATGCGGTCGTAGCGGCCTTGCGCATGCAGTTCGGCCATGACCGCGAGATGCTTGGCGACGTGTGCGGTAATCCCGAGTTCGCCCAACTTCGCAGCCCATGCCTCGACGGGCACGTCGCGGTAGCGGATCGTGCGGCCCAACACCTCGGAGAAGAGGCGCGCATAGTGCTCCATATCGCACGATTCGAGGCCCGTGAGGTGGTAGACCTGACCGATATGCGGCGCCGGATTGTCGAGGATCTCCGCAACGGCACGCGCCACGTCGAGCGACGAGATCGGCGAGGTCCGGCCCTTGCCGAGCGGCAGCACGAGTTCGTCGTGCTTGCGCACGCCCTCTGCCGCAAGAAGCAGGAAGAAGCTCTCCAGAAACACCGTGGGCCGCACGGTGACGACGGGCAGACCCGACCAGGCGAGCGCCTGCTCGGCGAGCCAGTGCTGCTTCTGCTGCACGCTGTCGGTGGTTTCGGTGATGCTCATCTGCGAGACGGTCATCTGCGACATGTTCACGAACGCTTCGACACCGTGATGGCGCGCAACGGCCGCGGTATTGATCGTCGCTTCGAGATACGCGGGCGACACCGACATGCCGAAGTAGAGGCGCGAGACGCCTTCCATGGCGCGGTGCATCGAATCGAGATCGGTCAGATCGCCGAGCACGACCTGTGCGCCGAGGCGGCGCAGGTCGTCGGCGCGCGCGTCCTCGCGGCGCACCAGCGCGCGCACGCGATGGCCCTTCGCGAGCAGGTTTTCGGTGATGCTGCGGCCGACGGCGCCGATTGCACCTGCGGCGCCCGTGACGAGAATCGGACGGTCATGCTGGGTTTGAGTGGTCATTTCGCTTACCTCTTTCGTAACACTAAAGAGTGTATATACACATTTAAGGAGACACAGTAGCCAGAGCGGATGCAGCTCCCTCAGGCAACGATCGTACGTGGTTCCTCGCTGTCGTTTCCGGTCGCCGCAGCGGCGTGCTGCACACGTTCGTGAACGTTCGCCGTGGGCGTGCGGTCGATCCGCAGGCTGAGCAGTTCCGGACGGTTGTAGTGGCCGGCCGCGTCCATCAGCATCTTGCGACGGTCGATCAGCGAGAAGTCGAGGTCGGCGATGACTTCGCCTTCGCCCTCGCGCAGCGGTTCGCCGATCAGCGAACCGTCCGGCGCGACGATCGTGGTGAAGCAGCCGCCCGAGATCGGCCCGATCGCGCAGCCCGTGTCCTTCATGATCTGCGCCTGCTGGTCGGCGTCGAGCCACGCCGTCGCGTTCACGACGAAGGCGCCGGATTCCAGCGCGTGCTGGCGGATATTGATTTCCATGCGTTGCGCGAAGCCTTCGCCGAAGGCCGAGCCCGGATACATGGCCGAATGGATCTGCTCGCCGTCGGCGATCATCGCGTAGCGCGCGAGCGGGTTGTTGTGCTCGAAGCAGGCGAGCTGGCCAATGCGGCCCACCTTGCTGTCCACGGCGCGCAGGCCCGAGCCGTCGCCCTGGCCCCAGATCATGCGTTCGAAATGGGTGGGCGTGATCTTGCGGCGGCGCTGGATCAGCGTGCCGTCGGCGTCGAAGAGCAGTTGCGTGTTGTAGATGGTGCCGCCATCGCGTTCGTTCACGCCGATGGAGACGACCATGCCCGCCTGCCGTGCCGCTTCGCCGATCGCATCGGTGGCGGGCGAGGGCACCGTCACGGACTGTTCGAGCAGGCGCAGATGCTCGGTGCCCGCGAGCAACTGCATGGGCGTTTGCACCGCGGAAAAGTACGGGTAATACGGCACCACGGTCTCGGGGAACGTGGCGAACTGCACGCCCTTGCGGCCGAGTTCGAGAATCTTCTGCACGACCTTGGCAACCGTTGCCTCGCGGCTGTAGAGCACGGGGCTGATCTGGACGGCGGCGGCTTTGACGACTTTCATTACAGGCTCCTGATGGTGTTGCATATGCAACATTGACGACGAAAAAAATTCAGATGGTGACTGACGACAGATCCGCCGCGATGTTCATGAGCGCGCTCGCGCCTTCCAGGCCGAGCACGCCGGCGGCACGCTGCTGGGCGGTGGACCACGCGGGCCCGGCGGTCTGAAGCAGGGCGCGGCCCGCTTGCGTAACCGAGAGCGCACGGCTGCGGCCGTCGCCGCCAGGTTCGCCATCGGCGACCCAGCCATGCGCGATGAGCGGCTGCAGGTTGCGCGTGAGCGTCGTGCGGTCGTGATGATTCTTGCGCCCGAGCGCAGCGCGGCTCAAGGGGCCGTACTCCGCGACGAGCACGAGCAGCGAAAGCTGCGATGAGCTGATGCCGAGCGGGCGCAGCGCCTCGTCGTAAAGGCCGGTCAGCACGCGTGCGATCTGCCGGGTGCGCGTCAGCAGGCAGTGGCGGGCAATCTGCGCGCTCACGTCGGCCGATAGTTCGGTGCTGCACGGAACGGTTTCGATACAGGACATGCTTCGCGACTCCAGGGTTCGTGCGGGGCGGTTCGCCCGGTTGACGTATTGAAGCGTGCCGATGTATCCCGCACGTGTCCGTCGGCCGCCTCAGTGTATGTGCATGTTTCCACTTTGCGGCCAGATACATGGCGATACAAAATCGGCGCGGGGTCGCCAGGAACGGCGCGCCACACGCACTAGCCCGGCATCCGCAACATTCAGACGATTGAGACAGGCGCGCCGGCCCGAACGGCGCGGTGGCTTCGGGATTTGGCGGCGTGGCGGACGGCTCGTCGGCGGCAGGCGCCGGTGCGGCGACGGTTTCGTCCCGGCAGGACACACCCGGGCTCGGTCCGGTCTACGCGCATTAACGATGCTTGCCGTTACTCGTCAGCGTGCCCCGTGGATGCCGCGTCGAGCGCTGCCGCGAGCGTGGTACGCGCTGTTTCGCGGCGTCGGCGCGCGAGTCGCGCCGCGCCCACGTCGCGTTCGGCCTCGCCTTCGAGCAGGGAGTGAATGTCGGGCAACGTCCAGATGCTGCCGCGGCTGCCCCACGTGCCGTCCGGAATCTCGGTCGGGAAAACCCATACGCGCGGCGCCACGTCTTCGAGGGGACGGTTCTCGGCGCGGGCCACGGCTTCGGTCACGGCCCTGACGAGCGCTTTGCGGGAAGCATCGGTGTACTGACCTTCCGGTGCCGAAGGAACGATGCGGTAGCGCGGCAGCGGCGAGCGTTCCCCGGCGACATAGACGGCGGCCGGCCGATGCAGATAGAGCACGGTCACGCCCTGCGCGATCCGGTTGCCGGGATCGTAGCCTTCCGCGTGGATCAGAATGTTGGTGAGTTCCTTGACGAGCCCGGCTTCGGCTTCGGGTGTCAGGGCGTCTTCGGGCCACAGTGCGTCGATCATGGGCATGGCGCTACTCCGTCGATCAGGTGTTGGGATGGGGCGATCATGCGGCTTTACCGGCCAGCGAGGAAGTGGCAAGATCGCCATTATTGAAGGCATATCGGACACGCCAATGATCACGATCCGCATCTGGGTTTACGACGGTATTCTGGCCTCCGGCGTGGCCGGCCCCATCGACGTTTTCAACGCCGCCGATCAACTGGCGGCACGCGGGGGCCATGGTGTGCGGCGTTTCGCGTGGCGCGTCGAATCCCTCGACGGGCAGCCGGTGAGGGCGGCGTCGGGCCAGACCATCGCGGTGGACGGCAAGATCGACGGACGCAAAGGCGCGCACGCCATCCTGCTCACGGCGCCGTTTTTCGCCGACATGGACGAGTTCATTGGACACCGCGAGCGGATCGACAAGCTCTCGAGGGCGCTGCGCTGCCAGCACAAGGCAGGCGCCGTGCTGGCGGCCTACTGCACAGGCAACTATCTGCTTGCCGAGGCGGGCCTGCTGGACGGGCGGGTCGCCACCACGCACTGGGCGAAGGCGGCCGATTTCGCGCGCCGCTATCCGGCCGTCGAGTTGCGGGCCCGCGAGGTCCTGACCGGGCAGGACCGCATCATTTCCAGCGGCGCGGTCACGTCATATCTCAACCTCGCGATACGGCTCGTGGAAGTACTCGCCGACGAACAGCTTGCCGCCGTGACGGCGAGATCCTTGCTGATCGACGTCAATCGGATTGATCAGGCATCCTATGCGACGCTGGTCGACGAGCACGGTCACACGGATCCCCTCATCGCCCGGGCGCAGCGGCGCATGGAAGCAACGATCGCCGAGGGGTTCCGGTTAAGCGAGCTTGCCACGTGGCTCGCCGTGAGCGAACGGACGCTGAACCGCCGCTTCAAGCAGGCCACGGGCCTCGCGCCCCTCGAATATCTGCAGAATCTTCGCATCGAAGTGGCGAAACAGTTGCTCGAATCCCGGCCCATCGCGCTCGAAAACCTCAGCGACCGCGTCGGTTACGCCGATCCGGGTTCGTTTCGCGTGCTGTTCAAGCGTAAAACGGGTCTCTCGCCGCGCGAGTATCAGTTGCATTTCTCGCGCGCGTCCCGCTAAAAGCATCGCGCCGGGCCGCGATGCGGTCGTGGCTCAGTGCTGGACACCGAGGCTCTCGCGTTTGCCGTCGTTGAACGTGTACAGGGTCAGCGTTGCATTCTGCAGATCGCCCTTCGAATCGAAACGCGTCTCGCCGATCACGCCCTTGTAGTCCGTCTTCTTCAGATACGCCAGATATTTCGCCGGATCGGACGAACCGGCCCGCTTCATCGCGTCCACCAGAATCATGATGGCGTCGTACGCGTAGGGCGCGTAGATCACGACGTCCTGTCCATACTTTTCCTTGAAGCGCTTCCTGAAGTTGTCCATGCCGGCGACGTATTCCGGCGTGATGCCGCCCGCTTCGGCGCAGATCACCTGCCGGCCGGACAGCGACGCGCCCGCGAGGCTCGGCAGTTCGCCGGTACAGATGCCGTCGCCGCCCATGAATTTCGCGGTCATGCCGAGTTGCTGCATCTGCTTGATCATCGGGCCGCCTTGCGCGTCCATGCCGCCGTAGAAGACGACGTCGGGATTCGTTCCCTTCACCTCCGTCAGGATGCCGTGAAAGTCGGTCGCCTTGTCGTTCGTGTACTGGCGGGAAACGACTTTGGCGCCAGCCGCCGTTGCCGACTTGACGAACTCTTCCGCGATCCCTTCGCCGTACGCGGTGCGGTCGTCGATCACGGCAACGCTCCTGGCGTTCCACTTCTGAACCGCGTACCGACCAAGCACGGAACCCAGCTGGCCGTCGTTCGCGACGAGGCGGAAGGCGGTGTCGAAACCCTGCAGGGTATATTTCGGATTGGTCGACGACTGCGAGATCTCGGGGATGTGCGCGTCGTAGTAGATCTTCGATGCGGGAATCGTCGCGCCGGAATTGAAGTGGCCGACCACGCCCTTTACGCCGGCATCGACGAGACGCTGTGCCACCTGCGTCGCCTGGCGCGGATCGCCGGCGTCGTCTTCGACATCCAGCTCGATCCTGACTTTCTTGCCGCCGATAACAGGCGGGTTGGCGTTCAGATCGTCGACTGCCATCCGCGCGCCCCGTTCAACGTCCTTGCCAAGGTTCGCATTCTCGCCAGTCAACGGTCCAGCGAAGCCCAGCTTGACCGTGACCTCCTGTGCATAGGCGACTCCCATTCCGAGCGACACGACAGCACTGCCGACCGCGATGACAGATTTCAAGCGTTTCATTGCCGTTCCTCCAACCTTCGATTAGTGTCTCGAAACATACCTATGCTTCGGCATCCGAAGCATATTGGCGAGTTCGGATGCCTGAGCCGATTGCGAGCGGATCTACCTCTGCCGCCGCATATTCGGGCACTCGCAGGTTCCCTTCAGCGCAGATAGTGCAGTCGGGAAAACTGTCGGCGATATTCACTCACGGCAGGCGCCACCTCTTCGGGCGAATTGCGGCGCAGCAGAACGTCGGCGATGAAGCGGGCGAGCCGTGGCATGTCGTCGGCGGCCATGCCCCAACGAACGAGTTCGGGCGTGCCCATCCGCAGGCCGTTGACATCGCCGTCGATTTCGGGGAGCGGCAAACCGATACCACACGAGAGAATGTTGGCTCGCCTGAGTAACTTCGCCATCGTCTGGCCGCCGCCGAACGCGTGCGCCTCGATCGCGAACTGATGCGACGTGGTCACGCCGCGGTCGCGTGCGAACACGGGGAGACCTTCTTCCACGAGCGCGGTCGCGAGGGCCTTGGCGGTTTTCACCATCCCGGCGGCGTACTCGCGGCCAAACGCCTGCCAGTCGAGCATGGTCATGGCGATCGACGCCGACTTGCCCGCGTCGAAGTTGGCCGTCAAGCCAGGATAGGCGATGGCGTCGAGCTTGCGGGCAAGCGCCGCGTCGTTGGTCACGATCAGTCCACCCGCAGCACCCGCGAGGCTCTTGTAGGTGCTCATGGTCATGAGATGGGCGCCCTGGGTGAGCGGCTGCTGCCACGCGCGGCCCGCGACCAGGCCGCACAGGTGCGCGGCATCGTAGAGCAGCACCGCGCCGACTTCGTCGGCAATCGCGCGCACTTCCTCGACCGGATGGGGAAACAGGTTGAGGCTCTGGCCAAGTGTGATGACCTTCGGGCGCATCCGCAGCGCATCCTCGCGCAAGGCATTCAGATCGACCGTGTAGCGCTTCGCATCGAATGCCATCAGATACGGCTTGACGCCGTACATGCCGGCGGCACCGTTGACGTGGTGGCTGAAGTGGCCGCCGACCGTGGCAGGTGGCACGAATACCGTATCGCCCGGTTTCGCCGCCGCGACGTAGGTATAGAGATTGGCCAGCGCGCCAGAGGCGACGCGAATCTCCGCAAAGCGCGCGCCAAATACCTGCGCGACGAGTTCGGCGGCGAGCACTTCGATCTTCTCGACGCCTTCCAGACCCATTTCGTATTTGTCGCCGGGATAACCCAGCGACGGACGCGAGCCGACGCCAGCGGCCAGCAACGCTTCCGCCTTCGGGTTAATGGCGTTGGTCGCCGGATTCAGGTTGAAACAGTCGCGCTCGTGGATGACACGATTTTCTTCGACGAATGCGAGCAGGTCCCGCTCGTTTTGCTCGAGACTCTGTGCGGCAAAGCGCTTCACCAGCGATTGAACGTAATTTTCCGCCTCGCGCGGAACCCAGGGGCGAGCTTCCAGCATGATGACTTCCTTGTCGATATGTAGCCGTGGAACCCATCGTAGGTGGTGAATTTAATCACGTATACTTATCGTTTTTTGTGTAATAGATTAGAAATTCTGTTGAATTACTCGCTGTCCGACCGGGGGTAGACACCATGGAAGTGGGCCGCCTGCGGGCGCTGCTGGAGCTGGCGAGGCGTGGCACGATTGCGGCTGCCGCTGAGGCGCTGTTCCTCACGCCATCGGCCGTATCGCAGCAGATTGCCCAGCTCGAAGAGGAGGCGGGCGTCGAACTCACGGAGCGCGTCGGACGCGGTGTCCGGCTCACTGCCGCGGGGCAGGCGCTGGTCGGTTACGCGGAACGGGTCATGGTCGTGCTCGACGAAGCGCGCTCCGAACTGGCCGTGCTGCGCCGGGAAATCGCGGGCGAACTGCGGGTCGCCGCGTTTCCTTCGGTCGCGTCGGCGCTGCTGCCGGACACGGTCAAGGCATTGCGGCAAGTCTTTCCGCGCCTCGAGATCATCCTGGAAGAGATGGAGCCGGTCGACGGGCTCTCGGCGCTGCGTTCCTGGCGAGCGGACATCGCGTTGATCGACGATCTGTCGCTCGTCGTCGGCGACAAACAGGAAAGCGTCGGTGTCGTGCCGCTCGCCGAAGACGTGCTGTCGGTGGCGCTCGCGACAACGCATCCGCTGGCCAGCAAGCCGTCGCTGAGCGTGGCCGACCTCAGGCATGAAGCTTGGGCGATCGATTCGACCTCGAGCGTGTTCGGCGACTTCATCGCCAATCTATGCCGGCGCGCAGGGTACGAACCGAAGATCAACGCGAAATGCCGCGGATTCGAAGTGGTCGGCGCCATGGTGGCGTCCGGGTGCTCCGTGTCGATCGTCCCGGGGCTACGGCTGGTGCGCCCGCCTGCGGGCGTCGCATGGGTGAAGCTGAGGCCGGAGGTGCACCGCAAGATCTACGTGGCGTTTCGGCGCGGCGAACGCAACCACCCAGCGATCAACGTCTTCGTCGAGGAGGTGGTCCGCACGGCCGCACGTCTGATTGGCTAGTCCGGCAGTGGTGGACCGCGAAGCTCGTCCGGTGACGCGCGTCACCACGACTCCGGTGCGGTGACCACGCATCGGTTTTTTCCTTGCCGTTTCGCTTCGTAGCGCGCACGGTCGGCGAGCCGAAACGTTTCGGGTACACCCAAATCGTCGACATCGATGAGCAATAGCCTAGCCAAAGCGGGCATCGAGCCATTGCCGTGCCCAGTTCTCCGCAAAGGCAATCGCATCCTCGCGCGCGTCGAATCCCGCGAGATCGCCGCTGGAGTGGACTTCGCACTCGCTCCCATCGATACGGCTGGTGCTGATGCGCGCGTGTGCCATGTATTCCCCATCCGCCCGGCGTGGCGTTGGATCGATATGAAACCGGTCTGGATCTGAACGCATAGTTCGCTCCCTGAATCCCAGTGAAGAATCCGCACGCCGTCCGGGTCTTCGGCCGGCGGCATTCGTGGTCTGCGATGGAGGAGGGCGGCGCGATCCCTGAGAAGTGGCAGCAGGAGGAGCGGCGGGATCGGTCGCAGTCGACGGATGTTTTCATACTACGCCCCCGCCTTCATTTGTACAGCGATAACTGCTCGTGCGAGGCATATACTGGGGTGGTCGCGGTGCCAGCCTTGCCATTCGTTGCGGCCGATTGCGGCGAATCCGGAGAGGGGCATCATGAACGACCCATCAGCCGAGGAGCTCGAGCTTCTTACCGCAGACCTTCACCTCGCGGAAGCTCGCCACAGGCTGGCGGTGCTCACTGCATGCGTCCAGCGTCAGCGGGATCACGGCACCGCCAGCGTGGCAGGAGAAGATTTGCTTTGCGTCATGCGCGACGTCATGCAAACCATGACGCTGCACCGCGAACTGCTCAGACGCGAGGTCGCGCAACAGCGCAGCCTTTCATGCGGAGGGCGCGGACGGTGGCCGGCGGGCTAAACGGCCATTCCTGCATCAGTGCCGCCAGGCTCCGGGCATGAGTCGGGAGTCAGCGAAGTGCCCAAACTGGGCAAGCAGCAACTCGATGCGAAGGAGAGCGCAAAATGGCCGCTCCAGCACGACCAGCGATCGGGCGATGTTGCAGGCGCTTTGAACGCGTAGGTCGTCAGGCAGTTGCGCCTCGACGAAGTTGATGAATTTCGACAGATCGGACCGCACGCGTGTCTTTTCGCCGGACCAGAGATCGACCACCTGCATTCGAAGGACTGCAAGCCTCAGCAGGTAGTCACTGCCTTCCAACGCGTTGACTTTATCGTCCATCGCCGCCGTATCCGTGGAACCGACAAGCTCGATGCCGCAACTCGTCATGATTCAGCATACCCCCGGGGCGAGCCGGCAGTCACCAGCATAGGCGTGTCCGAAAGCCGTGCTTTTCGGAGCGGCGTGCGTCAGCTATTTCGCCGGAGCGGAAAAATAAACCGGGCGTTTACACTTGATCCCCAATTCGCTTGCAGGGTTGATGTGCCACGCAACGGTCGATCGCATTAGCAAACCTGGTAGTGGCGCGCGAACAGCATCCCAACGTGTGGGATGTCCCGCCTGCGCAAATGCCGATGTTTCATTGCGGGCGCAATCATTATCGTTTTTCGAAAGTCGGTAATCGGTTGAGAACGACGTTAAATAACGAAATAATTTTCAGGGAAAGGATAAGCCACTCAAATCAGAAAAATGTTGCACAACGAAATAAGTTACTGGATTTTTATCTTGCAGCTTAAGCAAAAGCGACTATCATCAGTTAAATCGATTTCCAGGCCGAATCTCCCAACGTCAACGGAGACTTTGTCGGTATGAGGGAAGGAGATGGCTGAGACATCAATTCCGGTCGATCTGATTCACTGGATTCTGGCAACACTTTCCATCGTCGCGCTGCTTGTCTTTCTCGTGCCGCTGCGCTGGCGCGCGCCCGAGGCGGGTCCGGGTGCAATGTTCGTGGCGGGTTTGATCGCCTTTTTCGCATTCCGCACTCCCCTTGGGACATTGACCGTCGCAAGCGCGAAGGGCGTATGGGACGCCATATTCATCCTGTATGTCATGTGGCCGGCATTGCTGCTCTACCAGATCACCAAACAGGCCGGCGGATACGACGCCCTTCGTCAAGGGATTTCCCGCTTTAGCCGAAATGAATTGTTCGTCATTCTCGGGCTCGGCTGGGTATTTTCATCGTTTCTTCAAGGCATCGCCGGGTTCGGCGCGCCGATTGCCGTTGTGGCTCCGCTGCTGCTCGCAATCGGCGTGAGACCCGTTTACGCCGCCGCCATATCGATCATTGCGCATGCATGGGCCCGGTTCTTCGGCACGCTTGGCGTCGGCTGGCTGGCGACCTTGCAGGTGGCGGATGTGCAGGACGTGACGCGGGCCGCGTTCGAATCGTCGCTGCTTCTGCTCATTCCCACCTACTTTGGCGGGCTGCTGATCGTGTGGCTGTACGGACGCTGGGCCGCGGTGCGTCATGCCTGGCCGCTCGTCCTGATTCTTGGCACCATACTCGGCTTCGGTCAGCTGATTTTTGCGTTCCTGAGTCCGGAGCTCTCCACGTTTCTCGCAGCGGCCATTGCGATGATCTCGCTGTACCCGCTCTCGCGCTGGCGCCGTTTCAGCGAGCCGGTTCCGCAAGCCGACGTGCCGCTGCGGCCCGCAATGGACGAAACGGCGGTCCGTACCCAGGCGGATGCGAGCGAGCCGGTGATGAGCATCGGCATGGCCTTTCTGCCGTATGTCGTGCTCACGGTCGTCACGCTGGGTATTTTGCTCATCGATCCGCTGAATAACACCTTGCGGCAATTCCGTATCGGTCTGCCGTTTCCCGAAGTGACCACGGGATTCGGCGTGACGAACGCGGCGGTCCCGCGTTATGCGCCCTTCGCGCCGTTCACCCATCCGGGCACGATGCTGCTGATATCGGCCATCATCGTGTGGATCGTGTATCGCGCGAATGGCTACTACGGGGCGTGGCAGTCGCGTCATGGCAAGGAAAACCTCGGGCGCTCGCTCATTGTGGATGGCGTGCCCGCGTCGCTGCCCGTCATCGCGTTCCTCGTGACGAGCCGGGTTCTCGATCACAGCGGCCAGACCATGGTGCTCGCGCACGGTATTGCCGACGCGTCGCCGCCGCTCGTCTACGCGGGCATCGCCAGTGTGATTGGCGCGCTTGGCGCGTTCATGACATCGAGCAGCACCGCTTCGAACGTCCTGTTCGGCGGCTTGCAGAGCGACGTGGCGCATTTGCATTCGCTGCCCGTGGAGGCGATCGTGGCGGCGCAGGCCGCAGGCAGCGCCTACGGGAATGCGATCGGCCCCGCGAATATCGTGCTGGGCACCAGCATCACCGGTATCAAGGGCCAGGAAGGCGCGGTCATGAAACTCGCCATTCCGTGGACGATCATCGTGGCCGTCCTCACCGGGATAGGCACGATTGTTCTCGTCATGCTCGCGTGAGGTCATCGGCATGGACAAGCTCGTGGCAGAAACGATGGCGCTGATCCTGATGTTCCTCGCCTTTCCGCTCACCAGCAGGGGCGCGACCACCGGTAACACGCTGCTGCTGAGCTTCGGCCTGCTATGTGTGATTGCCGGCGGCGCGTTGCCTGTCATCACGCGCTTCATGGACCACTCCAAAGACAAGGTCAGGGACGCGGGCGTCGAGTTCGACGATCGGGCCTCCTGATTGATTCGTCGGTTTCGCGCGTTCAAGCGTGTCGCTTTGCCGGATCAACATCACGGGAGCGCATTCATCATGAGTCATCCAAACGGCCCTCGCACCGGTCGGCCGCCCACCCGCGCGCCGCAAGGGATGGTGTCCACTCCTCACTATCTCGCGAGCCAGGCCGGCCTTACCATGCTTCAACGCGGCGGCACAGCAGTCGATGCCGCGATTGCCGCGAATGCCGTGCTGTGCGTCGCCTATCCGCACATGGCGGGACTGGGCGGCGACGGATTCTGGCTGATCGCCGACGGCAAGAGCGAGCAGGTGTACGCCATCAATGCGAGCGGACCCGCTGCGCAGCAAGCCACACTGGCCCGCTATCGGGGCAGCGCCGGCGCCGACGAAATCGCGGCGCGCGGACCACAGGCCGTGCTCACCGTGCCGGGGGCGATCGATGGTTGGCGGCTCGCCCACGAGCGCTTTGGGCGGCTGACGTGGGCGGAGCTGTTTGCGCCGGCGATCGGCTACGCGCGCGACGGCGTGCCGGTGAGCCGCTCGCTCGCGGACTGGACGGCGCAGGACGTGCCGATCCTCACGAAATATCCCGAAACCGCGGCGATTTTCCTGCCGGGCGGCCGCGTGCCGGCGGACGGCGAACGGCTCGTGCAGGGTGCGCTCGCACGCTCGCTGCAGCATCTCGCCGATCACGGCGCACGGGCGGGATTTTACGAAGGCGACCTCGCCGCACGGATCTGCGGTGCGATCGGTCAGGCGGGCTCGCCGCTGCAGGCGGACGACTTCGCCGCGTACCACGCGCAATGGGTGACGCCGATCAGCACGACGTACCGGGGCAATACCGTGTACGAGCTGCCGCCGAACACCCAAGGCTTCACGCCGCTGCAAATCCTGAACCTGATCGAGGGCTACGACGTCACCGCGTGGGGCGACGGCACGGCGGACTACTATCACCACCTCGCCGAAGCGGTGAAGATCGCGTTTGCCGACCGCGAAGAGTGGCTGACCGACCCGAGCTTCGTCGCGATACCCGTGGACGAGCTCATCTCCAAGGCGTACTGCGACGAGCGCCGCAAGCTGCTGGACCCCAAACGCGCGCTGGACATCGCAACGGTGCCCGCGGGCATTGCGTATCAGCATCCGCACGAACGCCGCGCGCCGGACGGCGACACCTGTTACTTCTGCGCCTCGGACAAGAACGGGATAGTCGTCTCGCTGATCCAGTCGATTTATCACGACTTCGGCAGCGCGGTGATGGGTGGCGACACCGGCATCATCATGCAGAATCGCGGCGCGTTTTTCTCGCTGGACGAGCATCATCCGAACAGCCTGCAGCCGGGCAAGCGAACGTTCCATACGTTGATCCCGGCGCTGATGTCGCGCGACGGCAAGCCTTGCCTCGCGTTCGGTTCGATGGGCGGGGAAGGGCAGCCGCAGACGCAGGCGGCGCTCGTCACGCGGATCGTGGACTTCGGCTACGACGTACAGCAGGCCATCGAGGCGCCGCGTTGGCTGATGGGCCGTACCTGGGGCACCAAATCGCGCAACATGTCACTCGAGGGACGCATCTCCGACGAAGTCGTGCGCGAACTGAAACGCCGGGGACAGCCCGTGCAGATGGTCACGCACTGGAACGACAACATGGGACATGCGCACGCGATCCGGGTCGATCACGAACAGGGCTTTTATGAAGGCGGCGCCGATCCGCGCGGAGATGGCGCCGCGCTGGGCTACTAGCTTCCGCGGCAACTGACTGCGGACTGGCAGACGCACACGAAGGGTCGAAGACATGAACCCGATGATCGTTACCTCGCTCATCCTCGCCGTAACGATGGTGCTGTTCATCTGGAACAAGCTGCCGGCGGCGGTAGTCGCCGTCATGTCGCTGCTCGCGCTCTACCTCACCGGCGTGCTGACGATGCACGAGGCGTTGGGCGGATTCGGCGATCCGCTCATCGTCTTCATCGCCGCGCTGCTCGGCGTCGGGATCGGCCTCGAGACGACCGGCGTAGGCACGTGGGCGGGCCAGTGGCTCATTCGTCATGCCGGCCAGAGCCAGAAACGGCTCATCGCTTCGCTGCTGATCCTGTCCGCCATCTCGGCGGCGCTGATCGGCATGAACGGCGCCGTCGTCGCGATGTTGCCGATCGCGGTCATCGTCTGCGTGCGCACGCGGCTCGAGCCTTCCCAGCTGATGATGCCGGTGTCGATTGCGTGCCTGACCGGCGCCAAGCTCACACTGCTAGGCAGTCCTGTGAATGTCATCGCGGCGAGCGCAGCCGATGCGGCAGGCGGCGCGCCGATCCGCTTCTTCGAATGGTCGATTGTCGGCTTGCCGCTTTTCGCGGGCAGCCTCGTCATCATTCTGGTGCTGGGGCCGCTCCTGCTGCCCAAGCGCAGTTCGGGATCGCTGCCAGCCGATTTCAGCCAGCATGCGCATACGCTCGTCGAGCAGTACCGCATGGCCGACGACGTGTGCCGGCTGCGCGTGCGTGCGGGCTCGCCGTTCATCGGCAAGACGGTGGGCGACATCGATCTGTCGCAATACCCGGGCCTCAGCGTCCTCGGGCTCATGGACGAAGCGGACGCGGAGCTGGGTGGGCAGGAAGCGGTGGAGGGGCAGCACCTGCTGGTGCGTGGCGCCGCGCCGGTTGTCGCGCGGCTGGCCAACGACCTGCACCTCGCCATTCGCGAGCCGTACGCGGAATCGCAGGCGGTGACCAACGCGCTGTTCAACCGTACGTCAGGCCTTGCCGAAGTGGTGATCCCGCAGCGCTCCGCGTTGATTGGTCAAGCCGTGTTTCCGGGCATGGCGACGCACGAAGGCGACCTGATCGTCCTCGCCGTCCAGCGCGGTGGGGAAGACGTGCCGGGGCCCTCCACGCATCTGGTCGCCGGTGACCATCTGCTGTTCCGGGGTACCTGGGAGGCGCTGGACAAGCACTTCTCCGACCCGCAGATCCTCATGGTCGATGCGCCGCAAGCCGTCCGGCGCCAGACTGTCGCGCTCAGTCGCGGCGCTCGCGAAGCGCTCATCATCCTCGCCGTGCTGGTCGTGCTGCTTGCGACCAATGTCGTGCCGGCCGCCGTGGCCACGCTGATCTGCGTGACGGCGATGGTGCTGACACGCGTGATCAAGCTGAGCCAGCTGTATTCCATCGACTGGAACACCTGCGTGCTGGTCGGCGCGCTGATCCCGCTCGCCACGGCGATGTCGAAGACCGGGCTCGCGTATCTGCTTGGCGACTACGTGATCCAGATCGTCGGCTCCGGCGGCCCGCGCGCCGTGATGGCGGGGCTCTTCGTCGTCGCCGCGGTGCTGACCCAGGTCATCTCCAACAACTCTTCCGCGCTCGTGACCGTGCCGATTGCGGTTGCCACGGCGCGGGAGCTCGGGGTGTCGGCGACGCCGTTCCTGATCGCGGTCGCACTGGGCGCGGGCGCAGCCCACCTCACGCCAATGAGCACGCCGGTGAACATCGTCACGTACGGGCCGGGCGCCTACGCGTTCGGCGACTACTGGAAGATCGGCGTGCTGATCGTGTCGTGGTCGATGGCCGTGGTCGTGTTCATTGCGCCCTTGTACTGGCGCTTCTAGTCAGGCATGGGTTGCGCGCTATTCGGCGTCCGCCTTCATTTCGCGCAGATGCTTGTAGACCGTCGCGCGCCCCATGCCCAGCACCTTCGCCACATAGTTGGCGGAACTCTTGCCCTTGAACGCGCCTTCGGCGTGCAGCGCCTCGACCAGTTCGCGCCGGTGCTCGCGCGTGAGCGAGTTGAGCGCGATCTGCCGCTCGCGCAGCCAGCCGTGCAAAAAGGTGTTGATGCGCTCCTGCCAGTCGTCCCGGAATAGCTCCTCGGGCTGTGCGATCACGCCTGCGCCGCGCAGGAAGAGGTTGAGCGTGGCCTGCATGTCGTCGAACGCGGCGATGTTGAAGTTGATGCACATGACACCCGCCGCGTGCCCTTCGTCGTCGAACAGCGCCGTGCTCACGCAACGCATGCGCCGGCCGTCCCAGTTCACCTTCTCGTAGGGGCCGAGCAGCTTGTTGCGGGTGGTTTCCTCGACGTCTTCGAGCGCGGAGTCGTCGCCGACCTCGCGCTTCGAGAGATTGTTCGAGAGATACGCCACGGTCTGGTCCGAGAGGTCATGAATCACGACCTCCGCGAACGGAAAGAACAGCGTGGTGATGCTGTCCGCCACGTGCGCGTAGCGCGCGAGCAGCAGGTCGCGCGCGGACTTCGGGCTGGCGGTTTTCTTCACGCGGGTTTTCTCGTCTTCTCGTTTCGGCATCGGTGTGGGACCGGGTTGCGGCAGAAAGGACATCGATGATACTGCGTTCACTCGACGCCGCGCATCAACGGGCATCAGCTTGCGCTTTGCAGATGCTCGTACAGCGCGTTCGCGACGGCGATGTCTTCGAGGCCAAGGCCGATCGAGCGGAAGAAGGCATGGCGCGCGTACGCCGGTCGCGGGCACGCGTCGTTGGCGAGTTCCGCGAGATCGCCCGCGATCGCATCGGGCGACCAGCCGTGCTCGCGCGCGGCCAGCACCATTTCGCCCGCGCTTTGCGGCGTGGTGTGGCGATAGTCACAGTACACGTCGAGCGAGGGCAGCGCGGCCGGATCGATCTCGTGCGCGTGTGCGGCGTTCGTGCTGATCGAGGTGACGAGGGCGGGTTTCGTCAGCGTGTCCAGCGCGAGCACGGGCTTGCCCGACGAGGTGCACAGCATCACCACGTCGGCGTCGTGCACGCAGGCCTGTGCCGTCTGCGCCACGCTTGCCCGCGCATCCAGTGCGCGCAGTTCGGCCTGACGCTGTGGGTCGCCGGCGAGCTTCGGCGAAAACACGCGAATGGTCTCCCACGCGCGCAGCGGCGCAACGTGACGAAGATGCGCCAGCGCGACCGCGCCCGAGCCGATCACGGCCAGGCGCTTCGCCTCGCGCGGCGCGAGCTGGTCGACGGCGAGCGCTGTGGTGCCCGCGGTGCGCTCGGTGGTGAGCAGCGCCGAGTCGCACCACATGAGCGGCTGGCCCGTTTTCATCGACATCAGCGCGGTCCATGCGGTGATGATCGGCGGCTGGCCTTCGGCGCCCGCGATGTACGGCGAGAGCTTCGCGCCGAACACCCCCGCTTCGGCGAGCACGCCGAGATAGGTGATGAAGTCGCCGGCCTGCTTGGGGAACAGCGTCAGGGTTTGCGGCGGCTGCACGGCGTCGCCGCGGCCGAGCGAGGCGAACAGGCGGGCCAGTTCGCCCCGCACGTCGAGGCTGGGCAGGGCGGCGCGCACCTGGGCGGCGTCGACGACGAGCGGCGCGGCGATGGCTTGGGACATCTCGTTCATGTTGGGGCTCCGGAGTCGCGGTGTAGACATTTTTGTCCATTCTAGACTTTATTTTTATTTTTCGTCTATATTCCTCCTGCGGCCGCGGCCCGCGTGAAAGGGCGCCGCACGAAGCGCAGCACACTTGAACAGACACTTATTACGAATTGGGTGACGACGATGAACAGGAAGATGATTCGCTTTGCGGCGGCGGCCAGCCTTGCGTGCCTGGCGGGCATGACGGCGGGCGCGGCGCACGCGCAGGACCCGAAAACGCTGCGCTTCGGCGTGGAGGCGTCCTATCCGCCGTTCGAGAGCAAGACGCCTGCTGGCGATCTGCAAGGCTTCGACATCGATATCGGCAACGCGGTGTGCCAGAAACTGCAGATGAAGTGCGTGTGGGTGGAGAACAGCTTCGACGGCCTGATCGCCGCGCTCGAGGCGCGCAAGTTCGACGTCATCAACTCGGCCATGAACATCACCGACAAGCGGCGTCAGCAGATCGCCTTCACGCCCGCCATCTACGTGATGCCGATCCAGATGGTCGCGAAGCGCGGCTCGGGCCTGCAGCCTACGCCCGCGAGCCTGAAGGGCAAGTCGGTTGGCGTGCTGCAAGGCTCGACGCAGGAAGACTATGTGCGCAAGCATTGGGGCACGCAGGGCGTGAACGTCGTCACCTACGAGAACCAGGACCAGATTTTTGCGGACCTCGCGGCCGGGCGCCTGGACGGCGCGGTGCAGGAAGTGCAGACCGCCACCGACGGCTTCCTCTCGAAACCGCAGGGCAAGGGCTTCGAATTCGCGGGCGCGCCTCTCAAGGACCCGGCCACGCTCGGCGAAGGCACGGGCTTCGGCATGCGCAAGGACGACGCGGCGCTCAAGGCGAAGGTGGTGGCCGCGATCGATTCGCTGCGCCAGGACGGGACGCTCACGAAGCTGTCGATGAAGTACTTCGGCCGCGATATCGTCGCGAAGTGATGTCGATGACTTCGGACTCCAGAGCCGATTCATGAGCCAGAGCGCGATCGTTCTCGGGGCGGGCATCGTGGGCGTGAGCGTCGCACTGCATCTGCAGGCGCGCGGCGTGCAGGTCACGCTCGTCGACCGGCGCGGGCCCGGCGAGGAAACGAGCCATGGCAACGCGGGGTTGATCGAGTCGTCGTCGGTGGTGCCTTATGGTTTCCCGCGCGACTGGCGCACGCTGCTGCGCCTCGTGCGCAACGACTCGACCGTGCTGCGCTACGACGTGCGCTCGTTGCCCGCCTACGCGCGCTGGCTCGCGTCGTTCTGGCGCGAGTCGTCGCCGGCGCGCCTCGCGCACGCAGCGCGCGACATGCTGCCGCTCATTGAGCGCAGCGTGGCCGAGCACGACGCGCTGATCGCGCGCGCGGGCTTGCGCGACATCGTGCGGCCCATCGGCTGGCTCGAAGCGTGGCGCTCGCCCACCGGCTTCGAACGCGAAATGCGCGCGGCGCAGGGCGTGGCCGACGCACATGGCCTGCATGTGCAGATGTTCGACGCGCCGGGCCTGCTCGCACTGGAGCCTTCACTCAACGCAGCCTATGCGGGCGCGATTCACTGGATCGATCCCGCGAGCGTGGCGGATCCTGGCGCACTGACGAAGGGCTATGCGCAGCTGTTCCTGCGTGAAGGCGGTGCATTTGCACACGGCGATGCGCGCACGCTGATGCCCGACGGCAAGGGCTGGCGAGTGCAGACCGACGCAGGACCGCTGAGCGCCGGGCTTGCGGTCGTGGCGCTCGGCCCATGGTCGGATCTCGTGACGCGGCCGCTCGGTTACCGCGTGCCGCTCATGGTCAAGCGCGGCTATCACATGCACTACGCGAGCGACGCGCGTGCGCCGCTCGTGCGTCCGGTGGTGGATATCGAAGGCGGTTACGTGGTCGCGCCGATGCGTCGCGGCCTGCGTCTGACCACGGGCGTCGAGCTTGCCACGCGCGAGCGTCCGCCCAACTACGCGCAGCTCGACGCGGCCGAGCGCGAGGCGCGTCCCGTGTTCGGCCTCGGCACGCGGCTGGACGAAACGCCGTGGATGGGCTTGCGCCCCTGCACGCCCGACATGCGCCCGCTGCTCGGGCCTGCGCCGCGTCATGCGGGGCTGTGGTTCGCGTTCGGTCACAATCATCATGGACTCACGCTCGGGCCGGTCACGGCGCGCCTCGTTGCCGAGCAGATCGTCGGCGAAACGCCGTTCATCGATCCCACGCCGTATTGGCCCGCACGGTTCGGCTAAGAGACGTGCATTGAACCGGTAGCCTTTGCTTTCGCCAGTCAATGAACTTGCGCAGGCGCTCGTTGGCGAGCCCGGTGGGTCGATTTCCCGACGCTCAAGTTCCACTCACTGTTGCCGATATGCCGTTCGGGATCATTCCCGCAAAGTATGCGCCGAACATGAGTCGTGAAGCCTGAGCCGTCGCCGAATGGCTCAGGTAGTCAGAAGGTGAATTGAAAGAATGGGAGGGAGGCAGGTTCCCGTGAGCATGGCGACGAACCCCGGGCGCTCGAGACCCGGCCGCTGAAAGTCAACGCGTAGGGAAGGGGGGAAATTCGTGATAAACGGTGGGGGCGCTAACGTACGGGGGCCGTTCGGCCGGATATCTGATGTCCAGGTATCCGCGTGCCACATGCGCGAGACCTTTACCCATCCATTTTTTCGCGATTCACGGATTCTCTATGCTTATCAAGAACGTTGCAGTCAGTCTCCCTTCGCGGGTCGTCACGAACGAAGAAGTCGTCGATATGATCCGGTCCCACTCTACGGCTTTCGATGGCGACATCGACAGGACCGTGCGCACCATCAAGACACTGCTCGACCGGAGCGGTCTGGTTCATCGCCGCTGGTGCGACAGCCATGAGTCGCCCATCGATCACGTTGCGATGGCGACGCGCAAGGTGTTGTCGGAAACGTATCTGAGGCCGGAGCACATCGAGCTGTTCATCTTCGTCGGTATCGGTCGAGGATTCCTCGAGCCGGGCAACAGCCACATGATGGCGAGCACGCTCGGCTTTGGCAATGCCGAATGCTTCGATGTGGTCGACGCCTGCATGAGCTGGACGCGGGCCATGTCGATCGTCGACAGTCTCTTCAAGACCGGCCAGTATAAAAACGCGATGATCGTGAACGCCGAATTCAATATGCTCGCAGGGGGGCCGCTCTATCCTTCGAATTTCGCGCTCAAGCATCACGCCCAGGTCGAATACACGCTGCCGTCGTTTACGATAGGCGAAGCGGCGACGGCCACGCTCGTGGTCGCGAAGGAACCGGATAACTTCAGCTTTGCATTTCGCGGCAAGCCCGACGTCTCGGACCTGTGCACGATTCCGATTCCTGGCTACGAGGGGTATTGCCATCCCACCGACCGTATCGGCAAGAACGGCGAAATGCGGTTTACCTCGTTCGGCCACGAATTGCACAAAAATTCAGATGAGCTTGGCGAAGTCTTCTCCCGACTGGCCGTTCCCAAAAAGGACATCGACATCGTGTTTACGCACGCCTCCTCCAAGGCCGCGTGGCACGGCTACGGCGTGAAGGCAGGCATCGACGATAAGATGTATCACATCTATCCGGATACCGGAAATCTCGTTTCCGCCTCGATTCCGGCCGCGATTTCAATGGCCAAGGAGACCGGGAAGCTGAAGCGGGGCGACAGGGCGCTGTGCTGGGTCGGCAGCGCCGGCATGTCGTTCAACGTGAGCAGCTTCCTGTTCTGAGGCTCGGTATCAGTCTATTGAGAACGATATGAAAGGCATTGCGGGAGGCGTTCGCTATCTGATGCAGCGGGTTCGCGACGCATATGGGTTGTCGGACCTTAGCGTGCTGGCGGTGGGCGTCATCGGGACCATCGGACATCCGCTGTACTGGTTGTGGTGGACCTACATCGACCCCCAGCCCAATGAAAGCACGCTGATGCGCGTGATCGGCGCGCTCGCCTGTCTGTTGCTGCTGCTGCGCCGCTTCTGGCCCGCAGCAGCAGTGCCTTTCCTGCCGTGGTATTACTTCCTGACGGTAGCCTATACGCTACCGTTCTTTTTCACCTACTACCTGATCACCGGCCACTATTCGATGATCTGGTCGATGGCGGAAGTCGGGATGATGTTTTTCCTGATCGCGATTTTTCCGTCGTTCGTCGCGTTGGCGCTGAATCTCGCCCTCGGGGTTGGCCTCGCCATCCTCTGCGCGTGGATCGTCACGCCGGAGTCCTTGCACGTCGACGGCCATTTGCTGCTCTACACCTATCTGCCGGTTTTCGCGTTCGGCATCAGCGCGGGCCTCACGTTCAGCTACAGCAACATGCGGGGGATCACGGCGCAGGCCAAGAACGGCGCACTCCGGGCGCTCGCGGGCACGATCGCCCATGAAATGCGGAATCCGCTCAGCCAGCTCCGGTACGTGCTCGATCGCGTCGAGGAGGCGCTGCCCGCGATGGCCGAGTCGAAGCCTGTGCCGGCGTTGCCGGTCGACGCGGTGGCTTCGCTCTCGCAGCACGTTGCGCACGGACAGCTGGCGATCGACCGCGGGCTCAGAATCATTGCGATGACGCTCGATGAGGTCAGCGCCAAGCCCATGCAGTCGGACAATCTCAACTATGCGAGCGCGGCAGAGGCGACACGCAAGGCACTCGACGAGTACGGCTTTAGCGGCAGAAAAGAGCGCGGCCGCGTAAAACTGATGGTCCTCGAAGACTTTACCTTCAAGGTCGACGAGACCGTCTATCTGTTTACCTTGTTCAATCTGATCAAGAATGCGCTGCATCACATGGCAGCGCATCCCACGGCAACGCTCACGCTGACTGTCGACCGGAACAAGGTGATCGTTCACGACACGGGGCCGGGCATCGCAGCCGAGATGATGTCCCATCTGTTCGAGCCTTTCCGCACCCAGGGAAATGCTGCCGGCACGGGTTTGGGGCTTGCCTACTGCCAGCGTGCGATGCGCTCGTTCGGCGGCACGATCGAGTGCCGCTCGGAAGCCGGCCGATTCACCCAGTTTACGCTCGAGTTTCCTGCCATACCGGAGAGCGAAATCGCGGCCTACCGGCAGACGCTACTCGCGCGCGCCACGGAGTTCTTCAGCGGGAAGGCGATCCTGTTTGTGGATGATGACGCGGTGATACGCGAGAAAGTCTGCCATGCGTTTTCGGGGGTGGGCGCCCGGGTTGTCGAAGCGGAGAGCGGTGAGCGCGCGCTGACGCTCCTTCGAGAGAGTGCCGCCTACGATCTCGTGCTGATGGACATCAATATGCCGGGTCTCGACGGCTACACGACCACGGAGAAGATCCGTTCCGACGCCGACCTGGCTGGCGGGGGGCTGCTGGTCGTCGGTTATACGGCCGAAGCTCACAACCTGGCTCGCGTGCTCGCGAAGGGTGCCGGCATGGACGCAACGATCAACAAGTCCATACGCATGGTGGAACTGGTGAGTACGCTGCAGAAGCTCATGGAAAGCGGCGATCGCCATTTGCGCCACCCGCGCTTCGACGGATTCGCGGGCAAGACGATTCTCGTCGCCGACGACGACACCTACAGCAGGATGGTCGCGAAGAGCTATCTGGAGCGTTGCGGCGCCAGCGTCGTGGAGGCGGAGAACGGACAGGGCGTGCTGGCGCGCCTGCAGGGCGGTGGCAATGTCGACGCCATCGTGATGGACATGAACATGCCCGGCATGGGCGGCGTGGAGACGGCGGCGTGGATTCGCGCCCGCGTGGACGAGTATGGCGAGCTGCCTATCGTGGCCCTGACCGGCCAGTCCGATATGGCGGCAGTCAGAGCCTGTCTCGCCGCGGGCATGAACGAGGTCATGACGAAACCGGTGCAGGTCGGCGTGCTCTATGCCTGTCTCGCGCGGCAGTTTGCACACTCGCGCGTGGCGAGCGCGCCGGAGAAACGCGAGCGGCCGGCAGTGCCGGTCATGCGGGTTGCAAACCGGCCTGCGAATCGGCCGGCGATCGCGGAGAACGACCTGCTCGATGAGGCACACCTCGACGAACTGGCGTCGCTCGACCTGCTGGATCAGACCTTCCTCAAGGGCATTGCGCAAATCCGCTCGCTACTGGCGCAGCTTGCAACCAGTGTGGAGGCCGGTGACATCCGGGCAGTCCACGCGACGCTACACGTGCTTTTAGGTATCAGCGGGAATATCGGCGCGAAAGCGCTGCACCTGTATGTGAAGCAGATCTATCCGCGGGTCCTCGATGGCCAATGGCCGGACGAGACCGACTGGTTCGACCAGACCACCGCACTGGGAAACCGCTCGGCCGACGCGCTGCATCAATATTTTGTGGCGGCGATAAGCCCGGTCGATCAGCCGGGCGTGTCGAGCGAGGACTGAGGCTCGAGCGGCCGTTGCGCGTCAGTGGCTCGCGCGCATTCCTTGCGGGTGCCAAAGCGCATGGTGACCGTCGTCCCGACACCCACGGTGGAGTCGATTTCCAGGCCGCCGCCAAAAGATCGCATGATGCGGTTGCAGAAGATCATGCCCATGCCGTGGCCACCTTCTTCGGCGTGAGTCGTGATGGGGTCCCGCAAGAGTCGCGCCTTGATTTCGGGAGCAATGCCCGGACCGTTGTCGCGCACGCGGATCTGCGGTTCGAGCGTGTCGAGCACCTCAATGCGCAACGCAGGGCGGGGCGTGCGGCTGAGCGCGCGCAGGGCGTTCGACAGCAACGAAGAAAGGACGAGCGTCACGCAATTGGGCATGGCACGCACGATGAAATCGTCCCGCACGTCGACCGTGATCCAGTCGCGCTGCGAGGCTGAGAACGGGTAAGTGTCGAGCAGGGTGGCAATCAGGCGCGTCGCTCGCACTTCCCGGGCGCCAGCGCGCGATAAGGACTGCGCGCCACCGCTTTTATGCAAGCTCGCCCAGAAGGAAGAGATCAGCGTCATGCAGTACTGCGCATTGGCGAGCATCGAGGTTGCCGCATCGGCGACCTTGCTCTGCGGCATCGGATCGGACGCGCCGATACTGCCGTTTTCGATGGTTTGCGCAATCAGTGCGATCGTCGCCAAAGGCGTGTTCAACTCGTGCGCGAGGAACGCAAGCGTTTCATCCATCGCCAGCAACTGATGCTGGCGGGTTTCACGCTCGGTCCACTGCGCAATCGCCTCGCGCAGCGTCTCGCGTACCGCTTCGATCCGCAGCGGCTTTTCGATGATGCGAAATACGCCCCCGGTATTCACCGTTCGCAACAGCATGTCCTTGTCGGCGTAAGCGGTCACCAGAATCCGCACGATTCGCGGATAGCGTTGGGCGGCTTCGCGCAGCAGCTGATCGCCATTGCTGACCGGCATGCGGAAGTCGGTCACCAGGACTGCGATGTCCGCGCCGTGCTCCTCGAGTATCTCGATGGCTTCGTCCGCGTTGCGCGCGAGATGAACCGGATAAAGCCCCTGGACGGCGCGTGCGAAGTGGGTGCGAGACATCTCGTCGTCATCGACGAAAAGAATGGACAACGGCTTAGGCATGTGGGTTTCGGCAAGTCGCGTGACGTCAGCATAGCACGCACTTACGCGAGCTTTCGGGCGTCGCTGGCCGGCGTCGCGTCGCTCAGACGATGACGTTTTCGCTGAGCGTGGCAAGCGAAGGCCGCGGTAGCGGGCCGCCGTCGGCGAGCATGCGCGTGATGCTTTCGGCATCGAGCGGCCTGCTGAAGCGGAATCCCTGCGCTTCCACACAACTGAGCGCGAGCAGGAACTCCTGCTGGGCGAGCGTCTCCACCCCTTCGGCGATGACGGATAAACCGAGCGCCTGCGCAAGCGTAACCATCGCCTTCACGATCGCATCCGTGTCCGTTTCCCCGACGCCTTGCACGAACGCACGGTCGATCTTGATGCGATCGACCGGCAGCGCGCGCAGTTGACTCAGGCTCGAGTAGCCCATGCCGAAATCGTCGATTGCAATACGAATACCCGCGCGGCGAAATGCGTGAAGGCGGCGCGCGGCGATCTCCGGTTGCTTCATCAACGCGGTTTCGGTGACCTCGAGCTCGAGCATCGTCGGATCGACACCAGTCTCCTGCAGGATGGTCTGAAACGTCTCGACCATATCCGTGCGTTGCAACTGGAGCGGCGACAGATTGACCGCGATGCGCAACGGCGCAATCCCCATGTGCCTCCAGAGCGCCGACTGCCGGCACGCCTCATGCAGCACCCACTCGCCGAGCATCTCGACAAATCCCGAGGCCTCCGCTATCGAAACGAATTCGGCCGGCGCGATCTCGCCGTAAATCTCATCGTGCCAACGCGCCAATGCTTCGACGCCAAGCACGTGGCCGTTGCGCATGTCGACCTGCGGCTGGTAGTGCACGCGCAGCGTCCCTGCTTCGATCGCCTTTCTCAGCCGTGCCGAAAGGATGAGCTTTGCGTCGGCGTTCTCGCCCATCTCAGGCCGATAGCGATCCCAGCAATTGCGGCCACGACTCTTGGCCGCGTACATCGCCATGTCCGCGCACGAGATCAGTGTTTCCACATTGTCTCCATCCGCTGGAAACACGCTGATGCCGACGCTGGCGCTCACCACGAGCTCATTCCCGCCGACGAGCACGGGCTTCGCGATTGCCGCGAGTACGGTGTCGGGAAGGTCGAAGCGTGCGTCGTCGCGCCCGCGCGGCGCAACGATCATGAACTCGTCGCCGCCGTAACGACCGAGAATGTCGCCCGGCCGCGCGCAGCTCCGCAGACGCCCGGCAACTTCGACGAGCAGCTGATCGCCGACGCTGTGCCCGAGCGCATCATTGACGGTCTTGAACGTGTCCAGGTCGAGGAAAACGACATAGACGGATTCGCCCTGCCGGGCGGGGGCAGTCAGGAGTGCCTGCAATCGTGCGCTGAGCGCCGCACGATTCGCGAGCCGGGTCAGGCTGTCGCATTCGCTGAGTTCGCGCAAACGGCGCGAACGATCGAGAAGCCTGACCGACACGTCATGGGTCGTTTTGGCGAACAGGAGTGGATAGATGAAGATAATGGGCAGCCACACCGGCGCGATCCGTGCGTCCAGCGGCGTGGTGGCGATACCGAAGATCGCCGCCCCGGCGATCAGGCCCGCCGCACTCGCGCCCACCCCGGCGACGAAGACCGGCCAACCACCCACGGCCATGGTGTCGAGCGCAAACATCAACAGGATGACGACGGCTGCGACCGGTTCGAAATGAACCGCCGCGGCCAGCCAGCCGCCGAACGCCGAATCGAAGAGCAGGTTCCATTTCTCTTTGCGGAGTGCATCGTCAGTGTTGGCGCGTACCCGCGAATAAGCGACATGCGGCCAGACGAGACAGATGGCAAGAACGCCGGCGAAGAGCAACGCCGGCGCATGTTGCACGTGCAGCAAGGACAGAACGGGGATGGAGCCGATCGCGTAGCCGAGGACCCGGAGAACATAAATGCGGCGCAAAATGCCGGCGGTCCAGAACTTGTCGCCCGTGGCGGACGTAAGCACGTCGTCTCCCCGATTCAAATCATATGATTTCATGAGCATAGACCAGATCGGACGCCAGGATGCGGAGAGCTCATTCCGACCCCCGGGGCGAACCGAAGCTGCACCGACGTCTTCGGTTCCGGCTCGACCTTCGCGTTATGTGCGCCTCCGCACCACGGAGTTTTCCCAATATATGGAAAATCCGCTTGCGTTCCATCGCGGAACTTCTAGACTGACAACTTGCGATTCGCGCCGCGATCCCATCAACGAGCCGCACTGCACGGAGTGCTCATGCGACTGACCATCCTGATCAATGGTTCTGACCCGGCAGACAAACACGAATTCGCCCTGGTGTGGATCGATCTCGACCAGAAACGCTGGTCGCGCGAGTCACACGAAGGGGTCGACCTGCCTTCGTGGGGCGACGTCCGCGCCGGCGGCGATGGGACGGTCTTATGCGCTCCGCAAACCGATGCACCCCTTTGCATCATGCGCGGTCTCAGCCTGGACGAGCGGCAGGAAGTCCATTCCGGACATGGCGATGCGAGCTGGCCGGACAGCAGCGCGTGCAACGAAACAGCATGGCAGTGGCGCTTGCAGGCGGTTGACCGTAAATCGGTACGCGCCGCGAATTCGCTGTTTGCCTGCTAGTCGTTCGCACGATGGCTGTCGAGCCATCGCCGATGCCGTGCGCCATTACTCCTTCAATGTCGCGAGCAGCCGGTCGATCTCGTCGAACTGGCTTTTCGACAATTGATGGCTTTGCATGATTTCCTGCAAGCGCTTTCGCCAATAAGCCGGCGGCAAACGCGACTCGTTCAGGTCCTCTGCAGACAATCGCTGAATCACGGATTTAATGTGCAGGATGTCGCTGTGAGCGACTTGCGACGACCAGGCGTCCGACTTTCTCGGTTGCCCGCCCCCGTCCAAACCCCTTTCTGACACTGTTCCCATCTTTATTTGCCGTCGGAATATGGCGCCGCGCATGCATGCCCCGAGCGCATCACCGGCCCTGCGGCCTCCTGTTGTCATTTACCTGGGTAAGCCACGCCACGAATCAGGCGTCCTGTATGCCGAATAGATATTTTGTTCGGCTAGGCCGAACGTCGTTCGGCGGCTTATTTATGGTAGTTTCCACCTTGATGACTGTCAATATTGGCAGCGCTAAGCTGGCTAAAACGCTCGACTGCCCGCTAGCGGATAAAAGACGAAATACAAATGACACAAACGGACCAAACCATTGGGGAGCGCAATGCGCTTCGCAGCGTCAGCCGGGCGCTCGATGTCCTGGAGACGCTGGGGGCCAGCGATAACGAGGGGCTTACGGTTGCCGAGATTGCGACGGCAATCGGCGTGTCGAAGAGCACGGCGTTCGAGTTATTGCAGACCTTGCTCGCCCGTCATTACGTCACCGATGTACGCCTTGGCGGCTCACGACGCTATCGGCTCGGCTTTGCGCTCGTGCATCTCGGCGACCGGGCGGCGGCGGACGTCGGCATCTCCCAGCTTGCGATGCCGGTTCTGCGCGAGCTGACCGACACGACCGGTCTCACGTCCCGGCTTGCGGTGCTCGACGACAACGGCTACGCCGTCGCAATTAGCCGCGTCGAGGCGCCCGGCATCGTGCGTATCGCGTCCGCCCTCGGACAACGCGAGCTTCCGCATTGCTCGGCGCTCGGGAAATCCCTGCTCGCGCTGATGCCGCCGGCGCGCGTCGTCAAGCTGCTTGCGCATACCGGCATGCCGCGTCGCACCGAGTACACCCGCCTGACGCCCGCGGAGCTGATGAAGGATCTGATCCTCGTCGCCGAGCGCGGCTATGCATTCGACGACGAAGAAGACAATCTGGGCGTGGTTTGCGTCGGCGCGGCCATTACGAACCGCGACGGCGAAGGCGTGGCTGCGATCAGCGTGACGACGCTCAAGAACGGACTGGACGACGACGACCTGCACGCGCTGGGGCGCACGCTGCGCAACCATGCAGAACGCATCAGCCGGATGCTCGGCGCGCAGGTTGGCGCGTAACGCGGCGAGCCGGCGCGCATCTCCCTGGCAGATCACTGGTGCCCCCGCGAAGGGGCGAGGACCTCATGCTGACCACCTTCTTCGATCTGTTCGATCTGCACGACGCGAACAGGTATTTGCCCGATCTGCTCAAAGGGGCGCTCACGAGCATTGAGCTGACCTTCAGCATCCTGGCGCTCAGCCTGCCGTTTGGCCTGCTGCTCGCCATCGCCAGAATCAGCCGCGCGCGGCTGCCGAGAGCCATTGCATCGGTTTATATCGAGGTCATACGCGGCACGCCCGCGCTGCTGCAACTGTTCTACATCTACTTCGTGCTGCCCTCGTTCGGAATTCGTTTCGCGCCGTTCACGGCGGGTGTCATCGGGCTGTCGATCAATTATTCAGCGTACCTCGCCGAGGTGTATCGCGCGGGCATCGAAGCCGTGCCGAAGAGCCAGACGCAAGCCGCGAAGGCGCTCGGCATGTCCGGCAGCCAGACGCTGCGCCTGATCGTGCTTCCCCAGGCCATCCGCATCGTCGTGCCGCCGCTCGGCAACTATGCGATTTCGCTCTTCAAGGACACCTCGCTCGTGTCGATCGTGACGGTCAAGGAGCTGATGTTCACCGGCCAGATCATCTCGTCGACGAACTTCCAGTACGTCACGATCTTCACGCTGGTCGGCGCGCTCTATCTGGCGTTTTCCTGGCCGAGCGCCCTGGTCGTGCACTGGCTCGAGCGCAAGATGGGCACCGCGCGGTCGGCGAACGCCGCAGTGCGTCCACGATGACCGTCGCGCTCGTACGTAAGGCAGCAAGGCAAATGTCGCGATCGATTCGTCAGATCTGGATAACTAACCAATTCGGGGTGTTTCATGCGCAAAGCTACGCTGGCGTTTGCATCGATATTGATGGGTGTTGCAACGTTGCTGTCCAGTGCCCATGCGGCTGATAGCACCGCAATCGGCGACGCGCGCTTCGATGGCGGAGACGGCTCGTACGCACGCGCAATCAGGAACGGCATCACGCTCGTGATCGCCGCCGACCCGCCGTCGACCTTCCGCGACGAGAAAACACACACGTTCGACGGCGCGGACGTGCGCATCTTCCGCGAAATCACGAAGCGGCTCAAGATCACGAAGGTCACGTGGGATATCGTGCCGTTCGACGCGATGATTCCGGCACTGCTCGCCGGCCGCGCCGACGTCATCGTCGACAACCTGCACGAGAACGAGCAGCGGCTGCGCGTCGTCGCATTCACGAGCCCGGCATACTGGTACGGATCGGGCATCGCGGTACAGCGTGGCAATCCGTCGAAGATTCATGGGTGGGACGACTTTGCGGGCCATACGGTCGGCACGGTGCGCGGGAGCTTCAATCACCAGTTGCTCGAAGGGCGCAAGGACCTCAAGGAGCTCAAGCTCTACACGAGCAGCGAGGCGGAGTTCTCCGATCTGATCGCTGGGCGCATCGACGTCGCGATGGAAGACGACATCAAGATCGGGCAATTCCTGAAGCAGCATCCCACTGCCGCGATGCAAATGGTGGCGGACTACCGGCCGCTGCCGCAGGAGTACGGCTACGCGCGCTACGCGTTGCGCAAGGGCGACGTCGATCTGAACAACGCGGTGTCGCGAACGCTCGACGAAATTCGCGCCGACGGAACGCTGGGATCGATCATCAGGCAGTTCGGCTATACCGACCGCAATCTCTGGTATTTCCCGGTGAAAAACTGATTGCGTCGCGTACCAGGCTGCCTGTCTGTTTCAGGCAGCAAATGCGCGGTCGCAGATCTCGACGCGGTTTCGGCCGAGATGCTTGGCGTGATAGAGCGCCGTGTCGGCATCGCGCGCCAGTTGCTGGATTGTCGCTTCGGCGGCGGCGAGGCAGGCCACGCCAATGCTGCATGTGTATCGAATCACGGGCGCGGTGAAGCCGGGCTGAGCGATTCGCGTGCGGACCACTTCGGCCAGATCGTTAGCCTGTTGCAGGGAGAGTGCCGGCAGCAACACGGCGAACTCTTCTCCTCCCCAGCGCGCGAGATACGCCGAGGCCGGTATTGCCGCACTGGCGCGTTCCGCGAAGTCGATCAGGACGTTGTCTCCCATATCGTGTCCATGCTCGTCGTTGACCCGCTTGAAGTGGTCGAGGTCGATCAGGAGCATGGAGAGCACGGCCCCGTTGCGCTTCGCCAGTTCACGTTCCTCTTCGAATGCGAGCGCGAGCGCGCGGCGGTTCAGCAAGCCGGTCAGCGGATCGCGGTACGACTGCCGCTCGAGCTGGATGCGCAAGCGCTCCATGGCAATCAGCAGCAGGCCCACTGTCACGAGCAGGGAAAACGCGGCGCCCGCGGTGAGATAGAACGTCTGCATCCACTCCGGATGGAAGAGATCGGGCAGGCCTCGCGTCGCAAGCGCGACGGAGATGCAGCGTGCGCCCGCCACTGCGCATTCGGCAAGCAGCAGTGCGCCAACGGCAAGCGCCGTGCGGCTGGGTCGGCCAAGGTGGAGCATCAGCACGCCGTGCGTGCCGTAGAGTACCGCGAGCACCCCGGTGATTACGATCGTGCGGCCCGCAACGGATGGCTCGACCACCCACAGCCACGTCATGCCGGCCGCGGCAACGAAGACGAGCAGCGAAACGAAGCGCCAGCTGGGTTGGCACCCATAGAGGAGTTGGGTGCCAATGAGTCCCAGCCCCGCGCCAAAAACGATGCCGCAGTTCGCAACCAGAATTGAAAGCCAGTCCGGCACGCTGCCTCGAAACGCGAGGAGAAGAACCGATACGCTGACCACCAGCGCACCGGATGCCCAATGACGGACGCCGCGTATGTTCTGAGGAAAGCTTCGGGCCAGTGAGAACAACGCGATTGCCATGAGTCCCGGCATGACCGAAGACATCAGGATGACCGTGCGCAGATCGAAGAGCGGCATGCAGGTTCGGCGAGAGTAGGCACTGCGCCTATATAACATATCGATGTCGTCGAGAGCGATGCCAGAGTGAGGCGTGATCGATAACACACGCAAGCGTTGAATGAATTCGCACGCAATACCCGCGATGTGCTTGCCGGAAATCCATCGGCGCCCATTTTTACGCTCTTCAGAATTCCCGTATCCTGCCGTTACCGCATGGATGGCATGCCGTGTTGCGCGTTGTTGAAGTTGCCGATTCCGGGAACGCGTGCGTAGATGGCGTTGTACGAGCACACATTCTCTTTGACAGCATGAGAAACCCTGGAATGGACGCAGAAAGCGAGTACGGCGAGCCGCTCGGCAACCTGCCTATGCCGGTCATCCGTTACGACGCGCAGGGCCAACGACGCTACCTGAATAGCGCGGCATTGGCGATGTTGAGGGCCGCATCCGAAAGCGCCTGCGCGACGCACGCCGAAGCCCGGATGTTTTCACCCCAGGCACTGCAGCAGTACCTCGATACCATTCGCGAAGTCGCGATCACGGGCGTTGCGCGCGAGCTGGAACTGACGTTCGACGGCCTGCCGCAAACGCTGGGTGAGCATTACCTCGTGCAGTTCGTAAGGCATCCGACACCCGACGCGGCTCCTGCGGTGCTGGCGATCTATTTCAACATCACGGCGCGCAAACGTGCGGAGGCAAAGCTCCGTGAACGCGAGTCATTTCTCGAATCGTTGCTCGATACCATGCCCATTCCGGTCTTTTCGAAAGACAGGGAAGGGCGGTACCTGCATCTCAATCGGGCTTTCGAAGAATTTCTTGGCGTCCCCAAGGAGCGATTCATCGGCAAGACCGTCTTTGAGACGAGTCCGCCCGAGCTGGCGCAAACCTATTTCGCCAAGGACGAGGCGCTGTTCGCGAAAGGCGGCATTCAGCGCTACGAATTCAAGGTCCAGAACGCAAGGAAAGCGGTGCGCGACGTGGAATTCAGCAAGGCGGTTTTCCACGACGATGAAGGCCGCCAGGCCGGCTTGATCGGTGCGATTCTGGACATCACCGAACGTAAGCAGGCGGAGTCCGAGCAGCGGGCCCAATACGAGAGGATCCTGCAACTCAACGGACGCCTCGAAGACAAGGCGCGTCAACTGTCCGACGCGCGCGCACAGCTGATGACCGTGCTCCATACCATCCCCGATTTGGTATGGCTGAAGGACACCGCTGGCAATTTTCTGCTTTGCAATTACAGCTTCGAGCAATTTGTCGGCAAGCCGAAAGCTGAAATTCTCGGGAAAACCGATTACGACATTTTCGATGCCGAGCTGGCGGACTACTTCCGGGAACGCGACAAGGCAGCAATCGATGCGCTGCATGTTTGCGTGAATGACGATTGGGTGGTCGCTCCGGCGACCCGTGAACGGACCTTGCTCGAAACTCGACGCCTGCCGGTGTTCGGCGCAGGGGGGACGGTGGCGGGCGTTCTCGGTGTGGCACGCGACATGAGTGAACGGCGCCGTTTCGAGGAAAAACTGGCCCGCCGGGAACGCGAGTTTCGAACCCTCGTCGAGAACTCGCCCGATACGGTCGCCCGTTACGGACGGGATTGCCGACGTCTCTACGTCAATCCAACCTTCGCCGCGCTCGCCAGTGGAGGGGCACAGGCGCTGCTCGGCAGGACGCCGGCCGAATATCCGGGCGGGCCAGGGTCCGTCCTCTATGAGCAGCGACTCCGGGAAGTATTCGCAACGGCAAGCGACAGGGAATTCGAGCTGGTCTGGGGGCCTGACGAGAACCGGGAACTATGCCAGCTGATCCGGTTGACCGCGGAACTGGGCGAGGATGGCAAGGTGGAAACCGTCCTTGCCGTAGGGCGGGATATCTCGGAACTGCACGCTTCCAGAGGAAAGATCCATCGGATGGCGTATTTCGACGCGTTGACCGCGCTGCCGAATCGCGTCCTGTTCAACGAGCAATTGCGTCAGGCAATCTCGAACAGCAAGCACGGCCACTATACGGCCGTCATGATGATCGACATGGACCGCTTCAAGGGTGTCAACGACACGATGGGTCATGCGGTCGGTGACGAGCTGCTGCGCGAGGCCGCGCATCGGCTGGTTTCATGCGTGCGTGTGGGAGACACGGTTGCCCGCTTCGGTGGGGACGAGTTCGCCGTGCTGCTGCCCGGGATTGCTGATCGCGGCATCCTCGAGGAGATCTCCGCGAGAATCATCCGTCGGCTCGACGAGCCTTTCCTGCTCGACGGAAGAGAAGTATTCATATCGTGCAGCGTCGGGATCGCGCTGCATCCGCTCGACAGCACCGACGCGAAAGACTTGCTGAGATACGCCGACTCTGCGATGTACCTCGCGAAGCGCTCAGGGCGTCGCGGCTTTCGCTTTTATACGAAGGACCTGACCGTCGAGGCCACGGCGCGTCTTTCGCTCGAGTCGGAGCTGCGGCGTGCAGTCGATCTGGGCGAGTTCGAACTGTATTACCAGCCTCAGGTGACGCTGCGCGGTGCGGAAGTCATCGGTTCGGAAGCGTTGTTGAGATGGAATCGCCCCGGAGAGGGCTTCATTCGTCCGGATCAGTTCGTGCCGCTTGCGGAAGAAACCGGCCTGATCGTCGAGCTTGGGCGGTGGGTGCTTCGCGAAGCTTGCCGCTCGGCCGTTGAATGGAATAGCGGGCGTGCCGCGCGCCACAGGGTGTCGATCAATCTTTCCGCGCGACAGTTTCAGTCGCGCGACCTCGCGCTGACGGTCAAGGAAGTCCTCGATGAAACCGGCTGTCAACCGGAGTGGCTGGAGTTCGAGATTACCGAAAGTCTGCTGCTGGAGGAAGACGACTCGGTCCTGAGCGTGCTCCTCGAATTTGAAAGCATGGGTCTATCGATTGCGATCGATGATTTCGGCACCGGCTATTCCGCACTCAGCTATTTGACCCGATTCCCGATTGATACGCTCAAGATCGATCGTACGTTCGTGCAGCGAGTCACGACGGACCGGCGCCATGCCGAACTCGTGAAGGCGATCCTTTCCATCGCCCGCTGCCTCGGGCAGCGGGTCGTTGCCGAAGGCGTCGAAACCATGGAGCAGGCCGCCTTTCTCGATGCGCATGGTTGCGAGATTGCGCAGGGCTTTCTCTACAGTGTGCCGCTGCCACAGCCTGCCATTGCGTCGCTTCCCCGTTTTCTCGATCCCGGTGCTGCGGACAGCGTCAATCCGTAAGGGTGGCCGGGCCCGACGAAACAAATTTCTTCCGGCTGTAACCGGAATGCGTAACCGAACGAATTAAGAGGCAGTCCTGTCGTCCTGGAGACCGATCATGTCCGTTCGGCTCGTTACACTTGCGTTCTTTTTTTTCGTCGCGCCCGTCGTAGCATCAGCGAGGCCGGTCGTGGTCGAGCTGTTCACCTCGGAAGGGTGTTCCTCGTGTCCTCCCGCGGATGCCTACCTGTCTGAGCTCTCACGTGAGCGTCAGGACGTGCTTCCCCTCGCGTTTCACGTCACGTACTGGGACGGCCTGGGCTGGCGCGACCCTTACTCGCTGGAAGCCGCCACACAGCGCCAGGCCGAGTACAGCGCCCGTTTTGGTCAGAGCGCCTACACCCCGGAAATGGTGATCGACGGCCAGAAGGGACTGGTGGGTTCGAATCGACGTGCAGCCGAGGCGGCGATCGCGATCGCGCAGAAAGCGGACGAGGCAGCGGTGGAGGTGAGTGGCGTGCGCCGCGGCGGGACGTTATCAGTCATGGTGGGGCGCGGCACCGGTCACGGTCGGGTCTTGCTCGTCGGCTATGACACCGGGCACGTGACCGCGGTCGGGCGAGGCGAAAACACGGGACGTACGCTCAGGGAGTCCAATGTCGTTCGCTCGATACAGGCCGTCGGCGAATGGACCGGCGCGCCATTGAAGCTCGAACCGGCGTCGCCGGCTGGTGAACAGGCGGCAATCCTGATCCAGTCGCCGGATGGGGCAATCATCGGCGCGGCACGAGTGACCAACGGCGCGCCTTGAGCCGCCAGGGATGACGTCATCAGGTCTCTCCGTTGTCATTAATAAGGTGTGCTTCCTATCTTCACAAGCGACGCTACGAGAACAGAAGGAGTGCGCAGTGCAGTGGCAGTTCCCCTAACGAAGTCGTGTCTACCAGGCAAGGAGTTCGTCATGTCATTTGTCACGTACGCTTCATCGTTTCCTTTGCGGATCATCGCGTTCGCCGCAGCGCTGGGATTTGCTTCAGGCAGCTTTGCGCAAACCGCTTCCGAGGTCGATCCGCCCGGGGCGGTCTACGTCATGTCGAACCAGCCTTCCGGAAACTCGGTTCTTGTCTATGCTCGAGCCACGAACGGAACACTGACCTACGCGGCCACCTATCAAACCGGCGGAAAAGGAGCGGGCACGGGCGCCGATCCGCTAGGCTCGCAGGGCGCGCTGACGTTGGACTCGGGCTTTCTGCTCGCCGTGAATGCCGGCAGCAATGACGTTTCGCTTTTCGCAATCGACGGCAGCAAGCTGACGCTGCTCGACAGAAAGCCGTCGGGCGGTCAGATGCCCGTCAGCGTGACGGTCAAGGGGGCGATCGCGTATGTGCTCAATGCCGGCGGCACGCCGAACATTAGCGGCTATTTTGTCGACGCGTTCGGCAAGCGCCTCGTCGCGTTACCCGGCTCGCAGCGGTCACTTGCTGGCGGTACCTCCGCCCAGCCGGCGCAAGTCAGGTTCGCACCGGAAGGCAACGAATTGCTCGTGACCGAAAAGGGCACGCAGCTCATTGACACCTATTCTGTCGGCTTTACCGGCTACGCCTCGACATCAACCCCGCATGCCTCGAACGGCGTTACGCCGTTCGGCTTTTCCGTCACGACACGCGGTTATGCGATCGTCTCAGAGGCCGGGTCCGGTTCGGTTTCTTCGTACGAAGTCGAAGACGGCAAACATCTCGATTCGATCAGCGCGGCGATCCCGCTGGGCCAGTCCGCTCCTTGCTGGCTCGTCACAACCGGCGACGGACGTTTCGCCTATACCGCCAATGCCGGTAGCGGCACGATCAGCAGCCTGCGCATTGCCGCGGACGGGAAGATAAACCTGCTCAATCCCGCTGCGGGTACGCTCAGCGCGCCGCTCGACATGGCGCTCAGCAGTCGCAGCAAATTCCTCTATGTGCGGGAGGGCAACGGTGCCGTAACCGGGTTTCGCGTGATGCCCGATGGCGCGCTCGAACCGGTTGGTTCAGTGACCGGTGTACCGCCTGGAGCCCAGGGGATCGCAGCGCGCTAGGCATGCGGGAGTCACGTCTGATCAAAGCGATGGTGTAGAGGAGGTTTTCGAAATCCGCGCATTCGCTTGATTCTCTATGCAACTGGTTGCATTATCGACTTCGCCGTCATACAACCAGTTGCATGAACATGACAAATCGCTATCCGCACCTTCTACGCCCACTCGATCTGGGCTTCACGACCTTGAAGAACCGCGTGCTGATGGGCTCCATGCACGTCGGTCTGGAGGAAGTGCCGAATGGCTTCGAACGTATGGCCGCGTTCTATGCGGAGCGCGCGCGTGGCGAAGTTGGGTTGATCGTGACCGGCGGCATCGCGCCGAACGAACGCGCGCGCCCCATGCATGGTGGCGCGATGGTGACCACAGAGGAGGAAGCCGGGCGGCACCGTACGATTACTCGCGCCGTCCATGCGGAAGGCGGCAAGATCGCGATGCAGATCCTGCATTTCGGCCGCTACTCGTATCAGCCGATGCTGGTCGCGCCCAGTGCGCTGCAAGCCCCCATCAATCCGTTCACACCTCACGAGCTGAGTGACGACGAAGTCGAAGAAACCATCGACGATTTCGTCCGCTGCGCGGCCCTCGCGCAACATGCTGGCTACGACGGTGTGGAAATCATGGGCTCGGAGGGCTACCTCATCAACGAGTTCATCGCGATGCGTACCAATCATCGCACTGACCGCTGGGGCGGCGGTTACGAGAACCGCATACGTTTCGCGGTGGAGATCGTGCGCCGCGTGCGGGAGCGCGTCGGCCGAGATTTCATCATCATCTACCGGCTTTCGATGCTCGATCTGGTCGAGGGCGGCTCGACACTGGAGGAAGTCATCCAGCTCGCGCAGGCTATCGAGCAGGCGGGAGCCACCATCATCAATACGGGCATCGGCTGGCACGAGGCGCGCATTCCTACCATCGCCACCAAGGTGCCGCGCGGCGCCTGGGCCTGGGTCACGCAGCAACTGATGGGCAAGGTCTCGGTGCCGCTGGTCGCCACCAATCGCATCAACACGCCCGAACTCGCCGAGCAGCTGCTCGCTGGCGGCGCGTGCGACATGGTGTCGATGGCGCGTCCATTCCTCGCCGATGCCGAATTCGTACGCAAGGCTCGCGAGGGTCGCGCTGACGAGATCAATACCTGCATCGGCTGCAATCAGGCTTGTCTCGACCATACGTTCGCCGGCAAGGTCACGTCCTGCCTCGTTAATCCGCGGGCCTGTCACGAGACGGAAATCGTTATCCGGCCTGCCGCGCAGCCAAAGCGCGTGGCGATCGTGGGCGCGGGTCCGGCCGGTCTCGCCTGCGCGGTGACGGCGGCCAGCCGCGGCCATGCCGTTACGCTCTTCGAGTCCAGCACCGGGATCGGCGGCCAGTTCAATATCGCCAGGAAGGTTCCGGGCAAGGAAGAGTTCAATGAAACGCTGCGCTACTTCCGCCGCCAGATCGAATTGACGGGCGTCGAGCTTCGCCTCGGCACGCGCGCGAGCGCCGAAGCGCTGATGCAGGAGGGCTTCGATGAGGTGGTCGTGGCGACCGGCGTCCTGCCTCGCGAGCTGCGCATCGAAGGCGCCGACCATGCCAAGGTGCTCGGCTATCTGGACGTGCTGCGCGACGGCAAGCCGGTGGGCTCGGACGTCGCCATCGTGGGGGCTGGCGGCATCGGCTTCGACGTGGCAGAGTACCTCGTGCATGAAGGCGTGTCCGCGAGCCTCGATCCGCAAAAATTTTTCGCCGAATGGGGCGTCGATACGAACTACGCCGAACGCGGCGGATTGCGTCGCGCGGTGGTGGGTCCGGCGGCTCGCAGCGTGCATCTGCTGCAACGCAGGCGCTCGAAGGTTGGCGAAAGCCTCGGCAAGACGACGGGGTGGATTCACAGGACGGCCTTGAAGGCGCGCGGTGTCGGCATGTCGTCCTCGGTGGAATACCAGCGCATCGACGACGATGGGTTGCACGTGAGCATCGACGGTGTGCCGCAAACCCTCGCCGTCGACAACGTCGTGGTTTGCGCAGGACAGGAGCCGCTGCGTGAACTGGCCGACCAGTTGCTGGCCGCCGGCCGCAAGGTGCACGTGATCGGCGGTGCCGCCGAGGCGGTCGAACTCGACGCCAAGCGGGCCATCCACGAGGGCACAACGCTCGCAGCCGCGTTATGAGCGCGCTGCGTTTTCTCTCGACCTGAAAACGGACCTCATATGACCCACGCCATACTCAACCTGCCTCCCGCTGTCGCGCGCTCCCTCGCGATCTGGCATGAGCTCGTGGACAGAAAGGATCTCAGCCGGCTGGAGTCCATCGTGCATCCCGAGGCCGTTTTTCGCTCGCCGATGGCGTTCATGCCCTACGGTCCCGCGCCCGCCTTGCTGATGGCGCTGCGTACGGTGATCACCATTTTTGGGGACTTTACCTACCATCGGCAGTTCGGCAGCGCCGACGGCCTGAGCGTCGTGCTCGAATTCAGCGCGACCGTGCAGGACAAGCAGCTCAAAGGCATCGACATGATCCGCTTCGACGAGACGGGTCGCATCGTCGAATTCGAAGTGATGATCCGGCCGTTCAACGCATTGCAGGTACTGGGCGCCGAGATGGGCGCACGTCTGGCTCATGTTCTCCCCGCGTATAAAGCCGCGAGCAATCCATGAACGATCAATACTTTCGCCTCAGTACCGAAGCCGGCATCGCGCATCTTCAATTGAACCGTCCCGACCGGCTCAATGTGATGGACATCGCGTTTTATGCGGGCCTGCGCGAAATCGTGCAGACGCTCGATGCGAGTGGCGAGGTTCGCGTGCTCGTCATCAGTTCGACGGGCAAGCACTTTTCGGCCGGCATGGATTTCGAGGTGTTCGCCAACATTTCGAACGACTTCGACACCCGCAGTCCGCGCAAGCGCCTCGGATTTCAGCGCGCCCTGGCAGGTCTGATGGATTGCTTCGACGTGCTCGACAAGGCACGCTTCCCCGTCATCTGCGCCGTGCAGGGCGGGTGCATCGGTGGCGGCCTCGACCTTGCCGCTGCTTGCGACATTCGCGTCTGCACGGCAGACGCCTTCTTCTGCCTGCAGGAAACGCAGATCGGCATGGTGGCCGATCTGGGCGTGCTGCAACGCCTGCCCAAGCTGATTCCGGCGGGCGTCGCGCGCCAGATGGCGTACACCAGCGAGCGTTTGAGCGCCGAACGGGCGCTCGCCGTGGGGCTCGTCAATGCCGTGCTGCCCGACGCCGATGCGCTCGAGCACCATGCGATGGAACTGGCGCGCAGCATTGCATCGAAATCGCCGCTGGCCGTGGCAGGGAGCAAGACGGCGCTGAACTTCGCCCGCGACCACGCAACCGCGGAGTCGCTGCAGCACATGGCGCTGCTTCAGAGCGCCATATTCGATACCGCGGACCTCTCCGAAGCCATCGCAGGCTGGCAGGCGAGGCGTGACCCACGCTTCGAAGGCCTGCCGCCGTTGCCTGACTGATCTCCCGCTCTCGCGCTACGCCTGCCTATACTGGACTTCGTAAGTCAGTCACGCGAACCAGTACTGAAGAAGAGGCGCGTCATGTCGAGAACAAGCAAAACTCTGCTCGTCCGAATCGCATTGATCTGCATGTGCAGCTGCCTCGCGAACGCCTCACGCGCGCAGGTGACGCGCATGGAGGTCATCCCGATTCCGTCCGTGACGCTCACCGACCAGGAATTCCTGAGCGGGCGCGAGGATGGCAAACCTGTTACGGTGGCTGGCGAGCTTCGGCTTCCGCGAAGCGGTACCGACCGGCTTCCGCTCGTCATTCTGCTGCATGCGTCAGGCGGGATCGGCAGCAGCATCACCGACTGGGAGGAGTACTTTCTTTCGCTCGGTGTCGCGACTTTTGTGATCGACAGCTTCTCCGGCCGAGGTATCGTCAACACGATCAACGATCAATCGCAACTCGGCCGCCTGGCACAGACCGAGGACGCCTATCGCGCGATTGCGACGCTCTCGAAGCATCCGCGAATCGACCCGAGCCGGATCATGCTCATGGGCTTCTCGCGTGGAGGGCAAAACGCGCTTTATGCGAGCCTGAGCCGGTTCCAGAGGATGCACGCCCAACCCGGCACCCAGTTCGCGGCGTTCATCGCGTTCTATCCCGACTGTACCTCCACGTATCTCGAAGACGAGGACGTCGTTGGCAAACCTGTGCGTATTTTCCAGGGGACTGCGGACAACTACAATCCTGTCGCGCCATGCCGCGCCTATGTGGAACGTCTGAAAACAAAACTGCATGACGTCCAGTTGACCGAGTACGCCGGCGCCAGTCACTTCTTCGACGCGCGAGCGCTCAGGCAGCCTCAGCAGCTCGCCCAGGCGCAGACCACGCGAAACTGCCGGACGGTCGAGGTCGAAAACGGACTGCTCGTCGACGCCAAAACGAAGCAACCGTTTAGTTATGGCGATTCGTGCATCGAGCGCGGGACAACCATCGGGTACGACGAGAACGCCGCGATCAGCGCCAAAGAAGCCGTCGGCGGCATCGTCAAGACCGTGCTGAAGCCATAGGTTCACTGTGACCGCGTTGAAGGCCGGGAGCCACGCCAGTCGCAAAAGCAGCACGTCATACCGGGCGACGAAAGGTCATATCGGCCGGCGTCAGATTCATTGATTTAAATCAATGCGCGTGCGCAACCGATCTCTAAATTGGGTTCCAGTGCGGTCTTAGCCGCTAACGGAGGAACTCATGCAAGCTTCAGACATCATGACCACGGACGTCGTCAGCCTGCGTCCTGACGCATCGGTCTTCGAGGCCGCGACATTGCTCACCGAGCATCACGTGAGCGGCGTCCCGGTCGTCGACGACGCCGGCGCCGTCGTCGGCATTCTCAGCGAGGGCGATCTGCTGCATCGCGTGGAAACAGGGACAGGCAAGCCGCAGCGCAGCTGGTTCGGTGAATGGCTCCACTCGACTCGCAGGCTCGCAAGCGAGTACCTGAAGGAGAATGCCGTGAAGGTCGGCGACATCATGACGGGCAATGTCATCTACGTCTCGCCGGAAGCGGAACTGGGCGAGATCGCCGACCTGCTGGAGCGCCACCACATCAAGCGCGTGCCCGTGCTGGAGCAGGGCAGGCTCGTGGGCATCGTGAGCCGTGCCAACCTGATACGCGCGTTGGCGAGCGCGACGCAGCCCGATCCGGAAGCAGTCGCTTCTGACGAGGCGATCCAGCGCGACGTGCTGCGTGCGCTGGACGGGCGCCGCTGGGCGATGGCCGCAGAGAACGTCGTCGTCAAGGAGGGGATCGTCCATCTCTGGGGCACGGTAAGCTCGGAGGAGGAGCGCAAGGCGATACTCGTCTCCGCGGAGCGTGTCACCGGCGTCAAGGGGGTCGAAGACCACCTCGGTTATCCGGTCGTGTTCACGCCGATGTAAGGGCGTCTTGTCCCCGGTGTCTTTCTCTTGCACCGGGGATCTTGCGAGGCCCCGTTGGGTCGTCGCGCTGCGGGCGGCCTGGTCAATGAGACATCAGTACCGGCAGCGTCATCGTGGAGAGTATGGATCGCGTGGCGCCGCCCAGAACCAGCTCCTGGAATCGCGCATGGCCATACGCTCCCATGACGAGCAGGTCGTACGCGCCGTCGGCCGCATGGTTCAGCAGCGTATCGCCCGCGGACTCAGCCGCGTGGCCGTCAAGCATGGCGATGTCTACTGACTTGGCGCCGTGGCGCGCCAGCATGGCGACGAGGTCTTCGCACGATGCGTGCGACTGCTCAGGCGTCAGGATCCTCACGTGAGCCGCCCGCAGGATGAACGGCAGCGCGTCGTGAACCGCACGGGCGGCTTCGCGGCTTGCGTTCCAGGCAATCAGCACGCGATCGCCGAACGACTCGAATCGGCCCGTATAGGGCACCAGCAGCACCGGGCCTCCCGCTCCCAGCAGAACACTCTGCGGGAATCCGTCCGCAAGCCAGGACTCCGGATCGTCCGGATTGGCTTGTCCGAGAATCACGAGATCCGCGGTGCGGCTGCGCTGCATGATTGCAGACACTGGATCGCCATCGGGGACAACCCAGGCGCCGTCGATCTGCGCACGAGACACTTCTGCGCGGAAGAGCCGTTCGATCGCGCCGCGCTGCTCCATGCGTAGCGTGCGGTGCGTCTCGTAATACTCCGCTGTGCCACCCATCACGTAGAACTCGCGCGGGTTGGGTTCGAACCGCGCGAACAGTCCTTCCAGATGTGCGCCGAACTTGCGGGCCAGCCTCAGTGCGAGCGCGAGCCGCGCATTGGCGCAGGCGCTCGTGTCCATGTGAACCATGATGGTCTTGCAGCTCATTGCGATCTCCAGCGAAGGGTTGACCTAAGTTTCGACGCTCACAACGTGATCCGAGTCTAAAGACGGGCGACGTCATAAGTTTGATCTGAATCAGCCATTTTTTGTATGCGTGGACGGCGCGCATGGGTTCCGGAAAAAGGAGTCATTGAGGCAGATCAATCGGAAAACGCCCTGCCTGGCTAGATTGATAACGGTACGTGCCGCATGGCGTGGCGCACACCAACGGCTGAAAGGAGGCAAGGCAATGAGCAGGCGAAGCAGGAGGGGCGTGGAGCCAGTGACGCTGCGCCCTGGATTCGCGGGGCGCCCGTTTTACCCGCAAAACGGAGAGTGAAATCATGACATTGAAGGGCACCGTCGACTCGGGCGTGTGGCGCGTCGAGGCAGAAACGTCACCCGCTGAGCAGGGCGGCTTCTGTTGCCTGATCAACGTTGCGCACGGTTCGCCAGATCGGCATTTCAACCACGCGTTTCCCCATCATCGCATCTTCGAGAGCGAGGTTGCGGCGGTGCTGGAGGGCTTGCGTGAGGGCGTGGTGTGGGTAGATCTCAAATGCCGTCACGCATTCGATGTCTAGTCCCGCTGGCAAGCGACCCGCGAGCGGATCCGGCAAAGGCGACACGGAGGCCTGACGATGGGACTCGGGATGCAAATCGTTTATCTGGGTTTTGCGGGTTCGTCTGCGCTCGATGCAGAAGCCGGCGTGCAGTTGCTGCGCCTCGACCGGTTCAGCGGCACGCTGTCGGGCTGCCATCTCGCGGTCGAGCAGTTGGGCGCCAGTGGCAGCGCGCCCGCATACGACGTCCGGCTCGAACTCCTGTCGGTCTCGCGCGAGTTCAAGCCGATCGCTCATTGCGAGAACGAAGATCCGATAGCCGCCATGCGTGCGGCGTTCGATGCCGCCGAGCGCGAACTGAGGTCGGCGCCGATCGCCCATGCGGCCCTGCAGGGTCGTGTGCGTTCGGGTAACTGATCCATGCGTTCGGCGAGGCGGGCGCGTGGCATTGGTTGCCTGCGCGAATGCGGTGTTCGCGTACGTCTCACGTCAGATGCGCGCAAGCCCCTCGGGGTCGATGATGCGGATTTGTTTGCCGTTCGGCTCGACCAGACCTTCCCTTTGAAAGCGCGAAAACATCCGGCTCACCGTTTCGAGCTTGATGCCGAGAAAGCAGCCGATTTCTTCGCGCCTCATCTTCAGATGAAACTGCACGGCGGAGTAGCCGCGAGCCCGAAAGCGCGCCGCCAGGTCGAGCAGGAACGTGGCGAGGCGTTGTTCGGCGGTCATCGTGCCGAGCAACATCATCAGACTCGATTCGCGCACGATTTCCCCGCTCATCAGGGCGTAAAGATGGCGCTGCATACGCGGGCTCTCGCGGCAAAGCATTTCGAGTTGTCCGAACGGGATGATGCAGACCGTGCTGTCTTCGAGCGCGATGGCCTCGCAGGTGTGCGTGCCGGAACACACGCCGTCGAGTCCGAGCGGTTCACCCGGTATCTGGAAGCCGGTGACCTGTTCGGCGCCTTCACGATGCATCACGATCGTCTTGAATGAGCCGGTACGCACGGCGTAGAGGCTCTGGAACGGACTGAACGCACGGAACAGGGCTTCGCCGCGCCGGACATGGCGCGTGGTGTGGACGATGCTGTCGAGCTGCCGCAGCTCGCTCGAGGTGAGATCGTGCGGCATGCAGACTGCGCGCAGCGAACAGGTCGAGCAGCGCGTGGCCGGACTGCGGGGTTCCGCCTCGCGCATGCTCCGCTGCAAAGGCCACACGGGCGGCGGCGTGGGCGGTACGGTCCGGGAAGTGTCGCAGGCGGGTGCAGCGTACATGATCGTCTCCGGTTCAGCGCGCGGAGCGGGCGCGCGGTTTCACAGGCGCCGGCGATTCGCACTGGCATTCATGTAGTCAGTATTGGCGGCGCGATCTCGAATAAATATCGGCGGTGGTTGAAATTCGCGTACGCGGAACGGAAGGGTTGTAGGCCGATTCCTACAATCATGTGACGAACGGTCGCGGCAACTACGCGCTCAGGGTTCGTCCGGGTCGTCGAGAAGCTTGTGACGCACGGCATAACGGACCAGCGCGGCCTCATGCGGCATCTGCATCTTTTCAAGAATGCGCACTTTATAGGTGCTCACGGTTTTGGCGCTCACGCAAAGCGTCTGGGCGATCTCCGTGATGGTCTGCCCGGCCGCAATACGCCGGAAGACTTCGAACTCGCGATCCGAGAGCCGCTGGTGCGGCAGCGTTTCGGCGGGTTCGTGCAGACTTTGGGCGAAGCGCTCGGCCATCGCCATGCTGACGAAAACGCCGCCGGCGGCAATCTTCGTCACGGCATTCACCAGTTCCGCGCTGGCACTCTCCTTGGTGAGATAGCCCGAAGCGCCGGCCTTGAAGGCGCGCACGGCATATTGCTGCTCCCCATGCATGGTCAGCACGAGGATGCGCAGCGCGGGCTTCTCCTCCTTGATCTGCTTGATCAGATCCACGCCGCTTCGCCCCGGCATCGAGAGATCGAGCACCAGCACCTGGGCGTCGCGTTCGCGCACCAATGAGAGTGTCGACGGACCATCGCAGCCTTCGCCTACGACCTCGAACTCGCGCGCGCTTTCGAGAATGCGCCGCAAGCCCTCCCGCACGAGCGTGTGATCGTCGGCGAGGATCACCTTGATCATGACGGGGCCTCTTCGGACTGGAGGGCATCGACCGCGAACGTGACGGTCATGGCGAAGCCCTCGCGAGGCGCCGTGTCGATCGAAACGGTGCCGTTGAACATATGCGCGCGTTCGCGGATACCAAGTAGACCGAACGTTTTGTCCCGAGGGCCGCGGCGTTGTGAGTCAGCAGCATCGCTGCGCGCGCCGAGGCCGTCGTCTGCGATGCGCAGGACGCAGCGTTGCCCGTCTACCGTCAATGTGAGCGCGACGCGAGTGGCTTCGGCGTGTCGGGCGACGTTGGTCAGGGCTTCCTGAACGATACGGAACAGCGTTGAGGCAGCCGCGCCTGAAAATTCCGTGCCACCGGTGTCGACGTGCCGCTCGACTGCGATACCGTAGCGGCTCGTGAAATCGTTCGCAAGCCATTCGATGGCCGGCACGAGGCCGAGGTCGTCGAGCATGACGGGCCGCAGGTCGGCTGCGATGCGTCGCACGGCCGCGACGGTCGAGTCGATCAGCTTGCTCATGCCGGTCAGGCGTGAGGCGGTCTCCGGCGTGGCGTCATCGCCGAGCCCATGCGCGAGGGCGGCAAGATCGAGCTTGAGCGCAGTGAGTTGCTGGCCAAGGTCGTCGTGAAGCTCCCGTGCAATACGCGTCTTTTCGGCCTCACGCACGTTCTGCAAATTGGCCGACAGTTCGCGCAGTTCCTCGCGCGATCGCTTGAGCGCATTTTCGGCGCGCAGGCGCTCCGTGATGTCGCGGAGCATGACCGTATAGAGTTTGCCGGACGGATCGCGGACCTGGGAGATGGACGCCTCGATCGGAAATTCCTCGCCGTTGGCGCGCAGTCCGTAGAGCACGCGCTGCTGCTGGCCCATCTGCCGTTCGGTCACGCCGGTCGCGCCGAATCGGTTCACGTGCTGCGCGTGCGCCTCGCGGAATCGCTCGGGAATGAAGCGAGACAAAGGGGAGCCGATCGCCTCGGTAGCCGCCAGGCCGAATGCGAACTCGGCAGCGGGATTGAAAATGACGACCCGCTGTGCTTCGTCGACGGTAATGATCGCCTCCATCGACGAACGGATGATTGCCATCATGCGCGCATCGTTGAGCGCCGGCGCACTGCCTGCTTTCGAAGGCGTCGCATTCGGGCGGATGAGGCGAGGAACAAGGAGCGCGAATGCGGCGGCAGCCGCGGTGCCCGCGACAAGGAGGGTCGCCGCGCCTCGGGCGACGCTTGCCAGAGGGTTAGCGCCCGTGCCCATGAGGACTGTCCGGGGCGACTCGCTTGCGCGGAACCGGTGCATGAGCCATTTGCGTATGAAGTATCGACTTCGATGCAGGGAGCCCCGGCGTCAGCCGTCGCACGGGGGCCTGCCGCCATTGTAGGAGTGACACAGGAAGGTGTAGCGAAAAAATCGGGCGCGCCGGGTGGCGCCGAAACAGACGCGCCGCGACCGCTCAGGCCGGCGTTTCCGGTTCGCGCGGCGCGCACACGCGCACGGTGTCCTCCGCCAGTTCGACCGACTCGCCAAATTCGGGCACGCAGCATTCCCAGTGGAGCGTTTCGGCGATACGCCGGCGCAGCGCATCGGCAGCGGCGGGCTCGCCATGGGTGACGAACGTGCGCAGGGGCGGGCACGTCATGCCGGCAAGCCAGCGCAGCGTTTCCCGGTAATCGGCGTGCGCCGAGAGCGAGGAGATCGAGGCAACCTCGGCGCGCACGCGCACGTAGTCGCCATGCAACTTGATGGTGGGCGCGTGGGCTTCGAGCGCTGCGCCGCGCGTGCCGGGCGCCTGGTAGCCGACCAGTGCGATCGTGTTGCGCGGGTCGGGCGCATAGAGGTTCAGGTGGTGCAGCACGCGCCCGCCGGTCGCCATGCCGCTGCCTGCGATGATGATCATCGGACCGTGGCGCGAAGCGATGGCCTTCGATTCGTCGACGGTTCGCGTCATGAATGCCGCGTGATCGATGGCATGCAGTTGTGAGACCGTCAATCGATGCTCTCGCATGTGATGGCGATACAGGTCGGTCACGCTGATCGCCATCGGGCTGTCGAGATAGACGGGAACGTTGGGCATGCGTCCCGTCTCCTTGAGCCTCGCAATGTAATAAAGGACTTCCTGCGCGCGCCCCACTGCGAAGCACGGCATCACGACGACGCCGCCGCGCGCGAAGGTGCGTGCGAAGACGTCGGCGAGTTCGTCCTCGGGATTGCCGGCATCGTGGAGCCGGTCGCCATAGGTCGATTCGACCACCAGGTAATCGGCGTGTGCCGGCGGTGAGGGTGCGCGCACGATCGGGTCGTCGGGACGACCGAGGTCTCCGGAGAACGCGACGATCGTGTGCCCGCAACAGAGTACGACGCTCGCCGCGCCGAGGATATGACCGGCGGGAAGCATCCGGAAGCTCAACTGCGGCGCCAGCGCGACGGACATGTCGACTTCGCGCGGCCCGATGAGCCGCAATGCCTGTTCGGCGTCTTGCAGCGTATAGAGCGGCAAGGCCGGGTGGTGTTTCGAATAACCGTGGCGATTCGCAAACGCGGCGTCTTCCTCCTGGAGCCTTGCGCTGTCGCGCAGCATGACTTCGCACAGGCCAGCGGTGCCCGGCGTGCAGAAGACGGGTCCGCGATAACCGTTGCGCGCGAGGACCGGCAGGTAGCCGCAGTGATCGAGGTGGGCGTGCGTGAGGATCACGGCGTCGAGCGAGTCGGCGGGGAAAGGCAACGGATCCCGGTTGCGCAAGCGGAGGTTTTTGGTGCCCTGGAACAGCCCACAGTCGATCAGCACACGCTTGCCCGCCGCCTCCAGCAGGTATCGCGATCCCGTGACGGTTTGCGCTGCGCCCAGAAACGTCAACTTCATCATGGTCTCCTCGCCTCGTGCACGCCATGCGCGCCTGATGCTGATTGGACCGCACTCGGCCGCAGTTCGTTTGACCTGGATCAGAGGTTACGGCATCGCCTGCGATTCATTGCAGTGGAGGCGCCAGCCCATCGCAGTGCCCGAAACGGGTGCGCCGCGACTCTTATTAGTGCACGTTGTTACCGGCGCAGGGCGGGAAAACGCCTTCCACGCCACGAAGTCGTGCCTTGGTTCATTGGCACGCTTCTCGCTTTAAGGAGTGGGCAAGGAGCCGGCGCAGCATCCGGTTCAGACAATCTGGAAATGGACAGCTAGGGTTCCGGCCTGCTTCTCGCAGGTGCTGGTCCGAGAGCTGGCGACCTCAGGCGAGGTTACACGGCGGGATAAAAGCCCGGGAGAGAACGCGAAGTTTGCGCTGCTCCCTGCCGTTGCTAACCGTCCCCTTCGAGGTCAACCTCATGCGCAAGCTCGCTCGCTGTCTTGGCATCGCCGCCGTCTCCCTCGCCACCTTCGCTTCAAGTGCCGCGTTCGCCGCGGGCCGCAGCGACTTCAAGGTTTGCTGGACCATCTACGCCGGCTGGATGCCGTGGGGGCAGGCAAAGACCCAGGGCATCATCTCGAAGTGGGCCACGAAGTACGGCATCAAGATCGATGTCGTCCAGCTGAACGATTACGTTGAATCGATCAATCAGTACACGGCTGGCAAGTTCGACGGCTGCGCGATGACCAACATGGATGCGCTCACCATCCCGGCCTCGGGCGGCGTCGATTCGACTGCCCTGATCGTGAGCGACTACTCGAACGGCAACGACGGCGTGCTCATGAAGGGCAAGGGCAAGCAGATCGCCGACCTGAAGGGCCAACAGGTCAATCTCGTGCAGTTCTCGGTCTCCCACTACCTGCTCGCACGCGCTTTGGAAAGCGCCCATATGAGCGAGCGCGATCTCAAGGTTGTGAACACATCCGACGCCGATATCTCAGGCGCATTTGCAACCCCGACTGTTCACAACGCGGTGACATGGAACCCCATGCTCGCCGATCTGAAGGCGCAGCCGAACGTCACCGAAGTCTTCGATTCGAGCAAGATTCCCGGCGAAATCATGGACATGATGGTCGTCAACACGAAGACGCTGCAGGAGAACCCGGCGCTCGGCAAGGCACTGACCGGCGCATGGTTCGAGATGGTCGCGCTGATGCACAGCAATTCGGCGGCGAGCACCAGCGCGCTGACGTCGATGGCGAAGGCCTCCGGTACCGACCTGGCGAACTTCAAGGGGCAGCTGTCGACCACCGCGCTCTTCTACACACCTCAGGCGGCAGTCGCTTTCGTCACGAGCCCGGACATGCCGAAGATCATGACGCGCGTCGCGAAGTTCTCGTTTGACCACGGTCTGCTCGGCCAGGATGCAAAGAGTGCGGATTCCGTGGGCATGGCGTTCGACAAGAACGTGATCGTCGGCGACAAGAACAACGTCAAGCTGCGCTTCGACCCGAGCTACGTCGAGATGGCGGCCGCGGGCAAGCTCTGAGACTGATTTCGAGGCAACCACCAGGCGGTCACCATGCGACTCATCAATCGACATCCGAGCCGGATCGGCAGCATGATGCTGCTCCTGCTGCCGTTCGTCGTGCTGTTTGCCGTGTATTTCACGGGATCTGCGGCGCGGCTCAAGCTCAATCCCGATGACAAGCTGCTTCCGAGCGCGGCGCAAATGAGCGATGCCGTGAGATTGGTCGCATTCACCGAAGACAAGCGCACGGGTGAATATCTGTTGTGGGACGACACCCTGTCGAGCTTGCGACGACTGGGTATCGGTCTCGTTGTGAGCGCGGTGATTGCACTGGTGGCCGCAATCGCGACCGGCTCGTTTCCGCTCGTCAGCGCAACGCTTTCGCCATTCATCACTGTCGTCTCGATGGTGCCTCCGCTGGCGGTGCTGCCGATCCTGTTCATCGTCTTCGGGCTCGATGAGCTATCCAAAGTCGTGCTCATTGTTTTCGGCATCACACCGATGATCATTCGGGACCTGCATGCCCGTGCCCGCGATATTCCCGCCGAGCTGTGGGTGAAGGCCCAGACATTGGGGGCCACGAGCTGGACGGTGATTCTGCGTCTGGTTTTGCCGCAACTGCTGCCGCGCCTGCTGGTGGCGATGCGTCTCTCGCTCGGCGCTGCATGGCTGTTTCTTATCGCCGCTGAAGCGATCGCGTCGACGGACGGCCTGGGCTACCGCATCTTTCTCGTGCGCCGCTACCTCTCCATGGATCTGATTCTGCCGTACGTCGCCTGGATCACGCTGCTCGCGTGGCTCACCGATGAACTGCTTCGCCGCATCACGCAGTGGTCGTTCCCCTGGTACGGCGGAGGTGGGCGATGATCGAAGTTCGCAATGTCTGGAAAGAGTACGGCAGCCAGGTGGTCCTGGAACGTTTGAATCTGACGATCCAGGAGGGCGAGTTCTGTTCCATGGTCGGCGCTTCAGGCTGCGGAAAGTCGACGTTTCTGCGATTGCTGCTGGGTCAGGAGCAAGTGACGCGCGGTGAGATCCTGCTGGACGGTCAACCGCTGCCCGGCGAACCGGACGCCCATCGCGGCGTGGTGTTTCAGCGTTACTCGGTGTTCGAGCACCTTAGCGTATTGGGCAACGTGATGCTGGGACTGGAGCTTCCGAAAGCGAAGCTCACGGGCAGACTCTTCGGAGCGCAACGGCGCGCCGCGCGAGACGAGGCCGTGGCCATGCTCGAGCGGGTGGGACTCGGTGCGGCCTTGAACAAATACCCGCAGCAACTCTCCGGTGGCATGCAACAACGCCTCGCCATCGCGCAGGCCTTGATGATGAAGCCGCGCGTCCTGCTGCTCGACGAGCCGTTTGGCGCACTCGACCCCGGTATCCGCAAGGACATGCACGCGCTGCTCTCGGACCTGTGGCGCGAAGCGAAGCTGACCATTTTCATGGTTACGCATGATCTCAAAGAGGGCTTCACGTTGGGAAGCCGTGTGCTGGTTTTCGACAAGGTACGTGTAGACCCCCATGCGCCGGGCGCCTACGGAGCCCGTATCACCTACAACATTCCACTCGACCGCAGCCGCGAATCGGTGTCGGCGGTGCATCTGGCGCGTGCGGCGGTTCAAGGCGCGTCCAGCATCGAAGTGGTCTCATGAAGGGAACTCGAACATGAAGTTATTGCTTGAAGAAACCGTACCGGGCGGGGGCCATACCTCGCTCATCGTGAAGCGCGGGCAATCGCTGCGCGTGACTGACCTGCACGGTGGCGCCAATGTCAGCGTCATGATGGTCAATGCAACGGAGAAGAGCGAGCGACTGAATCTCCCGGATTCGCTGAAGTGCCAGCACACCGCAAAGCTCACGACGGGTCACTGCCTGTACTCCGATATGGGGCGTGTTCTCGCTGCCATCGTCGACGATACATGCGGGTGGCACGACAGCATCGGCGGTGTCTCGAACGCCGACGAGGTCATGGCGCGGTATGGTGCTGGCCGCTATCAAGAGCTGCGCAACGCGTTCTACCGGAATGGCACGGACAACTTGCTCGTCGAGATGGGCAAGTGGGGCCTCGAGATTTCAGACCTGCTGATGACGCTCAATCTTTTCAGCCGCGTTGATGTCACGAGCGAAGGAGAGCTGAATTTCGTGAGCGACAACGCGAAGGCCGGCGACTACGTCGAACTGTATGCGCCGATGAACACGCTTGTCGTGCTCACCGCGATTCAGCACCCGCTCGACCCGAACCCTGAATATGCGCCCAAAGCGGTGAAACTCGAATTGAGCGAGGCGCAGCCTGGCGTGGCTGAAGTGTGCCGTACCGCATGCGAGGAAAACGTACGCGGCTTTATCAACACAGAGCGATTCTTTCTTTGAGCGGAGATCACTTCATGATGAGCACGCTTGTCGTCAGCGACAAACAGCCCGAGAGCGCGGTCTACCGCGAGACGGTGGCTGCGGGTGAGCCCTGGCTTCACGAAGTGAAGGCGGGTCAGACACTACGCATCGTCGATCTGGAAGGCAACCAGGCGGTCGATACGTTGTTCTACAGTCTCGCCGATCCGCGCGAGCGCTTCGACCCACAACGCACGCTGCGTCGGCAGAAGAGGCTCTACCTGACGGCTGGCTCGGTGTTGTACTCGAATCTCGGCAACCCCATGCTGACCGTCGTTGCCGATACCTGTGGACGCCACGATACGCTCGGCGGCGCCTGCGCACAGGAGAGCAATACCGTGCGCTATGCGCTGGGAAAGCGCTATATGCACAGCTGCCGCGACAATTTCCTGCGCGCTTGCGCGCATGACGGCCGCCTCTCGAAGCACGACATCGGCGCGAACATCAACTTTTTCATGAACGTGCCCGTGACGGCGGAAGGGGGGCTCACCTTCGAAGACGGCATTTCCGCACCGGGGAAGTACGTCGAACTGCGTGCCGAGATGGACGTCATCGTGCTGATTTCCAACTGCCCCCAGTTGAACAATCCGTGCAACGCCTACAACCCGACGCCAGCGGAGCTGCTGATATGGGACTGAGGCGTATCCGTAGCTGGTACTGGTTTCTCATGCTCGTGCGCTCCGGACGTCATTTCACGCTCACGCGCGAAGCGCTGACTCAGGCAGATCGCTGACGCGAATACGGCCGTGGACGACCGCGGCTCGCCTTTCCCACGGCGGGACGGCCCGCCTCTGAATCAAGATTCCTTCCATGTTCGAGAAGATTCTTATCGCCAATCGTGGCGCTATCGCGTGCCGGATTCTGAGAACGCTGCGCGAACTCGATGTCACCGGAGTCTCCGTTTTTGCGGAGGCGGATAGAGCGAGCCGTCATGTAAGCGAGGCTCCCGTCGCGCACTGCCTGGGCGACGGGCCCGCGGCAATGACCTACCTCGACACGAAAAAAATCCTCGAGATCGCTCGCCGCGAGGGCGTGCAGGCCATTCATCCCGGGTATGGATTCCTCTCCGAGAACGCAGCCTTTGGCGAGGCTTGCGAAGCGGCAGGCATCGCGTTCATCGGGCCCGCGCCCGCGCAGTTGCGCGCCTTCGGCCTGAAGCACACGGCGCGTGAAATCGCGGAGAAGGAGGGCGTGCCGATGCTCAGGGGCACCGGCTTGCTCGGTGACCTGATGGCGGGGCAGGAAGCGGCGGAAGTCATCGGCTATCCGGTGATGTTGAAGAGCACGGCCGGCGGCGGCGGTATCGGCATGCGTGTCTGCTGGAATGCAGCCGAACTCAGTGCGCATTTCGATGCCGTGAAGCGACTCGGTGAAAACAATTTCAGCGACTCCGGCGTTTTCCTCGAAAAGTACATCGAGCGGGCGCGACATCTTGAAGTGCAGATCTTCGGAGATGGCAAGGGCGATGCCATCGCACTCGGTGTGCGCGACTGCTCAGTGCAGCGGCGCAACCAGAAAGTGCTCGAGGAAACGCCCGCGCCGTGCTTGCCGGATGGGATTTCCGAGGCACTTTGTGCGGCTGCCGTGAAGCTCGCGAAGGCGGTGGACTATCGCTCCGCCGGCACCGTCGAGTTCGTGTACGACAGTGCTGCCGAGCAGTTCTACTTCCTCGAAGTCAACACGCGCCTGCAGGTGGAGCACGGCGTAACGGAGCAGGTGTGGGGTGTCGACCTCGTGCGCTGGATGGTCGAGCTGGCAGCGGGCACGCTCGAGCCGTTGCAGGAACTCGCAGCGAACTTGACGCCGCGCGGCCATGCGATTCAGGCGCGGCTCTATGCGGAAGACCCCGGCCGGGACTTCAAGCCCAGCCCCGGCCTGCTGACCGACGTTGCGTTCCCGCAAGCCGACGGTCGCGCGCTGCGCATCGACACGTGGATCGAAGCCGGCTGCGAAGTGCCGCCGTACTTCGACCCCATGCTCGCCAAAGTGATCGCCTGGTCCCCGACTCGCGACGAGGCGCGCGGCGCGCTCAAGGACGCGCTCCAAAACACGCGCATTTACGGCGTGGAGACGAACCGCGACTACCTGCGTCAGATCCTGGACGACGAGCCGTTTGCATCGGGCGAACCATGGACGCGGTGCCTCGAAGGACTCAAGTACGAGGCCAGTACGGTCGAAGTCGTCAGCGGCGGTACGCAGACGACGGTCCAGGATTTCCCGGGCCGTCTGGGATACTGGTCAGTCGGCATTCCGCCTTCTGGGCCGATGGATGACCGCGCCATGCGGCTGGGCAACCGCCTGCTTGGCAACGCCCCGGATGCCGCCGCACTCGAAATCACGATGAGCGGCCCGACGCTGCGTTTCAATACCGACGCGGTCGTTGCCATCACGGGGGCCGAAATCCCCGTACTGCTCGACGACGTCAGGCAACCGTTGAATACGAGCCTCTTTGTCCCGGCAGGCTCGACGTTGTCGCTCGGCACCATTCGGGGCGCCGGCGCACGCGCTTATCTGTGCGTACGCGGAGGCCTGGACGTCGGCGCGTATCTCGGCAGCCGTAGCACCTTCACGCTCGGCCAGTTCGGCGGGCATGGCGGCCGCGCAATACGCGCAGGCGACGTGCTTCACGTCTATGCGCTCGGGAATCCGCAGGCTGGCAAGACGCTGCTTGCCGTGCCGAAGCTCGAAGACGTGCGGCACATCCGCGTAATCTATGGTCCGCATGGCGCGCCCGAGTACTTCAGCTCCCGCTACATCGAACGCTTCCTCGACACCGACTGGGAAGTTCACTTCAATTCGAGCCGTACCGGTGTGCGCCTGATCGGGCCGAAGCCGGAGTGGGCACGCGAAGACGGCGGCGAGGCGGGGTTGCACCCGTCGAACATTCACGACAATCCCTATGCGGTCGGTGCCATCGATTTCACTGGCGACATGCCGGTGATTCTCGGCCCCGATGGGCCGAGTCTCGGCGGTTTCGTCTGTCCGGTGACCATCATCGAGGCCGACCTCTGGCACATCGGGCAGCTGAAGGCGGGCGACAAGATCCGCTTTGTGCCGGTGGAAGTGGAAGCAGCGCGTGAAGCCGCACACCAGCGCGCCCGCGAACTGGAAAGTCTCGAGATCGAGTCGAACGCGCCGGCCCGCAGACGGTCGTCCCTGACGTCCCCCATCGTGCTCGACATGGGTTCGGGCGGCGAGCGGCTCGTTGTGCGCGTGTCCGGCGACACGCATCTGCTGCTCGAGATTGGACCGGCTGAACTGGACCTCGTCTCGCGCTTTCGTGGGCACGCGCTCATGCAGTCGCTCGAGGCCATGGCGCTTCCCGGCGTGATCGATCTGACACCGGGTATCCGCTCTCTCCAGATTCACTATCGACCGGAGCAACTGGCGCTCGCGCATCTGCTGGGCGTTGTACGTCAGGCGTGGGAGCGGGTCTTGCTGAAAAAGGATCTGCGGGTGCCGTCGCGAGTCGTGCACATTCCGCTCTCCTGGGATGACCCGGCGTGCCAGCTCGCGATCGAAAAATACATGACCACGGTGCGCAAAGACGCGCCGTGGTGCCCGAGCAACCTCGAGTTCATTCGCCGGATCAACGACCTCGAATCCATCGATGCCGTAAAGGAGATCGTCTTCGACGCGAGCTATCTCGTGATGGGCCTCGGTGATGTCTACCTGGGTGCCCCCGTTGCGACACCGCTCGACCCACGTCATCGCCTCGTGACGACCAAATACAACCCGGCCCGTACGTGGACCGCGGAGAACTCGGTCGGCATCGGCGGCGCGTATTTGTGCGTGTACGGCATGGAAGGGCCCGGCGGCTATCAATTCGTCGGGCGCACGCTGCAGATGTGGAATCGCTATCGCAAGGTCGCGGACTTCGCCGGTCAGCACTATTTGCTGCGCTTCTTCGACCAGATTCGCTTCTACGAAGTGTCGGCCGACGAACTGCTTCGCATCCGCGCCGATTTTCCGCTTGGGCGTTATCCGTTGAAGATCGAAGAGTCGGAACTCTCGCTGCCGGATTATCAAGCGTTTCTCGACAGCGAAGCGGACAGCATCGGCAAATTCCGTTCGCGACAGCAGGCGGCCTTCCAGGCCGAACGGGAGCGTTGGCGCGAAGCGGGCACCCCGGAAGAGGCAATCGAGGCACCGGACGCGGAGGACGCCCAACTGGCTCCCCTGGAGGACGGCCAGGTCGCCGTGGACTGTGAAATCGCCGGCAGCCTCTGGCAGGTAAAGGTGAAGACCGGTGACGTCGTTGCCGCCGGCGACGTACTGCTGATTATCGAGTCGATGAAGATGGAGATCTCGGTGTTTGCCTCGTGTGCGGGGACAGTCGGCGAAATTTACGTGGCCCCTGGCTCGCCCGTGCGGGCAGGGCAGCGAGTCGCAGTCATTGAACGCCACTAACTACAAGGACAGAGCATCATGCCGACATTCGATCTGCGACTTTCCACGCTCCGTAGCGCGTATCGTGACGGGCGCCTCACGCCGCGCAAGCTCGTGGCTGAACTGCTTGGAAAAGCGCTCGCGCTGAATCCGGAGTTCAATCTCTTCATTCATATTCTGTCCGAACGCGAACTCGCGCCGTACCTCGACTGGGTCGAGGCGCAGGACTTCGAGCGTCTGCCGTTGTACGGTGTGCCGTTCGCGATCAAGGACAACATCGACCTTGCAGGAGTCCAAACGACCGCTGCATGCCCCGACTTTGCGTACACGCCGGGGGAGTCCGCGACGCTCGTCAGCCAGCTGATTTCGCTTGGCGCGATCCCGATCGGGAAGACCAATCTCGACCAGTTCGCTACAGGTCTGAACGGCACGCGTTCGCCATACGGCAAATGCCGCAACAGCGTGCACCCTGACTACCCGTCGGGTGGTTCCAGCGCGGGCTCATCGCTTGCCGTTGCGTTGGGCGTGGCGAGTTTCGCGCTCGGTACCGACACGGCGGGGTCGGGCCGCGTGCCTGCCGGCCTGAACAATCTCATCGGACTCAAGCCGACCAAAGGCATCCTGTCGACGGCAGGTGTCGTCCCGGCCTGCCGCACACTCGATTGCGTGACGTTCTTCACGGCCACGGCCGGCGAGGCCAGTGAGCTTCTCTCATTGACCGCGCAAACCGATGCCCGCGATGCATACAGCCGCAAGAACCCGCAGTGGAACTCGGCAAGGGCGTTCGGCAAGCCCTCGTCGTTCCGGTTCGGCGTGCCGGCGCGCCTTGAATTCGCGGGATGCGCCGAGAGTCCGGAACTGTTCGCAAGGGCGCGGGCACGCCTCGAAGCAGCAGGTGGCGAGGCAGTGGAGATTGATTTCGAGCCCTTTGTCGAGGCCGCGAATCTCCTTTATCAGGGTCCGTGGGTTGCGGAGCGCTACAGCGTGGTTGGCGAGTTGATGTCAGCGACGCCGGACGCCGTGCTTTCCGTCATTCGGGACGTGCTCGCCAAGGCGCCGGGTGCGACGGCGGTCGAACTGTTTCGCGCGCAGTATCGCCTGCAGGCGTTGAAGGCAGCCTGCGATGCGGTAGTCGATTCATTGGACTTCGTGCTGACGCCGACGTATCCGCGCCCTGTGACGCTCGCTGAACTGGAAGAGGACCCGATTGGGCCGAACTCATTGCTCGGCTACTACACGAACTTCATGAATCTGCTGGATTACGCGGCCGTCGCTACGCCGACCGGGTTCATGAAGAACGGACTCCCGTGGGGCGTGACGGTCTTCGGGCGCGCGTTCACCGACCAGTATCTGCTGGGTGTCGCCGATGTGTTGCAAACGGCGAGCGGCATCGAATGTGTTGGCGGAAGCCGCCCGGAGCCTGGCGCACGACGAGTCGCGGCCAACGACCGGATTCGCATCGCAGTGTGCGGTGCTCACATGCAGGGGCTGCCGCTGAACAAGGACCTGGTTTCGCGAGGCGCGCAACGCATGCAGGTAACGCAGACGGCAGCCCATTATCGGCTGGCCGCGCTGCCCGCTTCTGCCGACGGCACCAGGCGCCCCGGATTGTGGCGAGTTACCGCGAGCGGCTCCAGGATTGCGGTCGAAGTCTGGGAAATGCCAAGCGTCGAGTTGGGCTCGTTCATGGCAACCGTGCCGTCTCCGCTGGTGCTGGGGCAAGTCGAATTGTCGGACGGCTCGTGGGTGACCGGCTTCCTGTGCGAACCCTATGGCGTGCTGTCGGGAACCGATATCTCCGAATTCGGCGGATGGCGAGCGTGGCTCGCCAGCGAGCGCCGGCCCGACTGACCCTGCGAGATGGACCGCAATACCTGGGACGACCAAATCACCATGTTCGAATTGAGCTGTCTTTGCGCTTTACCGCTGGCTACGTTTGCGATTGCTGTCCGAATGATAGTGCTCATCCACGAAGGCAATGACCACGCTATGGTTTTCCTCGAAATGAAGCTGGCATTGCACGTCGCTCTGATCCTGCTTTTGGCGATGACTTTCGACGTTGGGATTGAACCGGCATTTGTGTGGCTGCGCCACAGGTTGCCGCATACCGGTACGCTCGAAAACCGGACGATTGCAGCGATGCTCACCGGCATGGGATGCGTTGTCATCGTCATTGCCGTGCCATGGTGCATGGTTGCCTTCGGACGGTTGCGACGCGATTTATCGACGGCTCGCAGGGTTACCGACGACTTGATTGTTCGACTTCGGGCTGGATATCTGGACATTCAGTGCCCAACCATGGGTTTGCCTGAGTCAGGCAATTCCTCACTATCCTCAGTCGCCCTGGACGGGGCCGCCAATCAACGCGGTTCGCCGAGGCAAGCGTCGGCAACATCGACGATCGGCTCGCTGTCCGCGTGAGCTTGAGGAAACCAGTCAACGCACTTGATTTGCACGTAGGTCCACCACGTTCCCGGTGGATCGTGGCCCAGCCACATCACGGTGGCCGCGACCTTGGTTCGCAACCCCCAGTGCCGCCAGTCAGCACCGACAGTTCGAACAGCAATACCGCGCCAACCGCCGCGCAGGTGGTAGTAGTGCAGAGCGAGAGCACCCAAAGTACCCGCCCTCTGGACGTCGGTGTTTTCATCGCGCTCGACACGGGCGCTTCAGGCCCTTTGCAGAATGTCGATTGCCTTTTCGGCGTCGTCCAATGAGTCGAGCGCGAGATAAGCAATGAACTGCGTTCCAAGTACCGCGGCAGAAACGCCGCGGAAGCTGATGCCCCCGTCCGCCAGCATCTGGGTCAATTGGGCGATGATTCCCAGTTGGTCAAGACCCATTACACGGACGGAATGAAGGCTCGGGGTGACGCTAAACCCCGCCTGTCTGGCAGCACCGATCGCGCTGTCGCCCTCGATCGGAGCGACGAATACGACCCCCTTGCCCGATGCCTCCGGCGTGCGACGCGCCACGATAAACTGCAAGTCGACACCCGCATCTCGCAAGGCGCCTAATACCTTTGCGAGGCCGCCCGGTTTGTCGTCGATGGTCGCTGCCCAAACCTCGACTCGTTCCACACTCAGTTCCATGGCAGTCTCTCCCGCCTCGGACGTGATTAGAAAAATCTACTTCACGAACGGCACGCGGGCAAGACAGGCCGCGCGCGGATGTGCGCGCCCGTGCCTGGCGCAGGCGGGCGGTTGCCGGAAGTGCGGTGGAGGATGGGCGTTCCGGCGGCTACGCCGAGCCTGTCTCGCGCGCTGTGTGTGCCAACGCCAACGCTAGTCGTGCCCCGACCTCGGCGTTGTGTTTCACGAGCGCGATGTTCGTCGCCAGACTGCGTCCACCCGTGAGTGTCGTGATGCGAGACAGGAGGAAGGGCGTCACGGCCTTGCCTGTGATGCCTTGTGCCGTGGCCTCAGCAAGCGCCTGCTGAGTCAGCGCGTCGATCTCTGCGGACGGCATCGCTGATCCTTCTGGCACCGGCGTACTCAACAGGACGCCGCCCTTGAGGCCCAGGTTCCACTTGGTGCGGATGAAGCGCGCCTGGTCCGCTGCGTCGTCCAGCCGGAAGTCCGCGCGAAAGCCGCTGTCGCGCGTGTAGAAGGCCGCGAAATTGTCTTGCTCGCAACTGAGCACCGGCACGCCGTAAGTTTCCAGATATTCCAGTGTGAGCCCGATGTCCAGGACGGACTTCGCACCGGCACAAACCACCGCCACCGAGGTCTTTGCCAATTCCTGCAGGTCGGCCGAGATGTCGAAGGTTTCCTGCGCGCCCCGGTGCACGCCGCCAATGCCTCCGGTGACGAAGACCTCGATGCCGGCCAGCGCGGCACATATCATCGTGCCAGCCACCGTCGTGGCGCCGAGCCCGCCGCCGGCCAGCACGGCTGGCAGGTCGCGGCGGCTAACCTTGTGTACATGCTCCGAGCGGCCAAGCCGTTCCAGTTCGTCGTCAGCGAGTCCGATGTGGATTTGCCCCCCGATCAGTGCGATCGTTGCCGGTTCAGCTCCCATCGCGCGGACCAGAGCCTCCACTTCGCGCGCAGTGCGCATATTCTCCGGATAGGGCATGCCGTGAGCGATGATGCTCGATTCCAGCGCGACAAGCGGGCGGCCGGCGGCCTTTGCAGCGGCAACAGAGGCGCTGAACGTCAACCAGGAGTGTGCGAGGTCGGCAACCATGTCTTTGGGCCTTTGGGGATCGTGGACTCGAGTATGCCGCATGGGGCCGCTTCACGGCGCACCACCTGATCCACGTGCTCCAGACGAACGATCGGGCAGTCCGGCTTGCGGCCAGACCCTGACCGGCGCATCGTTCACGGGATTCGTGCTGAGGCGCGCCTTCGCGCGCCGATCCTTTTGACAGGCTTCGCCATGTTGCAGGAACGTTTTCTCTACTTTCCAGAGAAGGCCGTAATCGAGGACGTCGTTTCCGATCGACTCGCGGCCTGGCCGACGATGGAGGCGTTCCGGGGGCTCGCCGCCGAGCCGCCCGGAGCCGCACGCGGCACCGCCATTGTTTTTCATGGCAACGCGGGGCACGCTGGACATCGCGCCTTCTACGCCGCCGCGCTCAACCGGCTGGGACTGCGCACGATCCTGGCCGAATATCCGGGCTATGGGCCACGCGAGGGCACGCCCGATGAGCAATGCCTGGTCGCCGATGCGCAAGAGACCATCGCCCTTGCGCATCGCTTTTACGGCGCGCCTGTGCTGGTCACCGGGGAGTCGCTCGGGGCCGGCGTGGCCGCCGCCGCCGGCGCGCGCGAACGCGACAGGATCGCGGGCCTGATGCTCATCACACCGTGGGATACGCTGCTGAACGTCGCCGCTTTCCACTACCCATGGGCGCCCGTGAAGTGGCTAATGCATGACCGATACGACAGCGTGGCCCACCTGGCTGGGTTCGGCCGCCCGGTTCTCGTGGTGGTTGCCGAACGCGACAGCATCGTACCGGCACGCCTGGGCGAAGCGCTCTACGACGCGCTGCCCGGTCCGAAGCAACTGAGGATCGTGGAGGCGGCTGAGCATAACGACTGGCCTGGCCACGTCGACGATAGCTGGTGGCGGGAGGCGATTGGCTTCCTGCTCACACCTTCCGGATCAGAATAGATGAGATCCCGCCCGGTCCCGCCCCAGTGCGAACGCTTCTACATCCTCGACGCGAAGAACAGGCCTGTTGAGATGTTCGACCGCAGCGAGTGGTCGCGCTGGATGGCCGAAAACGAATTGATCTTTCGCCGCACGCTGCTCGAAGCGTCCGGCGTGACGGTCACGACGCGATTTCGCGGTGTGGCCGACGCGCGGACGGGCGAGCCCGCGCTCTTCGTGACGCGCATCGCCGGAATGGAAGCGCGAAAAGACAACGAGAGCTTTGGCGCAAGCACGCTCGGTGAGGCGCTCGAGTTGCACGAACGCATCGTGCAGAAGATCCTTCGGCTGCTGACCGGGCGATGATCGGCGCGCCCAAATCACTGGCAAGCTTTTTGCAGGTGAGTCAGCGTATCCATTTCGTGGTCACCTTCGCCGACTGCAGATCAAACCTCGGGAAGTGCGCCGGATCTTTGCCTATGCTTTCAGTGTGAGAGTGGCCTGTTGCCAGGCTTGCGATTACGGGGGGCGGTATGCATGTTCGGACGGGTTTTGTCGGGTGCATAGGCGATACGCCGCTGATCAGGCTCGCGCGGCTCAGCGACGAAACCGGCTGCGAGATTCTCGGTAAGGCCGAATTCATGAACCCGGGTGGTTCGGTGAAGGACCGGGCCGCGTTGTCCATTATTCAGGACGCCGAGCAGCGTGGCGAACTTAAGCCTGGCGGAACGGTAGTGGAGGGGACTGCGGGCAATACCGGCATTGGCCTTGCCCATATTTGCGCGGCTCGCGGCTATCGCTGTGTCATCGTTATTCCAGAGACGCAGTCTCCCGCGAAAATGGAACTGTTGCGCGTCCTGGGTGCGGAGGTCCACCCGGTACCGGCCGCCCCCTACAAGGACCCGAACAACTACCAGAAGATCGCAGGAAGGCTCGCGCAGGAACTGGACGACGCGATCTGGGCGAACCAGTTCGACAACCTTGCCAATCGCAAGGCTCACTACGAAACCACCGGCCCTGAAATCTGGCGCGATACCGCTGGCACGGTCGATGCATTCGTCAGCGCGACCGGTACTGGTGGCACCCTCGCCGGTGTGGCCCGCTTCCTGAAGGAGAAGAACCGCGATGTGTGGATCGTTCTCGCCGACCCGTACGGTAGCGGCTTGTACAGCTACGTGAAGACGGGCGAGATTCACGCGGAAGGCAGCTCGATTACCGAAGGGATCGGCTCCAGCCGCCTTACCGCGAACCTCGATGGCACGCCGATCGATGACGCTTACCAGATCGATGACCAGTCATGCGTCACCATGGTCTACCGATTGCTGCGCGAAGAAGGGCTCTATGTCGGCGGTTCGACAGGCATCAACGTCGCGGCTGCTGTCAGGCTTGCCCGGGAGATGGGGCCGGGGCATACGATCGTCACACTGCTGTGCGACGGCGGCGAGTTGTACCGCTCCCGCCTTTTCAATCTGGACTGGTTGAAACAAAGGGGCCTGGTCCCGGCGTAGACTGCCCGTCAAGTCTGGCGTCACCCATGTTCCCCCTTGTGTTTATCTCGTGAGGAGGTCAAATGAACACCAAGGATAAAGGCAACGTGCGCGCATTCGTGCAGACGGCCGAACAGATCGGCGGCTGGGTGTGGGTTATCTCGCTCGTCGATTTCGATGCGCGCGAAGTGCGGCGCTCGCTCGTCGCCGAAGAACCCTTCGCCACGGAGCGCGCGGCGAAAGACGCAGGCTACGCCCGTCTCGAAGCGCTCGCACACGATCAGTAGCTGCGCAGGGAGAGTCCTCATGGCCAGTCCAAGAGGGGGATCGGCGTTCGGCGTATCCGTCGACCCCGGCAGTTATCGTGTCGCGCGGCCTGATAACCCGCAGCAGGTGATCGAGCTACTGCGCGAACACAGGATTCAGATCGTCGACCTCAAATTCACGGATCTGCCCGGTCTCTGGCAGCACTTTTCGATCACGCTGCCCGAGGTGCACGAAGACCTCTTTGCCAACGGGATCGGCTTCGACGGGTCGTCGATTCGCGGATTTCAGGAAATTCAGGAATCCGACATGCTTCTCAAGCCGGATCCCACGACCACGTTCATCGATCCCGTGAGCGAAACGCCCACACTCTCGATGATCTGCGACGTGATCGATCCCGTACTGCATCAGCCTTACTCGCGCGATCCGCGCTACATCGCGAAGAAGGCCGAGGCCTACTTGAAGCAGACCGGCATTGCGACGACATGCTACTTCGGACCCGAGCTCGAGTTCTTCATATTCGATTCGATCCGTTTTGGCCAGGATGCCCATAGTGGCTACTTCTATGTCGAATCTGCCGAAGGGGACTGGAATTCGGGCCGCGACGAAGGAGCGTATGGCGGCGGCAACCTCGGTTACAAGCCTCGCTTCAAGGAAGGATATTTCCCGGCGCCGCCGCACGACACCCTGCAGGATATCCGCTCGACGATCGTGTTGTTGCTTCAGCAGGCCGGCGTGCAGGTGGAAGTGCATCATCACGAGGTGGCGACAGCGGGGCAGAACGAAATCGACATGCGGTTTTCCACGCTTACGTGGATGGCCGACAACGTCATGATCTATAAGTACATCTGCAAGAACGTCGCGCGCCAGCACGGCAAGGTGGCGACGTTTATGCCGAAGCCGCTCTTCGCCGACAACGCGAGCGGCATGCACTGCCATCAAAGCCTGTGGAAGGACGACGAGAATCTGTTCTACGATGCGCACGGCTGGGCGCTTACGTCCGATATGTGTCGATGGTATATCGGCGGCCTGCTTAAGCATGCGCCAGCGCTGATGGCATTCTGCGCGCCGACCACGAACTCCTACAAGCGTCTCGTGCCCGGATATGAGGCGCCGGTGAATCTGGCGATGTCACAACGCAACCGCTCGGCGGCCGCGCGCATTCCGATGTACTCCGATTCGCCGAACGCGCGGCGCGTCGAGTTCCGGTGTCCCGATCCGTCGGCCAATGCGTACCTCGCCTTCCCGGCAATGCTGATGGCCGGGCTCGACGGCATCGAAAACAGGACAGATCCGGGCGATCCGCTTGACGTCAATATTTACGACCTGCCGCCCGAGAAAGCGAAAGACGTCCGTCAGGTGCCGGGTTCGCTCGACGAATCGCTGAATGCGCTCGAGGCCGACAACGAGTTTCTGCGCAGAGGCGATGTCTTCACCGAAGATGTCATCGACACGTGGCTCGAGTACAAGCGCAAGCGTGAGATCGACGCGATCAGGTTGCGCCCGCATCCGTGGGAGTTTTATTTGTACTTCGACGTCTGATCACCCGTGCAACGCTGAGGGGAAGGGAAGGGCGCAATAACTATAATGAACTGGGCAGCGCCCGCCTCGCGTGACACGTTTTAGACTGCGGGGCAGGGAGAGTGCTGCTTCGTCCCCCTTTGCGCGAGGCAGATCATGCAACGCCCTGACGCGATCCTCAAGCAGGTGATGGCGGCGTTCGAACACGAATCGCACCTGAAGCTCCACAATTCCGCCATTCATATCAGCCGCGATAGCGGTGCCTTGACGGTTGCAGGCGAGGCGCCGGACGTTGCGTCAAAGAAGCGGCTGATTCAACTGACCCGGACTTACAGCGACGGCGAAGCGCTCATTGACCAGTTGCGCGTCAGCGCTGTGCCGCCGATTGGCGACGGCGAGTTGCGCACGCGGATCTGCGAACGGATTCTGCAGACGGTGGAGTTCCGCAACTGCGTGATATGCGCGCGCGTGAAAGACCAGCTCGAAATGCTGCGTGGCACCATGGATCAGGCCGGCGAGGAGGGCGGCGGCGTTGTGGAGGTGACCGTGGAAGGTGGCGTCGTGACGTTGACGGGCCAGGTGATGAGCCTGTCGCATAGACGGCTCGCAAGTGTGATCGCGTGGTGGGTCGGCGGGTGCCGGGACGTGGCGAATCTGCTGGAATTGGTGCCGGCCGAAGCGGATGGCGACGAAGAGATTCACGAGGCCCTCGCTCTCGTGCTCGAATCCGATCCGCGCGTTCACGCTGAACAAATCACAATCGACGTGCAGGGCAAGCGGATTACGCTCGCGGGGTGTGTAGCGACCGAAGCTGAGAGGCGCCAGGCAGAGACGGATGCGTGGTGTCTGGACACCATAGGAGGTGTGGTCAACCGGATCGAGGTGCGCGCCTGACCGTATTGGGGCATGCTCCGGAGTCGACGAATGCTGCTTGTCATCAAGCTCTGCTGCGGGGCAATTTACTAGCGCGGCTTTTCCTGGCCCGGGGTAATGCGTCCATTTCCCCCGGGCTTCTGAACCTGCTATTAGAACCGGTGGTACATGCCAATGTTGGCTTGAACCTGGTTGCCGCCCGATGCCGTGTTGCCGAAGTCAGCAGCCGAAGCCTGAGCACCCTGCGCGTGAACGTAGGCACCCATCACATATACCGAGGTAAGCTTCGACAGCGCGTACGTAGCGCCCAGCGACGCCTGGTTGATCGAAGCCATCGTGCGGCCTTCAGCGGCTTGTGCAGGCGTGGCTGCCGAGCCGTAGACGTACGTGTATCCAGCAGCCAGCGACAGCGCCGGGGTTGCCTGGTACTGCAGAAGGGCACCCACTACGTTGAAGTGGATCGATTCCTGGCCGTCGTTGCCTTCATATTGAGCGTTCGAGTAGCGCAGGCCGGCCGTGTACGGACCGAACTGGTATTGGCCAGCGATTTGAGCGATGCCCGCGCTCTTGAACGCATTGCCACCGTAGTAACCCGAGCTCGGATAGCCCAGCGCACCACCGAACGACGGTTGTGCCGTTGCGTTCTGCCAGCCGTTCTCACCCTGGTTTGCGGCATGGAAGTAGCCACCAGCGACCGTCAGACCACCTTGAGCGTAGTCTGCAGCCACCGACCACGATTGACCCGAACCCATCGCACCGGCAACGCCGCCGAACGAGTACGCGCCTTCAGCCTGGAAGCCGTGGAAAATCGGCGAAATGTACTTGACGGCGTTGTTCTGGTTCGTCGTGTTGTCGTTGTTGTCTACGTCGCCCGGGGTCGAGAACGTCGACGCCGAAACGGCGTCGCCCGTCAGGCCCTGAACCATTTCCGTCACGGCGTCGATCTGGCGACCCATACGCAGGGTACCGTACTGGTCCGACGTGAGGCCTACGTAGGCCTGGCGGTTGAACAGCGAACGCGAGGAGCCAATGGGGCCCTGGCCGCCGATGCCGCCGTTGGCGATGTTGAAACCATTTTCGAGCTTGAAGACCGCCTTGAGGCCGCCGCCGAGGTCTTCCTGACCCTGGAGGCCCCACTTGTTCGAACCGGAGGCACCGCCGACGAGCGCGACCAGCGAGTGGCCATTGACGTTCGAGGTGTAGCTGATACCTGCGTCCAGCATGCCGTACAGGGTGACCGACGACTGTGCCATTGCTGCCGAGGATGCGGCGAAAGCGGCAACAGCGATAACCGTTGCCTTGATGGTGCTGTTCTTCATCTGTAATTCAGTGTCCCTGATTATCTTTTGGATTGGTTTATCTGTTACTGCGCGCCGGAGGATACGGCACCTCCTGCAAACTCAAGAAACGAAAAAAAATAGACTGTCGCAAAAACGTAACAAAAAGGCGCAATGTCTTGTCCGGCGGGGGATCGATGGACTATTCCGTGCCAGGTCGGCAAGGGCGGATGGGTGGCCATTCCCGTCGGCCGCCGACGTTTGAAGGTCCGGCCGGACCCTTCTGTGACTGGCGCTTCATGGCCGGCAGCCGACTCGCGCGTTTCGCATCGGCCAGCGCTTGCCGCCTTGCGGCGCGATCGGGTGGCACCTCTGGTAGAGGGTGACCCGGTGAGCGCTCAGGCGCCGGCGCGAGTTGCCGGCGGTAGCACGGCGGCTGCATGCCGTACCTCCACCGCGATCGACCGCAGCGGCGCATCGGCGATGAAACGATCGAGCAGTTCACGCACGTCGTGATCGATGTAGTCGGCGCGCGAGGTGTCGACGATCACCGTCGCGCGATCCGGGATGTGAGCAAGCATCTGCTTGAGCGGCACCTTGCCGAGGAATGACACATCCTTGCGAAAGGAAACCAGGAAATGATCGTCGTGCCGCGCGAGCGCGATCGGCCGATGCAGATTCGCCCACAGCGCGAGCCCCGCGCTGCACAGCACGCCGAGCATGATTCCGGTGAGCAGGTCGGTGGCGAGCACGCTGGCGATCGTAACGATGAATGGCGCGAACGGTGCCGCGCCCTGTTTCGCGAGCGCGATGAACAAGGAAGGTTTGGCGAGCTTGATGCCGGTGTGAATGAGGATGGCCGCAAGACTCGCGAGCGGAATCATGTTGATCGCGTCGGTGAGCGCAAACACGCTGACGAGCAGCAGCACGCCGTGCACGATCGCGGAGAGCCGGCTTTGCGCGCCGGCGTGCACGTTTGCCGAGCTGCGCACGATGACCGAAGTGATGGGCAGGCCGCCGATTGCGCCGGCGACGATATTGCCTACCCCTTGCGCCTTGAGTTCGCGGTTGGGCGGCGCGGCGCGCCGCTGCGGGTCGATCTGCTCGACGGCTTCGAGGCTCAGCAGCGTCTCGAGACTGGCCACGACGGCGAGCGTCAGGGCGACGATCCAGATCTCCGGGTCGACCAGGCGGGCGAAACTAAGCTCGAACTCGCCGAACTGGAGGGCATTGCCCAGGGCCGCGAACGATTCGATGGCAGGCAGTGCCACGCGTTGGTCGACCGGCAATGCGAACGCCGTGCCGGGCGCGCCACAGACCAGCGTCGCGCTCACGCCCGCAAGCACGACGACGAGCGGTGCGGGCACGAGCCGCACAAGCGCGAAGCGACGCAATGCGCGCGTTTCCCAACCCGCGAGAATGGCGAGCGAGATCGCGGTGACCGCGCATACGATGGGTGAGATCGACTCAAGCGCGTGGGTCAGAGACCTGGTCCCGCTGCCCGAGGACAGTCCGAGTGCGAGCGGAACCTGCTTGATGACCAGCAGCAGGCCGATTGCGGCGAGCATGCCCTTGATGACGGGGGTGGGCACATACGAGGCGAGGCGACCGGCTTTGAGCATGCCGAAACCGAACTGCAGCACACCCGATAGCAGCACGGCAATCAGGAATGCAGAGAAACTGCCGAGGCGCGCGATGCCATCCACGACGATCACGACGAGCCCGGCGGCGGGGCCGCTCACGCTCAGGCGCGAGCCGCTGAGTGCGGCGACGACGATGCCGCCGACAATGCCGGAAACGAGCCCGGCCAACGGCTCCGCGCCGGATGCCCTTGCAATGCCGAGGCATAGCGGCAGGGCGACGAGAAAGACGACGGTGCCGGCGGCGAGGTCACGCGCGAGCGCGGACAGGGAAGCTCTCGAAGTCATGATGGAAGCGGGTAGAAAAGGAAGGTAGAGGAGTCGATGGGGCGGTCCTGACGCGCGACTTGAGGCCTGCGCCTCGAGCGTGCGTGGACTGCACAAAGCAGAATGGACTTGCTCAGGCCGCGACGGTGGCCTTCGCTGTTTCAACGTCGTAGCCCGACGCGAGTTCGCGCAGTTGGCCGTCGTTGAGCAAAAAGATCCACCCGTGCACGAGCGGCACAGTTGCGGCGTTGCGCACGAGGGGATGCTCGCGCAGCAGGCGTACCTGTTCGATCACGTTCAGTTCGGCAAGGCGGTTGACGCGCGCCTCTTCCGACGGCAGGCGCGCCAGCGTCGAGCGGTGCGTTTGCGCGAGCGCGCAAAGCGGCTTGATGCGACGGTTCAAGTGGGGCAGGGCGTCGGCGGGCGGCAACAGCGAGGCGCGTACGCCGCCGCATCCGTAGTGCCCGCAAACGATGATGTGCACGACCCGCAGCACATGCACCGCGTATTCGAGGACGCTCATGTTGTTGTCGTCGTCGGGATGGAGAAGGTTCGCGATATTGCGGTGAACGAACAAATCTCCGGGCGCGCAGTGCGTGACGCTTTCGGCGGGTACGCGGCTGTCGGAGCAGCCGATCCAGAGCACCTTGGGCTTTTGCCCTGTGGCAAGCGTGCTGAAGAATTGCGGATCGCGCCGGACGATTTCCTGCGCCCAGGCGACATTGGCAACGAGCATACGTTTCGGAAGATTCATGGGTCGAGGCTCCATTGAAGGTGGCGGCTTCGCTCAATCCTTACGTATACCTTTCTATCAGAAATCAGCCTGTCGCTTTCGAAAAATAAATCGGAAACATGCGCGGCGAATATAAAAAAACAGCCCCGCAACACCCGCCCGCAAACGGCAGAAACGCAACCGTCGGAATCTGGCTCGTCGCGGCGCGCCGAAAGCTCGGCAGTCCGCTCACACGGAGGCGCAACTCACGTCATCCCTGTGCCTCGCGCTTGCTACGCTTGCCGATGAAGCCTCGCCTACTGCGGAAACTTGATCATGCCCGAGCGGGTCAGCGTAACGTTTCTGGACACGCTGCCCGGCGCATTGGCGAGAATCCACGCAGCCGAGAGCTCGCCGATCGGGTCCTTGCTCGACATGCCATCGGTCGGGACCACGGTAATAGGCGGGACTTTATCCCAAGTGCCTGCATGATCCGCACGATGACGGTGAAAGGGTGCCTCGCGTTAGGCGACATATCAATAGTGGCGAGGTCAACGTTCGGAAACCGTGGATAGAAAGCAGATTGAGCTGGTTTGCGAAGGTCTATATATCGCTGTCAATTCGACGCGCAGATATCCGGGAAACGATGTTGACCATAGGCCGTTGCTGGCGTATCGCGACGACCGTTGCGACCGCTGGCCGATTGAGCGCATGATGGGTGAACGCGGTTTGTGGTCGTGCGCGTACCAGAGGTAGGCAGCACGCCTGGCGCGGCGGCGATACCTGGAGCAGTGAAGAAACGTTCGGCGGCGACACAAGGAGCTGGCGATGAAATTCTATGCGCGAGAGTATGAAGGGCGGCTGGAAGTGTTCAGCTTCGACGGTGTTTATAGAATTCGCATCGCGCAGTTGTGCGGCGCGGCAAAAACAGCGTTCGCAGACACCGTTCAGCTATGGATAGGTGATGGCGTATCCGCAGACGAAGCCGTTGCCCGAGAGGCCGAGTCGTTGGCGCGATTAATTAACGAATACTAGAAAACAGGAAGCAACGGTGGACCTGGAAGCGACGCCGAACTCAATCTCCCGGCTCGCCTCGGTATCGTCGTTCCTGACCACGTTCAGCAAATCCAGACGCAGGCAGCGCTGCTCGACATAGATATGGTCCGCGGGATTGGAAAATACGTCGCAGACCCGGTCCAGCCGGAGTTCGATCACCTCGGTCGGGACGCGAAGGCGCAACACGTGACTGGCCTGACGCTCGCCCCGCACCCGGCACGACTTGAAACCCCGATGGCAAGCGATGATCAGAGATCTCCGCGCACTTCACCGGTTCCCAGCACGCCTCGCCGCCGGTTGACCTCCGCCCAAAGCTCGTCGCCGTCGTCGTTGCGCAGCAGGACCACCCAGTCCAGTTGATTGTCGTTCACGCCGAAGTACTCCAGGATTTCCCTGCGAACGGCATCGACGAACTGCGCGTATTCCGGGGTTGCCTGGGCCTGCGCGTGCAAGGCGTCGTATGCCGCATCGTCCGCGCCGCCGCCGTGCTCGTCGATGTAGCGCGAGATCCACTGGTCCAGTTCGCGGTCGTAGTCGGCCTCGGCGCGCATCGCCTGCACAGCCGTGTAGAAATCCAGTTCGGCAAACGCGGCGATCGCCGCCGTTGTTGGCTCGTCGAATGTCGTTTTCATTTCATATCTCATGTTGTTCGTGGCACATCATCGCACGGGCCGCATGCACCGTTCGGAAAACAAAGGCCGCGCCCAACGACAGGTTTTCCGTGCGAAGGCCCTTGTCAGGGGAGGCCAGGATCACCGAATATCGGTGATCTGCCCATTCTTGCTGGGGACGACATGCCTCCATTCGCGGATTCCGCCAATCCACCGCTCCACGATGGCGTCTTTGCACTCTGGGATCGGCTGGCCGAGTTCTCCGCAGGCGAAGGCGATGCCGCGTTGACCCACTTGCTAACCACGCTCTGTGCGATGGTCTCGGCACAGAATGCGCTGTGGGCCGTGGTTGTGCGCTTGCCTTCGCCCGCGCCAAACGATCCTTTGTTCGGCTGGCGTCCGCGTCTGGTTCGGCTCCTGCATCCGGTACCCGCGGTGGTCGCTTCCGTGCAGGAGCAGTTCGACACGCTCTGGTCCGGCAACGTCGACGCGTCACATATCGTGGCCGCGTCGGGAAACGAGCCGTTCCGCGCCAACCTGCTCTTCGAGGCGATGCCTGCCGGATGGTTTGAAGGTGAGCACTATCGCCGCCACTACCTCGAAGTCGGTCACGGCGACAGCATCCAGGTGCGATGCTCGCTCAACGACGATGTGCGGATTCATCTCTTTGTGTTTCGCGATCTGCAGGCCTCCCGCTTCTCTGCGCTGGATCTCGAAGTTTTGGCTTTCGTGATGCACGGGCTGAGATGGTACTGCCGGCAGCAACTGCTCAGCCACGGCCTGCTCATCGCCGACGCTCCCCTGACGTCGGCCGAACGAAGGGTGCTGCTTGGGCTGCTCGACGGACTCACGGAGAAACAGATCGCGCAGAAGCTCGACCAAAGTCCGAATACGACGCATGTCCATGTCAAGTCGATCTACACCAAATTCAACGTCCAGAGCCGCTCAACGCTCACCGCGCTGTGGCTCGGCAAGTTGCGATAGCGAACTGCAGGCGCAGCGACTCTGCAGGCAACGATGCCGGGCTGGCTGGGCGCGGCTCACGCGTGTCACCTGTTCAGGTTATGTTCGGGCGTCAGCGAATAATCTACGATGCCGTAGAAGATACAGGCCGCTATTGCATTGCAGGGTGACCATAACCGCCGCAGATCCATGGACCAGACCGTGTCGTCGAAGGGAGGGGATCGTCATGATTTCTGTACTGAAAACGGGGCGTCAGGCAGCGAAGCGTCATCCCGTGTCTCTCGCAGGACTCGTTGCCATTGCAGGTGTCGCAGTGGTCAACCTCTATGGGCTGCAAACGCAGCCGATAGAGGGGGCCGCTCCGGGACGGGCTGGCGGGGGTTACGAGAAGGCGTGGGCGGTGGTGGCTGCCTCCGGTGACGCGGGGAAGTTTGTCGCCTCGAACTATCGGACGTGCATCGAAAGCCTCGACACGGGCTACACGATGACGGATTGGTGGCTCACCGTCGTTCACTCGCGTTTGAACACGGCGGCGCAGTGCGGCCTGAAAACCGTCGCGCTTGCGTCGGTGAAGGGTGACGCGTTTGTCGCCGAGGTGAAGGGCGTGATCAGCAGCCTTCCTACACAGATTGCCGTGCCTGACCAACCGGCTCGCACGCTCCGATGGTTCGTCATTGACGATCGACCCACGTGACGGGCTAAGGGTGAAAGCGATTTCGGGCTCCTCCATTGATGAGGAGAACGACGCAACCGGATGGGGAGACAGGACATGAGATTCCAGGTCCGCAGCGCAATAGCTTTAGCCTGCTGTATTTTCGCGGCGATTGTGGCAGCAGGGAGTCAACAATGCGTTGCAGCTCCCGAAGAGGCCGAGTTCGAGCTTGGCGGCTCCGCGGACGTGCCCCATTCGGGCGCCACGCCGTTCCCACGTTTCTTCCCTTTGCATGCGCCGTCGGATACGGGGGCGCCCCTACCGTCCCTGGACATTGCGCTTTGCCTCCCGGACCTGTATTGCTCACTCCAACACGGGTAGCGCGACGTCGTTGGGGCGCAATGTCTTGTTACCGCCAGGCGTGAGCCGAAAGGACTGACAGTCAAGCGAAGCGCGGAAAAAACGCAAGGACCCACGGTAATAACCGTGGGTCCTTTTTCTCTATCGCCACGCCTGTGCTACCCGCCCGCCGTGGGCGCGCGCGGGCGGTGTTTCAGTGGCCGTGGCCCTGGTCGTCGTTGTCGCCGTGATGATCGTCGCGTTCGGCGTTACAGGCGCGTGTACGCAGATCCTGCGGCGTGAATCCCGGCAAGTCAGCCGACGAAAACGCGAACACGAAGAACTGGTTCGGATTCGCGATGCCATTCGGGTGATGGGTGTCGGTAATCGTGCCGAGAAAATCGTTGTCGTTGGCGATCACGAGCGTGTGCTTGCGCTGGCCGCTCACGGTCACGTCTTCGCCGAACGCGAGACCTTCCAGCTTCGCCGGAATATCGGCCGTCGCATAGCCGTGCGAGGTCAGCACCGAGACCACGTCGAGGAACAGCGTCTTGGTCAGCGCATAGGGTGCCAGCCCCGCCTCGCCGCTCGCCTGGCTCACGTCCTGCGCATGGTCGAGATCGATGAGAAAGACTTTCTTGAACGAGGCCGTCGAGTCGTCGCCGAGGCCATTGCCGTCACGTTCGTCCATCAGCAGCTGGTGATCGTTGACGGCGAGCACGTCGCTGATGGTCGGATATTTCGGCTTCGCAGTGGTGCCGATGTTGCTGAGCGGATAGGCAAACTGCTGCGACTTGCCCGTACGAAGGTCGATGCGCAGGATGCGCGTATAGGCGCCGCTGGTTCCGCCGTCCTGCAGCAAGGGGCTCTGCATCGCGCCGAAGAGCGTCTTGCCGTCCGGCGAGATGGCGAGGCCTTCCATGCCCTTGTTCGCGACGCGGCCCGAGGTGTTCGCGCTGATTTCGGTATTGCCGATGGGACTCAACGTGGACACGGCGAACGAGTCGGGCACCTTGATGACATCGATCCGGCGGCCGGTGCGGCGGTCGAAGCGATAGATGTACGGGCCGTATTCATCGGAGATATAGACGCTCGCGCCGTCGTTACTTACGCGGATGCTCTCCGGGTCGAGGCGCGCGTCGAGCGGCCAGGTCGACAGGTGCGTAGCCGCGAAGTTATCCGAGCGGCCTGTGAAGTAACGAGTGTGCTCGCTGGCGTTGAGCGCGGGAGCGCCGTTGGGCAGGCCTTGTGCAGAGCCACTGCCGTAGACGAGGGCGTCGTCAGTATGCAGAAGCGTGGTGGCGCGCAGCTCGGGCGTGAGCGTGTAGGGAAGCGCGGCGCCATTGGCTGCGGGTCGCAGGCGCAGGCGCAAGGTCTGGAAGCGGTTGATGTAGGAGACGGTGTCGTCCACCGCGGCGTTGTACGAGACGGCGTTGGGCCCGCGATCGGGCAGGGCGAGAAACGTTTCGCAACCAGCATAGGCGATGCCTGAACCGAGGCCGCCGAGCAGGTTGCCCGCCACGCCGTTTTCGAGCGGGGCGGCGGTTTGGGTGGCGCGGTCGCCGATCGTTCCGCTCAACTGGCCGTTCGCGATCAAGTCAACGGCGCCGTGTGCGTAATTCGTCAATGCGAAAGCAACGATCCCTGAAGTCATTAGACGGTGTATCTGCAGCATGGTCGATCTCCGTTCGTTGTTGGTCATTCTCGAAGGACGATCCCCGCAGTCATTCTCGTGCCCGTCACCATGCGCATGGCGGTGCGGGCCTTCTCTTGTGGTCAAGCTTGCAGATTGTCAGGTTTGTTGATGACGAACGCGTGACGCTTATGCACGGCACTGGTTAATCGGGCGATCGAGTCATGGCCGGGAGCCGGGGAGAGGTTCGTTTTCGTTCGTGAATGTCGTACGAGAAAACGAACGCCTTTGATACTCGTCGTAATAGCTGCGGTTTCGCTCAACCGGTCATCGTTGGTAGTACGAACAGGCGCTCATTCCATACGACCGGCTGCGCTTCGGATACGACGAGCCGCGCGGCGTCTGGATGGGCGGGATTCGTCAGCGCGTTGGGCGTTTCGACTGCTCGATGCGCCCACAACCATCTCCACACTCAGATCTGCTGCTGACCGCCGTCCACGAACAGTTCGGCGCCATTCACAAAGCTTGAATCGTCCGAGGCGAGGAAGAGCGCTGCGCTTGCAATTTCCTCGGGCTCGCCGAGTCGCGCCAGCGGAATCTGTGCGGCGAGGTAATCGGCGAGGCCTTGTTGCTGCGTGGCGTCCGGACCGGCGAGGTCGAGGAGGCCCGGCGTGCGCGTCGCGCCGGGGCTGAGCGTGTTGACGCGAATGCCGCGGTCCTTGAGGTCGAGAATCCAGCTGCGGGCGAAGGCGCGAACGGCGGCCTTCGAAGCCGAATAGACGCTGAACGCTGCCGTGCCCGCGCTGCCCGCCGTCGAGCCCGCGAGGATCACGGATGCGCCCCCGGCGAGCAGCGGCAGCGCCTTCTGCACCGTGAACAGCACGCCCTTCACGTTACGGTTGAAAGTGTCGTCGAAGTGTTCTTCGGTGATGCTGCCGAGCGCCAGCATCGAGCCACCGCCGGCATTCGCGAACAGCACGTCGAGGCGGCCCTGTTCCTCGCGGATCTGGGCGTAGAGGGCGTCGAGTTCAACCGGCTTCGACGAGTCGACGCGCACGCCGGTCACCTTGCCGCCCGCTTCGCGAATCGCTTTTACCGCTGCGTCGAGCGCGGCCTGACGGCGGCCGGTGAGGTAGACGTGCGCGCCTTCGGCTGCGAAGCGTTGAGCAGTGGCCAGACCGATACCGCTGGTTGCGCCGGTAACGAGGGCGATCTTGTTGTCGAGCTTGAGTGCCATGGTGTTTCTCCTTCATTCGGTCATCGAGTGGGTGGGGCGTTGGTACTGCGATGTAAGGAGAATATCGACGGCACGAACTTTTCGAAATAGAATGAATCGCAAGCCAACGTTGCAAAAATGAAAAGATGAAAGCAAATGCCGAAACTGCCTGACTTCGAAGGCCTCGCGATGTTTGCCAAGGTCGCGGAAGAAGGCTCGTTCGCCGCGGCCGCGCGCGCCATGGGCGTGTCGGTGGCCACGGTGTCGCGCGGCGTTGCGCGGCTCGAGGACCGCCTGGGCGCGCGGCTCTTCAACCGCACCTCGCGCCAGCTGGCGTTAACGGAGTTCGGTCGGACGATCTGCGAGAAGGCGAGCGAGATCTACCGGCAGGCCGAGGAAGCCGAGAGCGCGGCGCGCGAAATGTCGGTGCAGCCGCGCGGACTGGTGCGCCTGGCCGTGCCGATGTCGTTTGGCCTGCGCTGGGTGGCGCCGCTGCTGCCGGGTTTCTTCCGCATGTACCCCGACGTGTCGATCGACCTGCATCTCTCCGATGCGACCGTCGATATCGTTGCCGACGGCTTCGACGCGGCGCTGCGCATCGCCGCGCTGCCGGATTCGTCGCTGGTTGCGCGGCGCTTATGCGCGGTGACGCAGTACGTCGTGGCGTCGCCGGAGTATTTGAAGCGCGAAGGGCGGCCTGCGCACCCGCGCGAACTCGCGGATCGCCCGAGTCTCTCCTACGCGTACCGCGCGCGTAGCGATGTCTGGCGTTTCACGAACGCTGCGGGCGAGGAAGAGCCGGTCATGCCGAGCGGTCCGCTGCGTGTGACGAATTCAGATGCGTTGCTGCCGACGCTGCTCGACGGACTTGCTATCGGTGAACTGCCGGAATTCATCGCCGGCGAGTATCTGGCGGACGGTCGCCTCGAGGCGATCCTCACCGACTGGTCGCTGACGAAAGGCGGGTTGTATTTCGTGACGCCTTCGGCGCGTGCGCGGCCCGCGAAGGTGAGCGCGCTTTCCGATTACTTCGCGCAGCATCTGTCCGAACCGTCGTGGCGATGGCCGAAGTGACCCGACGCTGTGGTGAGTCCGGAGTGCATGGATCATTGCAATTGTGGATGTGGCGATATAGCGACCGGGAGGCGAATACGTCATACCGCCTCGATGCAGCATTTCAATCCGGCGTCGCAGCAATGACGAAGGATGCGTGGCGGATTCGACCGGTCGATGCAACACCTGGAATCTGCGTGAGCAGTGGAGGTGTCGCAATGACCGGTTGAATCCGCCGGGCGGCCAGATCATTCGGTAACGTTGCGCGACGACAGGATTTCGGCCATTGCCGAAGGTCGGTGACCAGGGGCCGTGCGGCGGCTGCAACGTTCCATTGCGGAGGTTCGCATAGCCACGCGTCCCTAGCTGCTCGCCGATGCAAGTTCCAGTTTCTTGCGCTGCAGGAACCGGCGCACGGCCGGATCGCGCTCGAGGCCAATCGCAAGATCGTACGCGTCAAGCGCTTCGGTCGTAGCGCCGGCGCGCGCGAGCAGATTGGCGCGTGCGGCCCAGTATGGCTGGTAGTCAGTCAGCCGCGGATCGTCCGCATACGGCGCGAGTGCGTCGAGCGCCGCCTGTGGGCCGTCGCGTTCCGCCAGCGCGAGTGCGCGGTTCACCGCGATCACGGGCGAAGCTGCAATGGCGAGCAGCCCATCGTAGAGTTGCACGATCTCGTCCCAGTTCGGGCAATGCGATCGGCAGCGATGCACATGCGCCGACTGCAGCGCAGCCTCGAGTTGAAAGCGACCGATTGAATTTAACGCGTTCGCGCGCCGCAGCAGTGCGTTGGCTGCGTCGATCATCGGTGCGTTCCATGTTGCCGGGTCCTGAGCCGACAGTGGCACGTAATCGCCAGCCGCATCGCGTCGGGCATCTCGCCGCGCCTGCGCAAACAGCATAAGCGCAAGCAGACCCAGCGTCTCCGGTTCCTCGGGCAGTAGTTCGACGAGCAATTGTGCAAGATACAACGCCTCGTCGGCCAGGTCTCGCCGTTCGGTATCGCCGCCGACCGGGTCCGTCCAACCTTCCGCATACGCGGCATAGACAGCTTCAAGCACTGAGTCGAGCCGGCCGGGCAGTTCCTCACGCGCGGGCACGCTGAACGGAATGCCCGCTTCGCGGATCTTGGTCTTCGCGCGCACGAGGCGCTTGCTCATGGCGGCGGGAGACATCAGAAACGCGGATGCAATCGTCTTCGCTTCCAGGCCCAGTACTACCTGCAGCATCAGCGGCGTGCGAATCGCGGCCTCGAGTGCAGGGTGAGTGCACGCGAAGAGCAGCGCGAGCCGCCGGTCGGGCAACGCCCCGGGTTCACACTCGTCGATCTCTTCCGCGAGGATCGCGAGCTGGTTCACCACTGCGTCGCCGACATGGCGATGGCGTGCGCCATCTATCGCCCGGCGGCGCGCAACGGTCATCAGCCACGCTTCGGGGCTCGCGGGGCAGCCGTGCTCCGGCCAGTCCGTGAGCGCCGCCGCAAACGCGTCGGCGAGTGCGTCTTCGGCCGCGGCGACGTCGCGCGTGCGCATCGCCAACAGCGCGACGAGCTTGCCATAACTGCGGCGCGCGACTGCCTCGGCGATGGAATGTGCGGCGGCGTCAGCGTGACGGCCGCCACCGGACTGGCTCATGCAGCAGATGGCGCATCGTACGGAGCGGTCCAGACCGGGCGCACTTCCATGATGCCGTGCGCCGCGCCAGGACATCGCGACGCCCACGCCATTGCCGCGTCCAGGTTGGGTACGTCGATCAGGTAGTAGCCCGCGAGCTGCTCCTTCGAATCGGAGTACGGTCCGTCGAGCACCTGCGGCTTGCCGTCGACCAGCCGCACGGTCGTGGCCGTATTCGTGTGCTGCAGCCGATTGGCACCCACCAGCGCTCCCGCTTTCTGGAGCGATTCGGTGTACGCGTGATAGGCGGCGACGCCTTGCTGTCGCTCGCTGTCGGTCATCTGGTTCCAGCCGTTTTCTTCCGAATAGATCATCAAGAGGTATTCCATTTGAGCCTCCGTCATGGGGTTGAGGCGGATGAATTACATCGTGCCGCCATCATAATGACGCTCGCATGGCATGCTGACGGACAAGGCGCATCAAAAAAATCGCGGAGGGCAGATGTCAAGCGGCAGCAGCAAAGGGGTCGACAATTCAACGCAACTAACGGCCTGTCAGATTCGCATACACGCAGCGCCGTTCGGCGACACGTGCCCTGGCAACGGGCGAAGGTGCGGCGCACGCGCATGAACGGAGTTTCCCAAACGTATCTGCAGGAACATCCCTCCGGGAGAACGCCAGGCGATCTCTCGATGCGCCATGCCGTGACCAGATCGAGCGATGGGCGGGAATGTCGCACGACGTGCCGCTGCGCGAAACGAAGCGCAGCGCAGAGAGCGAATCTCTGCGCAGTTTATATGCAGTATCAACTGAGAATGGGCGGCAATTCCCGTCGTGGCGAGTTCGGCAGGACCTTCGGTTGCATCGGTTTCGTCTCGACGACGAGGCGATGATGCGGCACCGCATGAGCGGCGGCAGTTGCGAGCGAACGTCGCGAGCCGTCACTGTGCGGCGGTAACTTTGCCGCCAGGCGCGCGCCAGCGACCGGCTTGTGCCGGGTGTTGTCCTTACTGTTGCCGGCTGAAGTGCGATGCGGCGGCGCGTCCGTTGTCGTTCGCGCGACAGTACTCGGCGCATGCCAAACGTTTGCGCGACGGCCATAGCTAAACGCGTGATGCGATCCACCCTCCGGCGCGTGTGCGGCAGCAACCGGCTCGTGCCGAACGTTGCGGACAATCTGCCCGGTCACGACGTGACTTGTATGGTTCCCCGAGTCTTTCGGCCAAAGCCCGAGCATCGCTGCCCCCGCCTTTAGCGCTCCGTCGTCATCCTGGTCTTTATGATCGCCCGACGGCGGTGCAGGGCGGGCTGCCGCAGCGCGCGGGTCGGCGCCCGCAGGCTGGCAAACACACGCGTTGCCCGCAGCCGCCCCGACCGCATTCTGATCTGTTGCCTCGGCCCGTTTCGCGACGGCTCCGTGCCGCACATCCGGCGGCGTCCATTGTTCGCGATACTCGACGGAGGCCGCGGCCGCCGTCGTCACACTCATTGTCGCAACTGCCATTACCGCTGCCATTGTCGCGCGCACGACATGTCCCCTTGTTTGATTTTTGCGCCACCCGGGCGGCGATTATACCTATTAGGCATCAGAGACCGGCAAGCGCTTTTGAAGCAAAAAAAAGGGCGCATTCCCTGTCGACTTGCCTGACCGGGAGTGAATTGTTGGTGGGGGGCGCGTACAGTTCGATCACGGTTACGCTCCTTAGCCGCTAGTCTTGGGGAGCCCGATGACAGATATCCGCATCCGCTTTTCAACCGCGAAGCCAGCACTGGTTAGAAGACATGGTGGACGCCTGTATGAGACGGTGATGCAAAGGCTCCAGGCCGCCCCGGGTATCCACATGGGGGAAGTCCGTGCCAACGTACAGGAACTGAAAGCACAACTTGACGAACTCAAGAGTCAGGCGGCCGCTGTGCGGGAGCAGTAGTTCGACATGGCGCTTGCCGATAGCTCCGTATCGTATGCACGCTGACCCCGCGCAGTGTGGGCAGATAATCCTGGAAGAAGCGCAGCAGACATCGGCCAAGCTCTGTCGGTTTGCGCGGTTTCATGGCTTTCTCCCGCCGAGCACGTGGCCTGGATGCTTCTCGAAGCGTTCACTTGCGAGCGCAGCGATCGTCGGAACGAATGGAAGGTAGTATGCCGTCGATACGATCGAGACATGCCCCATGTAGATGGCCAGTTTCGGGAGGTTCGACTGTACGTCCGCGTCTTGCTGATACCACCGGATCAGAGCCTGGACTGCAAAGCTATGCCGTAAGTCGTGAATTCGTGGACATCGTCCCTCGGCATCGCGAACGTCAGCAAGCTCGAAGAGTGCATGTATGAGACGGCTGATTCCCGTGCCGGTGTATCCACGTAGACCTCGGGTCGTATTGCACAACAGTGGTGTTTCCGGGCCTGTGCTGAGCGAAGCGGTGAGGCGCTTGCGTAGGTAAAGCCGAAGTTCGCGTGCGGCATCGGTTGATAGCGGCACCAGCCGACTCTTGTGGAACTTCGACTCTCGAATCTGCAACACCCCCGACTTGGGTTCAACGTCTCGTAGCGTCAGGTGCAGCAGTTCGCCGCGCCGCAACCCCGCCGTATACAGAAGCACAATGGCGATGCGCGTCACGTCGGGTAGTAGCGGTGGGCCCAGCCGTATACCTGTCCGGTTTCCTCATCGGCCACTGCATGGTGGATGTCGCGAGGTCGATGCGTTGACAACCTGCTCCACGCTGCGCGATTGCCTGTCGATCGTCTTCACCCTGCACGGGTCTGGCCCCCGTTACTATCTTCCCGCCTCGATAATCGAGGCTTTGGCCAGCCAGGCCCGGCATGATTCTCGCCCCCAGTCGCAGTCATGATCCGGGGGGTGTTGTCACCGGGTCTGGTGGGTGGCTGGTGAT
>NZ_JBFRCL010000037.1:0-84773 GCF_040965695.1 Paraburkholderia sp. BR10937
GCCATTGAGCGAGGTGGGCCGAAAATGGTGGTGAAAATCTGGTTTGCGACAACAACGCACGATTTGTCAGGAAGCCGACGCTGCGAACGTCGGTAGGCGCCATGCCGACATGTTTTCTCAAAGCGCGATGTGCATGGCATTTCAACGATTCTGGAGTGTTGGCATAGAAACTGCACTATAGCGATCCGCGCGGACACCATCCGGCCAATGCGTGACTCCACAGAAGAAGATCATATGGACACTGCACGCTGAGGACATGATCGCGGCTTTGCAGCCTTGATTGGCAACCTTGGTTTAATCCTTCTATCTCAATGGAGTACCACGATGGCTCAACTTCGGCAGATCGCATTCTACGGAAAGGGCGGGATTGGAAAATCGACCACGTCGCAAAACACGCTCGCGGCGCTCAGCGACCTTGGGCAAAAGATCCTCATTGTCGGCTGCGATCCGAAGGCAGACTCGACACGGCTGATACTGCACGCGAAGGCGCAGGACACAATTCTCTCTCTCGCGGCGGAAGCCGGCTCTGTGGAGGACCTCGAACTCGAGGATGTCATGAAGATTGGCTACAAAGACATACGCTGTGTGGAGTCGGGCGGTCCCGAGCCGGGTGTCGGCTGCGCGGGTCGCGGTGTGATTACGTCGATCAATTTCCTGGAGGAGAATGGCGCCTACGACGGAGTGGACTACGTCTCATACGATGTGCTGGGCGACGTGGTGTGCGGAGGCTTTGCAATGCCAATTCGCGAGAACAAGGCACAGGAGATTTATATCGTGATGTCAGGCGAGATGATGGCTATGTACGCTGCGAACAATATCTCAAAAGGGATTCTCAAGTATGCCAACAGCGGTGGTGTGCGTTTGGGCGGCCTCATTTGCAACGAGCGCAAGACCGACAAGGAACTCGAGCTTGCGGAATCGCTCGCAGCGATGCTCGGCACACGTCTGATCCACTTCGTGCCGCGCGACAACGTCGTGCAACATGCGGAACTACGCCGCATGACTGTGATCGAGTACGCGCCAGAGAGCGCACAGGCCGGCCAGTATCGTGCGCTTGCAGAGAAGGTGCATAACAACGCCGGCAATGGCGTGATCCCAACGCCGATCACGATGGACGAACTCGAAGATCTCCTGATGGAAAAAGGAATCATGTCGCAGGTCGATGAGGCGAAGGTTGGCAAGACAGCGGCTGAGCTGACCGCTTGACGGCTGCGGGGATGACGGTTGCCGTGCGGCGTACGGCAACCGATCCCGGCGATCCCATTTCTCCACTTATGGATATGTAATGACCGAAACGGTTGAAGAACGTAAGGCCGCTCACAAGGCTCTCATTGACGAAGTGCTGCGAGCTTACCCGGAGAAGATGGCCAAGCGGCGGGCCAAGCATTTATGCACTTTCGAGCAGGGTAAGCCGGACTGTGGGGTGAAGTCCAACATTAAGTCGCTGCCTGGTGTGATGACGATTCGCGGCTGCGCATATGCCGGTTCGAAGGGCGTGGTCTGGGGGCCGATCAAGGACATGATTCACATCAGTCACGGACCAGTCGGCTGCGGCCAGTATTCGTGGGGTTCGCGCCGCAATTATTATGTCGGAACAACCGGAGTCGATACGTTTGTCACAATGCAATTTACTTCTGACTTTCAGGAGAAGGACATTGTGTTCGGTGGCGACAAGAAACTCGACAAAATCGTCGATGAGATTCAGGAGCTGTTTCCGCTCAACAGAGGCATATCAGTTCAAACCGAATGCCCGATCGGTCTGATCGGCGATGACATCGAGGCAGTTTCGAAGAAGAAGAGCGCACAGTATGGCGGGCACACAATCGTACCCGTACGCTGCGAGGGATTTCGCGGCGTATCGCAGTCGCTTGGGCATCATCTCGCAAACGATGCGATTCGCGATTGCGTGTTCGACCGTGTCGATCCGAATAAATATTCCGCGCTCGAGTCAACTCCGTACGACGTTGCGATCATCGGTGACTACAATATCGGTGGCGACGCATGGTCAAGCCGCATTCTCCTTGAGGAGATGGGTTTGCGCGTTATTGCGCAGTGGTCGGGCGACGGCACGCTCGCTGAACTGGAGAATACGCCGCGCTCAAAGCTTAACCTGCTCCACTGCTACCGGTCAATGAATTACATAAGCCGGCATATGGAAGAGAAGTATGGTGTCCCTTGGCTCGAATACAACTTTTTTGGTCCCACAATGATTGAAAGGAGCTTGAGAGAGATTGCGAGCCGATTTGACGACACGATCAAGACCAAGGCCGAGAAAGTGATCGCCAAATACCGTCTGCTCACGGATGCGGTAATCGCGAGATATAAGCCACGCCTCGAGGGTAAGAAAGTGATGCTTTTTGTAGGCGGCCTTCGCCCGCGCCACGTCATCGGGGCGTACGAAGACCTCGGCATGGAAGTCATTGGCACAGGCTACGAGTTTGCCCACAACGATGACTATCAGCGCACTACGCATCACATTCACGACGGCACGCTAATTTACGACGACGTGACCGGCTACGAATTCGAGCGGTTCGTCGAATGCATGCGGCCGGACCTCGTAGGTTCAGGAATCAAGGAAAAGTACGTCTTTCAGAAGATGGGTGTTCCTTTCCGCCAGATGCACAGTTGGGATTATTCAGGACCGTACCACGGCTACGACGGATTCGCGATCTTTGCGCGCGACATGGACATGGCAATTTCGAGTCCTGTCTGGAATCTCTCCAAGTCACCTTGGAAAAAGGCAGCGTGAGCCAGGTGGCCCCGTTGGCGGTACGGCCGTGTCGCCGGACGGCTCTTCAGGAAATCGATTCAGGAGCGAGTCATGCCCCAATCAAGCGACAAAATTCTCGATCACGAACTGCTCTTTCGCGAGCCGGAATATCAGGAGCTTTTGCGAAACAAGAAGCAACATTTTGAGTTTAACCATCCTGATGAGGCGGTGAGAGAGGTTGCCGAATGGACAAAGACTGAAGACTACAAGCAGAAAAACTTCGCGCGCGACTCGCTAACCATCAATCCAGCGAAGGCCTGCCAGCCTCTGGGGGCGGTATTTGTGGCAAACGGCTTTCATAAGACACTGCCGTTCGTGCACGGCTCTCAGGGCTGCGTGGCCTATTATCGCTCACACTTTTCGCGGCACTTCAAGGAGCCGACGTCGTGCGTGAGTTCGTCAATGACCGAAGACGCGGCGGTTTTCGGGGGTCTCAATAATATGATCGACGGTCTGGCGAATGCATACAACCTTTATAAGCCCGAGATGATCGCCGTATCGACGACCTGCATGGCAGAGGTCATCGGTGACGACCTCGATGCATTCATCAAGAATAGTAAGCAGAAGGGAAGCGTTCCGCAAGACTACGACGTGCCGTTCGCTCACACGCCCGCGTTTGTCGGCAGTCATGTGACGGGTTACGACAACGCTCTACTGGGCATTCTCAAACACTTCTGGGACGGCAAGGCCGGTACCGCAACACCACTCATACGTGTGCAGGACGAGAGTGTAAACTTTATCGGTGGCTTTGACGGTTTCGTGGTGGGCAACATCAAGGAGGTTCGACGTATCTTCGATCTGTTCGGCGTGAACGTCAACATCATCTGCGATCCTTCCGACACATGGAACACACCAACGGATGGCGAATTCCGCATGTACGAGGGTGGGACCACGAAGGAAGAAGTTGAACGTGCCCTGAATGCGAAAGCAACGTTCATTTTTCAAGAATATTGCTGCGAAAAGACGGCGAAGTATATCGCGGAACACGGCCAAGAGGTAATTGTGCTTAATTCGCCAGTCGGCGTTTCTGGTACCGACCATTTCCTCATGGAGATATCGCGTGTCACGGGCCGACCGATTCCGCCTGAACTGGAAAGGGAGCGGGGGCAACTCGTTGATGCAATGGCGGACAGTCAGGCTATTCTCCATGGCAAACGCTATGCGCTCTACGGCGATCCCGATCAGATGCTAGGTTACACGCAATTCCTGCTCGAGCTCGGTGCAGAGCCGGTGCATATTGTGTCGACAAACGGTAACGACGGCTGGGCCGAGAAGGTCAAGGCGTTGTTGGACGCGTCGCCATACGGTGCGGGATGCAGCGCCTATCCGAAGCGCGATCTCTGGCATCTGCGCTCGCTGCTATTTACCGAACCAGTCGATTTCCTGATCGGCAACACTCATGGGAAATACTTGGAGCGTGATACGCGAACACCGCTAGTGCGACTCGTGTTTCCTATTTTTGACCGGCACCACTATCACCGTTTCCCGACGTGGGGATATGAGGGAGGATTGCGCGTTCTATTGGCACTACTTGACGAATTCTTCGAAAAGCTCGATGCAAGTACAATCGACATTGCAAAGACTGATTACAGTTATGACATTGTTCGCTGATGACAGAATGATTGTTGCCTAGACTTGGTTTGCCCAGGCCCTCGACGTGGGCGATCGTGCGCGGCCGCTCGGCGGATCGCGGTCCGCACGATTTTTTACTAGTTGTCCACAGCACGCGGGTATGGCCGCGCTCCGTAGTCCGATTAGCAACTATCCTCTAAAAGCCCCTGCTGGAAGTTGTAAATCTCGATGAATTGACTTGATGCAATGAAAGAGGGCAGGGGAAGTAAGCCCTGCTGGTGTAGAGCGGGATTCGCGCGCTCATCTTCTCCGAGGAGCACGCAAACGGACGCGTCTGACACAGCCCTCCGTGGACGAATACGACGCTAGGTGTCCGCCTGGACATGGTTCTTGAGCTGGGCGAGAAGAACTGGAAGCTCCGCCCGTTCGCCACGTCGATCCCGATCAATTTGATCGCCGTGAAGTTTGTTGCGATTTCGAACCGTCGTCCAGGACTGAGGTGCAGCTGCCTATTTCCGGCGAGTTGAGCGGCCGTTTTGGTGAAGTCGACCAGGCTAGGGGGAGTGCGGCGTAGAGTTCAATTCTACCGCGACTGTTCGAGATCGGACTAGGCGCGTCATTCTTGCACATCGAATCGCCTCTTCGCTGCAAGCTTGGGTGCTCAATGGATGCTCAATTCGTATCGGGAAGCGTGGGCGATTTGAGCCGGGCGCGCCAGTGCTTGGGGGAAATTGGTTGGTAATGATCGAGTACCGCGTGCCGGCGTGATTGTCGCTTCAATACCTCAAATAGCCGGGCGAAGCCCACGTAAAGCACGGAAAGGCACGTGTCGGCAAGTCTGCTGGCCGAAGGCGCAGGCAAGCAGTCTTTTCCGGCGCCAGTGGCCCTGTCAGGATCAGGTTCTGTGCATTGCGGATCCAATCAAAGCTGGCGAGCGACGAGACCCTTGTCGAGTCCGCGGCTCTTGCCGACAGCGTCTGGCATCGAGATTGAACCCGGTACGCGTGTGCGCGCCACGGTATGGCGTCAATCCAGCGCAGTTGCGACTGGTGCTCCGCAGGCTGATGCCAGCATGATTGCTTGCCCAGCGGTACTCACATATGGCTGGGCAACGGGTGTTAGGTGACTGAATGAACCCGTAAGTGCGTTCATTCTGGTACTGTTGATACCAGCGCGCAAACCAACCTAGGCTTGCACGACTCTCATTGCATTCGGTGGTCCGCGCGTCGCCGATTCACCATCTTGTTCTGCATCGAGACCACGTGCAAGCGGGATAAATATCAGGCTGCTACGATGTTAGCGCGGACATGAGGAAAATGATTCACTTCGGCCGCAGGATGTTGATGCGATCGGACTTTCAATCACGAAGCGCGGAAGCGGGGTATCTTCCTCATAGTCGATCTGCGTGCCGATAAAATAACGTAGGTTAGTCTCGTCCACGAACACAGTGAGGCCCTGTGTAAGCACCTTCGTGTCGGAATCGCTTACGGAGTCAACCAGGACAATAAAATATTCCGGCTGTCTTCCCGCATGAAATTCGGCACGCAGTCGAATATAAAGCGGCGCTTCGTGGCTCTGCGCGACAAGCTCGGCGGCTTCTTTTGCTGCTCGGGCCGTGAACGTAAAAAATTCACACGCGGGTTCTGTCGATATGCTTGATCGTTGGGAGATCATAGATTTTCCTGGAAAATTAATAGAGAACTATATCCGTCTCTACAATGTGAATCTGCACGAGGAAGGAAAGCAAGTACTGCGCCACATCGCTCGCAATACTATCGCTCAGATACGGAATTAGATTGCTGAGGTGAGTGTGCAAGAGTGAAGCAATGCGCGGAACGGCAAGGTGCAGATCTCCTTGCGCCATAGCAAACAAGTGAGCGAGATCCGGGGCGCGAGCCTTGCGACTCATCGCGAGTCGATACACGTCCTCTTTAACCAGTTGAAGTTTGCGATCTTGGACGTCTACATTCGACGTTAAACTAAGTTTATCCTATACACAGAGAAACTAGCGCCACGCTCGGGAAACGCAGGCGGAACAACGGCGCGAAGTTAGCAGAAATAGAATGGTTGGCGCAGGCGACTCTCGCTTGGAGAGAGCGAGTTGCACGGATAACGCATGAAACAACGATACATTTTTCGGATGACATCTAATTCTTCGGATGGGAGATGAGTGAAATGAAATTGATAGAGCATCCAGTCGTGGCCCAGAAGGGCATAGCCGTCTTGGATTCCGTAGACCGCGCGATCCTCAGACACTTGCAGCAAGACGCCTCGCTATCGATTGTCAGCCTTGCAGCGAAAGTGAAACGCAGTGCTCCTGCGTGCCTGCGGCGTGTGGAACGACTCAAGGAGACGGGACTGATACGAAGAGTCGTCGCACTGCTCGACGCGAAGGCTCTAGGCGCGGGCATGTTCGCCGTAATCGGGATCGTGCTGGACGGCTCGACGCCCGAGGCGTTTGCCTCATTCGAGAAAGCGGCGCAGAAGGTGTCTGGCTGCGTAGCGTGCCACGCAGTGAGCGGGAGGTTTGACTATATCTTGCTCGTTCGAGCGCGCGGCAACGAAAGCTTCAACCGGTTGCATGCTGCACAAGCGTTGCAACTGCCGGGAGTACGGGAACTGCATAGCTTCAAGGTGTTAAAGGAAGTCTTATCGACGCAGGCGATACCGCTGTAACCGCAAACGCTTGGAAAGGTAGTCTTGACCTGTGTCACTCATCAGACAGGTTCTAGTCGTAACCAAACGACACGCTTCGAATCGCCCCGCTGGCTTTCGCAGACCAAACTCGTGACGGATAAACTATTGACCTATCCGGCGACCAAGTCCGTTCTTAGTGGCCCGAGCAGACTGAGTTGCGCCAGCAACGTCCCAACTCATGTTCAGTAAAGTTTCGCCGGCAACCGAAGCGGATGCGCTTCGCGCAACGCGCCACGCTGTCACAATCCAGACAATCCCGACGATTCAGACAAAGGCAACGTGAGACCGGCCCCCCCTGTTACGGTGATCGGGAATGGCGATGCATGCCACAACACCTTCCAGGTTTAGGTGGGACAGGCACGGACCTTGCGTGCCGTCGGCCGCTAAGTTAGAAGGCGCAGACAAGTTAATACCTTTCGTCAATTTGAAAGCGCTTAACGATGGCATATAAAACTCGCCGCCTCGCTACGCACGGCTTTGCGGCCAACTTTGTCATGCGGAGCAACAACATGAAAGTACTGATCGATAAACTGCACCGGCTTTCGTCGGCTGAGGACTTCTTCCGATTCTTCGCCATCTCATATGACGACAAGGTGGTGGACGTAAGTCGATTACATATACTAAGGCGTTTCTTCCAGTACATCAGACAGTCGGAGGACCTGTCCGCGGATCACGACGCAACCTTATTCTTGGTTTATCGAAATCTCCTGCTGAAAGCGTACAACGACTTTGTCATTTCCACGCCCGCTGAGCAAAAGGTGTTCAGAGTTCTTCAGGAAGCCGACGGAGAGCGTCATATCTCTCTTGATAGCCTGCGTGAATCCCTGCCGGCTCGGGCTAACAATTGAAGTTGGTGAGCGAGTCATATTGGTGCTTGTCTGAGTCGTCACGATGCGACTCATCGCTTGATGCACGTTGTGACTTCGGTTGACTTGTCTTTTGAACATCTGCCGGGAGTGGTCCATCAGCACTCAAGTCCGGCTGACGAGCGGACAGGAGCGGTTTCGATGCTTTCATTGCCGTCTTCGTCCCCGCACGTCATTTCTGTTGGCGGAACAGCGCTTTACACAACTCATAGCGGAGCTTATGCGTCTGGAACGATGGGTGGAAGAAGGAGTCCTGTGGGCGACAGGGGGCGGCACTCGCCCCTACGGACCAATGCCGCCGTGGCAATCTGCGCTAAGGTCCTCTGCGGGTCCATCTGGGCGCGGCGTGCCCGACATTCCCTTTGATGCAAAGGCGGAAACTGGGGCGCTTATCTACGGCACGGCAATGCCTCGCCGTTTGGCGGAACAAGCTTGGCCTCACCGAGATTCGTCGGGCTCTTCGCTCGCTTGCTGTCAGCCAGTGACAATACATTCGGTTTCCCCGGCGCATCGATATATAAGACTGCGGCCGCTAATCCGCCGGCGTTTCACGATGTAGTCAAAGGTAACCACGGCTTTCTGGGTCACGGGTACCGCGTCGGCCTAGGCTGGGATTATCCGACCGGTTGGGAGTATTGATTTCGCGGGGGGCAGGGATCGGTGCCAGCGAACGTGCCTTGTGCGGCTCCGGATTGGACTTCTTCGGCACGTTCAACGGGAACAGGAAAAGCATTGCGGTCGATGTGAAAGACCCGCGTGGCGTGGAAATCGTCCACAAGCTGCTTGCCGCGGCTGCGGTGTTCAGCGAAAACTTCAAGAGTGGACAAGCTAGGCCTCGGGTATGTCGCGCTTTCCAGGGTCAATCCACGTCTCGTCTATGCGTCGCACAAGGGGTTTCTGCCCGGCCCGTACGATCATCGCACCGCGCTCGACGAAGTCGTGCAAATGATGGGCGGACTCGCTTACATGACGGGGCCCGAGGGCAGACCGCTAAGCGCCGGGACGAGCGTCAACGACATCATGGGCGGTATGTTCGGCGCAATGGCGGCGCTGGCTCAACGCGAAGGCACGGGCCGCGGTCAGGAAGTGCCCTGCGCGTTGTTCGAGAACAATGTGTTCCTCGTAGCCCAGCACATGATGCAGTTTGCCGTGACGGGCCAGGCCGCGGCGCCGATGCCGAACCGCATTTTCGCGTGGGCTGTCTACGACGTGTTTTCGGTCAAGAACGGGGAGCAGATTTTTTGGTGGTGGTCTCCGATACCCAATGGGCACTGTTCTGCGACGCTTTCGGGCTCGCCGAGGTGACTTTGCCGTCCGATGCCAGTGGCGCAGGGCGGCCCATCGAGACGAGGACGCCGCTGCGGCCCTTGACGCTCGGCGGCGAGCGCTTGCAACTGCGCGCGGGACCGCCCTCACTGGGTGAGGACACGCGAGCGCTTCTGATGGGTCTCGAATACAGGCCGGAGGATGTGAGGCAATTGACCGAGTTCGGTGTCCTCAAGTGTGCGTACAGGCAGCCTGGCGATGCGTCGAAGCCTTCGGCGAACGAACTCGCCAGCGCCTGAAGCAGCCACGTAACACGAAAGACACATGGAATCATCGAGCCGCGGAAGCAGGAGAGGCCGCCGCGCGGAGAAACGACATGACATCCATCTCATCAAACATCGCAACGGGCAGCGCGTTCGCGTCCGCTCATGTGCAGTCCGCGGTCAGGAAGGCGGCGTGGCGTTTCATTCCGCTGATCGCGCTTGCGTACTTCTTCAACGACCTGGATCGCACGAGCGTCGGTTTCGCGGCGTTGACGATGAATCGCGATCTTGGTTTGACCGCCACACAGTTCGGGTGGGGCGCGGGCATCATGTTCGCCGGGTACTGCGTGTTCGAGGTTCCGAGCAACCTGGCGTTGTACCGCTTCGGTGGGCCGCGCTGGCTCGCGCGAATCGTGATCACGTGGGGCTTCTTCGCAGCGGCAACAGCGCTGGCCGTGGGCCCAAAGAGCTTTTACGCGATCCGGCTGCTGCTGGGCATCGGCGAGGCCGGCTTCTGGTCTTTCGATCGTGCTGGGTATCACGACCTTGCTGACCTTTTCCCTCTACGCCTTCGGTCGCGGAGATTAAGAATGGAGCCACGTCCCTCGTTCCGACGCCCTCAGGTCCTCGGCGCTCTCGCAACATCGATGTTGTTGCCCGCTATCAGCGCGCGTCTTGCATTTGCAAAAGAGGAAACGCATTCCGTGAGTATAACCAACAACTAGCTGCCCCGTTAGTGCCGACTGGCTCGCCTCCGGTGGCGAAGGGGCGCTCGAACCCGATATGCCGATCATCGACGCGCATCATCACTTTTACGAACGACCGGGCTGGACCTACCTTCTCGACGAGTACCTCGAGGACGCGCGCACGGGTCATAACATCACCGCCTCCGTGTTCATGCAGGCGCTGACACGGTATCGCGCCTCTGGTCCGGAGTCGTTGCGCCCGGTCGGCGAAATCGAATACGTGGCTGGCGTCACCGCGGCGTTGCAAGGCGGCAAGCCACAGGTAGCGAAAGGTATGATCGGCTACGCGGATCTTCGACGGGGCGCGGCGGTGCGCGATGTTCTCGGAGCGGAACTGCACGCCGGCGATGGCCGGTTCTGTGGCATTCGACATCTCGTTACATGGGACGCGGACCAGACACTCGCCAATCCCTTTTCGGCGCCGCCGCGAGGGCTGCTGCTTGACCCCGACTATCGGGCGGGCGTTGCACAACTGGCTCCGCTGGGCCTGTCGTACGACGCATGGCTATTCTTTCCGCAATTGCCGGAGCTGTTCGACATGGCAAAGGCCTTTCCGGATACACCTTTCATCATCAACCATTGCGGCGGTGTCGTCCGCATCGCGTGCTATGCGAATCAGCGCGTGGAAGTGTTCGATGCCTGGTCCCGTTCGATGCGCATGCTCGCCGGGTTGCCGAATGTTTATGTGAAGCTTGGTGGCCTCGGCATGCGTATGAATGGCTTCGCGTTTGAAAAGGGCGAACGTCCGCCGTCATCGGATGAGCTGGCGCACGCGTGGAAGCCTTGGATGCATACGTGTATCGAAGCGTTCGGTGCGGAGCGCTGCATGTGCGAGAGCAATTTCCCTGTCGATAAGGGATGCCACCCATTCAGAAACGGTTGGAACGCTTTCAGGAAATTGACTGCGCAAGCTGGCGCCGATGAGCGCGAAGCACTGTTCCAGGGAACGGTGAGCAAGGTCTACTGCCTTACGTAGCGCGGCGGATGCCTGCCGCGTGGACGGACACGCTGCGCTAGTAGTGGAACGGATTGAGCGGATTTGATGAGCAAATCGCCCGGATCGAGCGACGTATGCGCGAGTGGAAAAAGGAAGACAGGAATGTCAAGAAGGCATTTCGCGGCGGGCGCGAGTGTGCTGCCTGGACGGGGGACTGGTGCCAAACAGGTACTGTTTCCGGCACGGAAGCTAGCATGCAAGACGATAGCACGTTGTATGTAGGGCGCGACGTTCATAAGGATTCGATCATGGTTGCCTATGCGGTCGGTATGAGCGATGTGGAACTGCTCGGCAAGATCGGCACGTCACAGATGGAAGATGATCGCTTATGCAAACGACTGCAGTTCAAAGCGACGCGCATCCGCATCGTCTACGAAGCAGTTCCACGCGGCTATGGCCTTTGCCGGCGACTGATGCAGAAGGCCTCGACATGTTGTATGTGCACCATCGCTCATCCCGCGCAAACCCGGCGAGCCCGTCAAGACCGACCGGCGTGACGCCATCAAGCTGGTGCGTTCGCTGCGAGCGGGCGATCTGTCCGCGGTGCATGTGCCATGCGGCGGAAGATGAAGCGTGTCGCGATCTGGCCAGTGCTTGGTCATCGGCGCGAGAAGACCTTAAACAGCTGCGATGCGGGCTGAAATCGTTCCTGCTCCAGCATGGTGTGAACTACATTGGACGTGCGGATTGGGGGCCGACACACCGACGCCGCTTGAGCACGCGCAAGTTCGACAGCGGCTGGCGTTCAATGAACACCGCAACACGATCGAGGATCGCCTAGCGCAATGCGAACGGCTGGAAACCGCGTTCCGTGATGGTGGCGATTGTTTCAGTCCGGTCCATCAGCATTTCGCTCTCAAGCGACGCGTCCTACGTGCCTCACTTTATCGCAAACAGCTTGCCGGCGCGCATTTATTCATTGGGGCCACAAGATTGCGGTGCGATCGAGCCGGCATTCGGTCACATGAATGCCGGCGCAAGTTCGATTTGTTTAATGACAAAGCGACCGGAAGCCAGTCCATCCCAGAAAGCTTACTTTGCGCGATCCGTTACATAGTAGGACACCGGTGCATCAATAATCTCATGAGCTATGCCAGTCACCATTCCATTTGCAGAAGCCTCATCTGGACTGAGAACCTTTCTGTTATTTTCACTGTAAATCATTGAATTTATTTCCTTGCCGTTCAGGTTGGTGCAACTTCTGTAGATATCTGAAAGCATTTGCTTGACGGTATCCAAATTTTCCGTGGCAACATTGAGCTGATCCGGCTGAAACCTGTTGCTCAGGTCTATGCTTGGCGGGTGCAGAATAAAGCGTCCCCCAGGAAAGGAGAGGCGATCCTGAGCGCCGCAAAACATCATCGTAGCAGCCGACATCACCGTGGCTAAATTAACTGTTATTACCGGAACCCTCGAACTCTGGATGGCGCGGTAAGTAATATACCCCGCGTCCGTATCTCCACCACCGCTGTCGATGTATAGATAGATCGATTTTAGCTTCGGGTACTTCGCGTTCAACTCGTCCAGCGCCGCTATCAAGTCATTCGCCTTTTGAATTGTAACGGGCCCTGTATAGAATATTTTGCTATTCAATACGTCGTATCTTCGATCCGCTTCCGGGATAACTTTTGAGAGGCAAGCATGGGCCGGCACCCCATAAAGAAAAGATAGCAGCAACGTGCCACGAATAAGAATTTCACAAAGAACTCTCATATTTTTCCTATTTGGAAAGGAAATACTGATTAATTAGCCCGTCGCTTATGTCGGAGCAGACGGACGGATCCTACAAACGATAGACATCGACACGCCCAGGGAAACTTGCCGCTTGGCTCGGGCTCACGCCGCAACATCATTCATTCGGAGCAAGGGCTAGCCGGGATCATCAAGCCACGACACCGATACATTTGCTCGAAGCGTGCCCGCCTCCGTGAGCCCGCTGCCGATGGTCTTGGCTTAGGTAATCGTGCAGATGGGTGCATACAATCGCCGAAGCTGCAAGGATTGTCCTCATGATCTAAAGCTCCGCTCTAGGTGTTGTTACGTTTGACGTTCCCCAAATTGTCGGAGCGGGCGGGCTTCCGACGACACTTCCTTCATTCAAGGCCTATTGACTCACAGTCGGATCGAACGCCGGAATTCGCGCGTGGCTACCTTCGCGCGTGCGCTAGCTCCGCGTGCGTCCGGCAAGACGGCGCACCATGCTGTTATGGCGTCAATGGCAAGCGGCTCCCATTTGTGCACCCACGCACGCAGCACGGCGTGATTGCCTTCCTGTTCGATGGCCATGCGAACGAGCTCCTTGGCCCAACGCCGATGCCGCTCGGTGTCAATGAGCTGCGCATCGGTAAGAAGGCCGAGTAGGATATCGCCGTTTTGGCGCGCCGTGACGCCGAGGCCGCGCAATACGGTCTCTTCCACTGCCGGGCGTACCACGAGATTTAGCGCGACAAAGCATTCAGCCCAGTCCCACGCGGTGAGTGCTTCTTCAACTAGTTTTCGCCAGCCCTGCCAAGGCGGGTCGAGTTCCCAGCGGCGCCGCTCATCGCTGCCGAAGCCGAGGTCCGCAAAAGTCAGGGACAGTTCTTTGGTGCGATACGCGGTGTGCGTGAGCCAGCGCAGAGAGTCAGCGGTCTGGTATGCGGCACAGTTGGAGATCGTGGAAGCGGGGGCCATCTGGACCAGATACGCTGAGCCCATCTGCAGCGCATGAAACAGGAAGCGAGCGGGGGTATAGACGCGTGCGAGCGAGGCCGCCCATGGCCGGGCGAGTTGGGCGTCGTGACCGCGCGTGGAGAACTGGTCGAGGAGACCATATACGTAAGTTTCCTGACCATCCTGCAGCAGGTTGTACGTGCGATAGACGATCTGGTCTGGATCACGAAATGCGTTCCAGTCGGGATGTCGCAGCGGCGAGGCGTTGCGGTTGCGCTTGAACCATTGCGCCATTTCGAAGTTAGGGTCCAGTTCGAAGGGGGCGTCGGGGTTGTCGGTGGTATAGTGCAAGTTCGTCGAGACGATCTCATACTCGCTTGGCTTGCGCCGCCGCGCGGCTAGATGGCTCCATGTTTTCAGCGGCTTGAGGACTTCGGGCTCAGTCATGCTCGTCTCCGGTTAAAGCGTTTTCTCGTAGTAAAACCGCACGTAGCATTCGGTTGTTTCGATGCGGCCTGAAAACGAGCTGAGGCTGACTTCCAGCTCGCACATCATGAACGGTCGGCCAAGCGTTTCCTCAAGCGTGGAGCGGCGGAGGATCAGTTCGCCATCCGTATCGATGCGCACATACGCGAATTTGTCGTCCACGCGGATCGTCTTGCCGGGGTTGTCTTCGTGCGCGGCTTCGATGACGCCCGCCGTAATGCTGCCCGCACGAAGCACGGGACCCACGCGGTTGTTGCGGTAAGCCAAGGCGGTGGTTTCGGTGGTCATGATCGGTTCTCTGTGACGTTCAGGAATGGGCAAAGAGGGTTTCAACGCTGCCCACCGCAACGAGAACGTCTTCGCCCTCGATCTTTGCGGGGTATTCGCGAAGCCGGGAGTCGCCAGGATTGATTCCTTTGCCGGTATTCACGTCGAAGGTCCATTGATGCGCGCGGCACATCAGCACGCGGCCGTCGAACTTTCCTTCCCCGAGCGGAATCGCCTGATGCGGACAAGCGCCCCGAAAGGCGTGCGGCTCGCCGCCTTCTGAGTTCACCACCACAATCACGCGGCCATCCACCTCCGCTTCGATCATCTCGCCTGCCCAAAGGTCGTCGAGCGTGCAGACTTTCTGGTACTTCATTTCGACCTCATTCGTCGCAAAAGATGAATTCGAGCGTTTCCATCGGCTTGATATCCGTCTCGCCGAGCTTTGCGTCGCGCGCGTAGAACTGCCCGGCGCCCTGGCGCCGCACGCGCACAACCTTGTCAGGCCGTGGGATGACGCGTCGGCCCACGGAATGGAACGCGGCGGCGGCCGCAACTTCATCCATCGTATTGCCGGTATCCACCGGCAACAGCTGCAATACGAAGTCGTATTGAAAATTTGAGATCACATGGAAGAGTGCCATGTCGTCCTCGTTTGCGTGGCAGCCTCAGGCGGCTTGTTTTGTTGTCACGGGTCCTCGGTACGATTCGACCCATGCATACTGGTGCGCGTCGTCGCCCATTTCGCCCGGCGCGAGCCCCATGTAGTTCAACGCGCCCAACAGGTCGGGTGGCTGGATATGACCGGCGAGGAGGCGATCGACGAGCGTGAGGTGATCGCGGTAACGAACCGGGTCCTGCTGGAAGACCCAGCGGTCGATTTCCGAATTGAAGTGATACCTGCGGCCGTTATGGTCTAGAGGGTAGTCCTTCACGTTCCAGCCATCGCCCGGAATGGCGCAAATGGGCAACTGGCTCATGTTGCAGAGGACAGGCAGCGTTTCGGGCATCGTAAGTTCCCGGCGGCCGAGGAGCAGGTTTTCGATAATGACGTCCCATACCTTGCCGAACGAGTTGTTCCAGCCGGGATATTTTTCTTCCAGCCAGTCGCGGCATTCGGGCGTCACGCCAGCTGCGGGGTCCCACCAAACCGTGGGACGCCAAAACCAGATGCCTAGCTGATAGGCGTGGTGCTGGTAATCGAATTCATTGATCAACTGGTCCCAGTACCAGGGCAAATCGAGGCCGAGATCGATGAGTGTCCGCTCAAACTGACTGACGATCCACTCGCGCGCGAATTCCTTGAACGACTGGTTGCGGTGCTCGATCGGCGTGGCGTAGTCCATCGACGATCCCGTGAGCAGACAGAACAGGCGCCATGTCCGTGCGATTGCGACATCCACGAGCTTCTGGGCCTCCGTCTTACGGCCGTTTGCAATCAGAATGTGCAGCGCCGGGCCGCCGATTTGCGCATGTCGCGATTCGTCCGTTTGAATGCTGGAGATCAGGCTTGCGAAAGTGAAATCGCCGACGTTGACTGCGTCGGCTGCCAGACCGAGGAACTGTACATTGGTGAAGCCCGTTTCGAACGCGAAGGTGAGCATAACCGCGATCTCGATCGCGCTGCGGGACATAAAAAGGTCGTCAAATGTGTTGCGGGCGGCAATTGCACCCCACTGGTTCGTGTGACAGGCCTTGTGCGCCCAGTCAAACTGCCTGTCTTTTGCACAGTAGTCGTGAGGGAAGTAGAGCTGCAACTGCCCGTGACGGTTTTCGTCGAGCATGCCGAAGGTGGCCATGTTGCGCATCCCTGGTGCACGGCCGAAGCGAACCATGCGTGCTTCGGCGCTCATTGCCGCATACTCGCCGAGTGCAATGGCGCCGTAATGGGCCTTAAGGATGGAAAGCCAGCCTGGATCGGTATCCTCGAAGCTGCGGCAGCAATTCAGGGCTGCCTTCACAGCATAGGCACCAGCGTCTTTTTCGCGCTGGATACGGACGTACTCGGGATACGACGTCTTGTACGGCTCGTCGTAGCTCTCCCATTGGACCATCGGAATACCTTGTGCGCCAGACATGATGTCGGGAAAGAGATCCGAATCCGACACGTAGGACGGGGTCCAATTGTTGGCGCGGGCGATGTCGTACCAGTCGACGCGTTCCAATAACGCCATGGTCAAGTCTCCTTCGTAAGTCGCGATTTGGTTTGCCGGAGCACTATTGCATCCGCCGGGCGGGTTACCTCAGAGCAAAATCGGTGCCAATGTGCCGACCTGATTGCATCGGCGAGGAAGAAGTCCCGGGAAAGGGAGATCGAAGATATACGCGCCCGTTGCCGGGGGGCGATCCGAATGCGCTAGTTTCCACGGGCGAGGAGTTAGAAAACCAGCAACGCGGGCAAGCGCGAAAGCTGCCGCGTGACACAAGGCCGGTACCAGGTCTTTTTTCGCAGGACCGAATCCACTCGGCATTAACTGAGAGTGCGTCCCGGGTCCTTCTCGTCGAGGGATTGTTCTGTCTGCCGGCATAACCACAGACCCAAGCCCCCGATCCTTGATTCCGAATGAGTTAGCGCGTCTGCCGCGACCTGAATGCACTAGGCGGGAATGTCTGGATTGTTATATAGATAACGCGCAATGTGGCACTTCTTCGACAAAAACTCGGACAACGTTAAAGCGAACTGTCGCGGTCAACTGATTCCGGGGAAGAAGGGTCTTTCGGTGACGGTGTTGCCTTGTAGGCGGTGGGCAACAGGCGAGCCAGCGTGGAGTGCAAGCACTGGAATGTTCGAGAAGACGAATACTGGTAGCTATTGCGCCGGGCCTCATTGTGGTTTCTGAGCTGCAATGCGGAGCTCTGACATGGGGAGGCGTTCAGCGACTACAGGCAGCCGTGTATCCAATAAGAACATCGGCAGTACTGGTCTGCGCGTAGCGTTGACAGTAATCGAGATTGACTTAGCTAGCTCAACGAGCCGATAGATCCGGTCGCCACCGAGCCGCACGGCGATTTCGATCAGCGTGGGACCGTCGCGCGTCATGCGCACTTCCGCATGAAACACGCCCAGCGTCAAGCCGATCTGTCTCGCCACCGTTTCGACATACGCGCTCAGCCGAGCTGGGTCGCGCTCGTCGAGCGTAGCGTCGACCACATGTCCCATCTCGACGAAGTACGGCTCGGGCCCGAGGATCTTTTCGGTAACGGCAAGCACGCGCGGACCGAGTGGACCGACGTAGCCTTCTACGCTGTACTCGGGGCCGTCGAGATACTTTCAAGCATCATCGCTTGACCGACTTCGCGGCCCATGTCCGGCACAGATCGATTCGCAACGCTGCGGATTATCGCGTGCAACGGCGCGAGGGAATCGACGCGGCGCACCAGTAGGCTGCCGCAACCATCGACCGCCTTCACTATGGCAGGAAATCCGACGTGCGCCGCCGCGCGGGCGACGTCGCCACGCTTCGCGATCGACGCGAAACGCGGGACGGCGAGCCCGGACATGCTAAGTCGCCGACGGCAACGGTATTTGTCGCGTTGTGAGCGCGGCCGCTTCGGGCGCTAGATGAGGTAAGCCCAATTGTGCGGCCGTCTGCGCGACGATGTCGACCGCGTACTCAAAGCCGGCAACGAGCGCGTCGATGCCTCCGACTGTCCGCACCGCCGCAGCGACGTCATCAGCCGAGCCAGTGTCGACACTCGTCAGCGACGCGACGGTCCGTAGGTGCGTTGGCGGCACGATGCGAGTATCTGCGCAGAACGCGTGTACCGGATGCCCGAGCCGCTGCGCTGCAGCGACCGGCGCGGTGCCCGATGAGACGGGCTCTACTACGACAGTAGCCATGATGCGCTCCTCATGCGACGACCACCTCCGACTGGCGCCCGGTTTCTGCCTTCAGTTCGTCGAAGTAATCGCCGACCAAGCAAGTTGCGCAGATGCATTTCGGCCTTGTCGATGCCACCCCATCCGTCGATCGCCCGCTGGAGGGAGGCGCACATCAGACCGTCGCGGTCGCGCGGTTTGTCGTATTGGATATGGCCAAGTGAACCCTTAACGGTGTGGTGGCCGAAGGCTCGACCCGCAGCCTCGGTGATCGTCTTATTGTAGCGGCCCGAATACCATTCGACGAACCAGTTCCACACCATCGTCGGCAACGGGCCATCGCGTTCGATGCTGAGATACAAGTAATTGATCAGCTTGCTGGTCGAGTGGAGCGGCTGAATGGTGTCAATCCGTTCGGCGGTGAGGCCAAATTTTTTGATGTCGCGCAGAAAGAGTCCTTCGTGGCCGTATTGCTCGGCGAGGTATTGCGAGAGGATCTGCGCGAGTTGATTGTCCTTGAAGCCAATCTTGTAGAGCGCGAATGCATCGATTTCATTGTTCAGGCGGATGCGCAGCACTGTCTCGACGAGATGCCGCCGATAGTATTCGCGGTCGATCCGTTCGCCGCGGTGAAACGCGGCGGTGTCGGGCGAGGCGGAAAAGAGCGCCTGCATTTCACAGTCTGCAACCGGTTCGAAACGGGCACGATCTTGGTGGGCCATTTTCAGTCTCCAGTAAAACTACATGAAGGGAAACAGCATCGCGAGCGCGACACATACAACGACGAAGCGAACCATCCCTAGTTAGTGTCTCGGCAACATTCGAAGACTTGGAAAAAAATGCAGTGCGAGACGACGATCCAATTGCCGGCAACACTGGCCTATTTTTGGCGACAGCAGGCTGTACTGGCGCAGACCACGAGCAACGTGCCGATGCTTTGCAAGCCCGTCATAGGCTGACCGAAGACGATAAAACCGATTGCGGCGGCAATGGCGGGTTCGACGCTCATCAGAATGCCGAACGCGGACGCCGTCATGCGCCGCAGCGCGAACATTTCGAGTACGTAGGGCAGGAGCGGCACGAGTACCGCGAGATATGCGGCGTCAATCAGTTGAGCGGCGGGGCAGATGGCCACCGCTTTGCGCAAGACCAAACGGCGTGGTGACAAGGGCCGCGACGATCAGCGACATTGAGAGCCCCTGCAGGCCATCGAACAGCGTGCCGACTCGTTTCATCATCACGATGTAGGTTGCGCAGCCGAGCGCAGCCCCAATCGGAAAGACCAGCGCGGCGAGCGAGGTGGTCCATATGCCGCCCTGCCGCGCAATCAGGACGACGCCGACCATCGCCACCATGGGCCACACCACACTAGCATCCGGAATTTGCGGATGCCGGCCATCGCGACGAAGAGGGGGCCAATGAAGCTGATGGCGACTCCGAGACCAAGGGGCACGCGTTGCACGGCTTCGAAGTAGCACAGCATCATGCCGGCCATGGCGCTACCGAGAACGAGAGCGGCGATCCAGCGCTGTCGGGAGTAGGCATGGAGCGGCGGTCGCATCGCGATCGCGAGTACCAATCCCGCGAAACAAAGACGCAGCCAAGTCGTGCTGAGCGTACCGTATCGGATCATCACGGGTCGCGACAATGCAGCACCAAGCTGCACGCTGCTGCACATCGATGCGATAGCCATGGCAGGCGCGAGCACGCTGGAAAAACGTTGCGAAGACGGCTCAGAACCAAGGGCGTTAGCATCAAACGCATCGCCGTTAACTGGCTCAAGCCCGGTGTCGATACGATTCGCTTGGACGGCATCTAAATCTTCGCTCATACTCGGCTTCGTGGCAACGACGGGAGAATCCTAACAGCGCAGATCCGCTTCGTATGAGCCATTAATATTTTTGAGCGCATCAATCATATCGATGATTCGCGATCCAGAAAAAGCTTGTTCTGCAGGTAAATGGTTTTGTCGCGGTAAGATCGGAGCGCTAGAATGCACGTCTTGTGAAGTGACGGAACCGACCGCACGCTTCTCGGCAGGAGTGGGCTTGCGCGGGAGCGCCCGGTAACAAATCGACACAAACCCAACCGACGCAGCGACTCTTTGGAAAGGCATCCCGCGCATCAGTGAGGTGTATTTCAACAGCCTGCTAGATACTAGGGAAGGGCCGCGGAAGTAAGCCTCCTGGAGTAAAACGAGGATTCCGACACCCGTTTTCCGAGGTGGTACGCAAATGAATGCGCCTCGCACGGCCCTTCATGGGCAGGATACAACCATCACCGGATCGCTGTACGTCGCCTTTGAACTGGGTGACAAGAACTGGAAGCTCTCGCTGGGCGATGGAGTGCACTCCCGAGCCGCTGCACAGTGGCCGCTGGCGATACGGCCGCGGTCTTTACGGCGATTTCAAAAGCCAAAGCGCGCTGTCATCTGACCATCGATGCCCCGGTGCGCAGCTGTTATGAAGCCGGGCGTGACGGCTTCTGGCTTCGCCGCTGCCTGGAAGCACATCAGATCACGAACCTGGTGGTGGATTCAGCCAGTATCGAAGTGAACCGGCGCAGACGTCGCGTCAAGACCGACCGTCTCGACAGCGACAAGCTTCTGTCGATGCTGATGCGTTACTACGGTGGTGAGCGCCGGGCTTGGGCGGTCGCACGTATCCCCACCCCCGAACAGGAAGATGAGCGGCGGGTACACCGTGAACTCGCTCGCCTGAGGCAGGAGCGCACTGCCCATAGCAACCGCATCCGCTCGCTGCTGTACTCCACAACCTGCGGCCCGAGCGAATCGGTGGCCGCGCGTGGGCGCACTGGTGGACGCAGCACACTGCACAGCTGTTGCCTGCCCTGCGCTCCGAGATCGAACGCGAATTCGAACGGCTGTTGCTCGCTGCCAGGCCAGATCAGGGCGCTCGAGGTACAGCAGCAGCGCGAAGTGCGCAGCGGTGCGCAACCCGCGATTGCGCGGCTCGCGCTCCTTGCGGGTATCGGCACCGGCAGTGCCTGGGTCCTGATCAGGGAACTGTTTGGTTGGCGGCAGTTTCACAACCGCCGTGAAGTGGCCGGCTGCCTGGGCTTAGCCCCGACGCCCTATGCCAGCGGCACCAGTGAAGTTGAGCAGGGCATCAGCAAGATCGGCAACAAGCGAGCGCGATGGCTGATGGTGGAACTGGTTGCGCTTCCAGCCCAGCAGCCAGCTAAGCGATTGGTTCAACGAGCGCTTTGCAGGCGGCGACAAGCGTATGCGACGCATCGGCATTGTGGCACTTGCCAGACGTCTGGCGGTCGCGCTATGGCGCATTCGGCGAGATTCCCCTCGGGGCAACCCTCAAGCCCCTGCGAAGAAGGTGACAGCGACCTGAGTAGCCAACGTCGAGCGGCAGCAGCGTTTGAAGGTTCGGCGCGCCCGGACAGTAAGCGGGTCACCTTCGCAGGTGACCGTAGTTCTAGATGGGGCGCGTCCATAAGGGGCGGTTCCAGTGCCTTGCGCATGCGGTATGTGGTGCCCGGTCTCGTGCCGGAACGGATAGAAGTTGGTCCGGTCAAGTGCCCGGACTTCAGACACCCCGACCTCACTACTGTTCTCGCTTGATATGGAGGATTGCAAAACATCTGATCGAGCAGGTTGTCCACGGCCAGCGTCGTGGTCGTAACAGACGACCCCGCCGGCCGGCCGTGGATAACCACCTGTCGCGCTCGGGAGATAACTGACGGGAAAACGGATCGCGAAAGGGCTTGACTTCCATTGCACCATAGAAGTCTTACTGTGTCACAAAATCTGTTTGCGGCAAAGCGATACCTGGTCGCATTGAATACTATAGACTTCGGGCGATCGATGAGAGAAGATGTCGACGAATTTGAGACATATCCGAATCATCTTGGGCAGGCGTTAGGGCATGCCGATCGCCATGCCGGCCTCAGCGGCTACTGTTCGGGCTTGGTTTTGCCCCTGTCGCGCAAGAGTGTCGAGCCAATGGCCGCGCACATTGACCCACTTCACGCGAGTGCGAAGCACTAGTCTCTCCACCACTTTGTAGCCAGGGCAGACTGGTCTGACCGTGCGGTCTTGCAGCGGGTACGAGAATGGGTGATGCCTGCGTTAGACGCACACGCAGCCGAAGAGAACGGTTATTACTGGATTATTGACGACACCGGTTTTCCAAAGAAGGGACGTCATTCGGTCGAGGTGGCACGTCAGTACGGCGGGCAGCTCGGAAAGCAGGACAACTGTCAGGTCGCCGTAAGCCTGTCGATCGCGACGCAACGCGGCAGTCTGCTGATTGCCTGGCAGCTGTATGTCCCCAAGGAATGGATTGACGACCGTGAACGAGCGCGTTATGCCGGCACTCCCGACGATCTCACCTTCGAGACGAAACCACAGATTGCGCTGGCCCAACTTCGAGAGGCTATAGCATCCGGCATTGCACCGGGCATTGTGCTCGCAGATGCCGGGTACGGCGATAAAACCGCTTTTCGGGAAAGCATAACTGAACTGGGTTTGTTGTATGCGGTAGGGATCCGGCCTGGCACTTCAGTGTGGGCGCCCGGTATGGAGCCGCTTCCGCCCAAGCCCTGGAGCGGGCGCGGCAAGCCGCCGACATTGTTGCGCCGTGCGCCCGGCCACGAGCCGATCGCCGTGAAGGAGCTGGACATGCAATTACCCGTGAACGCCTGGCAATCCGTAACCTGGCGGGAAGGCAGCAACGCAGCACTATCCTCACGCTTTGCCGCCGTACGGGTTCGTCCCGCACATCGCGACTATTGGCGAAGCGCCGTCCGCGACGAAGAATGGCTGCTCATCGAATGGCCCGATGGCAAAACGGAGCCGCTCAAATACTTTCTCGCTACCGCCCCCGAGGAAGCGACACTTGAGCAGCTTGTGTTCGTGACCAAGATGCGCTGGCGCATCGAGCGCGACTATCAGGACCTGAAACAGGAATTTGGGCTCGGTCATCATGAAGGGAGGGGCTGGCGTGGCTTTCACCACCACGCCACACTGAGTATCGCCTCGTATGCGTTTCTGATGGCTCAGCGACTCCGAATGCGACCAGATGGACGCGATAAAAAACTTCCTTGAACGCGCGCTGCCTGCCCTTCCTCCGGATTACATCCCGCGGGGCAGTCCAGCGCGCTCAACGCCACATTCCTGATTCCATCACTACGTTGCGCATCCTGCTTGGACAAAGACTCATGCAACGATGGCTCTCTTCCTGCGCGGCAATAGAGCGCGCAACTAATTATGTGACACAGTAAGACATAAGGATATATGAGCTTCCCCAGAATTTTCGCCTTCCAGTAGGTCATGTGTAAACTCGACCCGAAGGAAGGAAAGAATCGATGTTCAAGGTACCAAAGCAGGCATACACCGCTGAGTTCAGGACGATCGCGGTAAAGCGAGTGAAGGACGGGCAAAGCGCGCGGGATGTTGCTCGTGAACTGGGGATTTCCCACCAGTCGCTGCGCAACTGGGTCAAGGCCGATGAGGCAGGCACACTCAATGTCCCGGGGACAAAGGCTGCCACGCCGGAACAGATGGAGTTCTCACGCCTGGGGGCTGAGGACAAGCGTCTGCAGATGGAACTTGAAATCGGAAAAAAAAGCGGCGGCGTTGTTCGTGAAGGACCTCCTGTGAAGTATGCCCGGATTGATTCGCATCGCCGGCACTATCCGCTGTCGGCGCTGTGCGGGTCCTGTCGGTATCGGACGTGGATGCGCGGCGGCACGCCCGGGCGCGAGCGTCTCACAGAGGCCCAGTTGCTCGCCCTGATCCAGTCTATCCACGCCGCGGTCAAGAACGCCTATGGCTCACCACGGATGACCGAGGAAGTTTGCGCACGCGGCTTTCCGGCCTGCAAGGAGCGGGTCGAGCGGCTCATGCGCGAGAACGGCATGCGGGCTCGGCACAAGCGACGTTACCCTGTCACGACGAACTCGAAGCACAAGCTCCCGGTCGCGGAAAATCTGCTGGGGCGCGATTTTCACGCCGACAGCGCCGAATCAGGTCTATACATCGGACATCACGTACATCTAGACCGATGAGGGCTGGCTGTATCTTGCGATCGTGCTGGACCTGTTTAAGCGGGAAGTTGTCAGCTGATCGATCAAGCCGCGCATGACGGCTGACATCGTGACGGACGCGCTGACAATGGCATGGTTCCGACGCCAGCCCGAGCCCGGCGCGCTGCACCATTCGGACAGGGGTGGCGAATATGCCAGCGACGACTTCCAGCGCAAGCTGGCGCAATACGGTATGTGCTGCTCGATGAGCCGCAAGGGAAACTGTTGGGACACGCCCCGACGGAGAGCTTCTTCAACAGCCTGAAGAACGAACGGGGGCATGCTACGCGATACCGTACCCATCAGGAAGCGATGGTGGACCTGTTCGGATACTTTGAAGTGTTTTACAACCGCGGTCGTCCTCATTCGTCGCTCGGCTTTGTATCGCCGGTTCAGTTGCTGCAAGACTGCATCAAAGCTCAGCAGGCCAAGGATGTGGCCGCGTAACCAGAAAACTCTGGAAGGCGAAAAACCGAGGGAACCTCAATGCTGGCGTCAGATTTGAGAGACAATAACAACCATTCGGCCAACCAAACGCTCGATCAAATCGAATTGCCAAGGGCGGCCACGCCATAGCCTCGAAATTCCTTGACGATGGCGAAATCCCGCCACGATCAAACCAGCATTCAATCGCTCCGCGTAGTGCACGACACTGTCGACCACTGTACCGTGAGAAAGGTAGCCGCTCGCCCTAATGCCTTCGCTTTTCAGACGACAAAGCGCGTTGTCCAGCAACTGTGATGTATTGCTTAAATATGTTGAATAAGCAAGGTCGGTCACGATCCCAGCTGTCGATATGAGTGCAGTGGAAATGTCGGCAACAGCAAGCACATGGAGTTCACCCGCTCCTTGCCAGCGCAGCTCGGGAATACGATTCAGAGCTTGCTGGCTTTCTTCCGATCCGTCGTAATAAACAAGAATGCTTTGATAGTCAGACACTAGGAGTCCGTTAGACTTGTGAAGTTGATAATTCGCGAATCAATCGTATTACTTCGTCGAAATCCGGCGTCCGATGCTATGGGAGAGGGCTGCGGCGGTAGGCCAGACTGGGGAAACTAACCCCCAATGACTTTCCGCCTTGGGAGACGGTCTACCAGTAGACGCAGCGCTGGTTCCAGGCAGGCTGTTTCAAATAAATGGTAAGTGTCTGCGGTTGATTATCTGCGTGACGCACGATCGCCGGGGTCAGTGGGGGCATTCTCGATGGACGCGCTCTGCAGTCGAAGTGGTAGCGTGGTCCACGCGCAGGCTATGACGGGTAGTAAGCTCATATACCCTGCCCGTGCGTACATTTGGGCAACCACTGGGCGCGCATGTCACGCCGCCGAGTGAACAGGAGCGTGCATAGATCGGGAACTGGCGCGACAGGTCGAGCAGGCTACGGGGGAGACGGTGAGAATCGCGCTCGCTGACCAAGGCTACACCGGCGAAGAGCCCACAGAAGCCGCTCGCGATGAAGGCATCGAGCTTCGCGTGGTCAGGTTGCCGGAGGCAAATGAAGGCTTTGTACTGTTGCGGCGTCGTTGGGTGGGGGAGCGCAGTTTCGGCTGGCTCAACCGCCTCAGACGACTGGCCAGAAACTACGAGGGTTTGCCCAAAACCTTGGCTGGTTTGCATTTCGTCGTGTTCTCCCTGCTTATTCTCTTCCACTGCGCAGCCCTTAACAGAGCTGCAAAGCGCCTTCTAAGCTGGCTGTTGGGTGATCTGCTGGAACACCTTTCAGCAAGCCCAACAATTTTATGAAGCCGTCTCTAAGCCTTTGAACAATTCCGTGCCAGAACGCTGTGCATCCTCGCCCAAGTCATTGTTGTCTCAGAATTCGCCACGTGTACTAGTTTCTCATGAAGTTCAGAAGCTGACGAAGGATCGATTATTCCGTTTTTGATCATCTGCGGCGCGAGGTCACTCAAGCTCATCGCGTAAAGCAACCTATCTTTGGCTGAATTGAGTAACGGGTGATATAAGCGGTAATGTTCAATTGTCAAACCGAGATTCCTGATAACACTCTCCATACGGAAGGCGATATTGTAATCACGGCCGTTCACGATAAAACAAGATCTTAAGATTCTTATAAACTCATCGATTGCTTCAGACGGTGGAAAAGAGAATGAGCCGTCATGAATCACCGGCTCTTCGCACAGCAAATGGCCATCTGGGCGGAGCGCATTCACCATTTCACGAATCGCGTGATCAGCATCCGCCACATGATGGAGCACCATCCGACAATAGACTAAGTCATATGAGTTATCCAAATGATTTAGGCAATTAACGTCACCTTCGAAAAAGCGAACATTCTTGAAACCATTTTCTCTTACCAATTCGCGGGACGCATCTAGCTGCGCCGGACTGTTATCTATAGCCGTCACCGTTCCTTGATGTCCAACCGCGCGCGCCAGATTCAGTGTCATTGCGCCACTACCGCAGCCAACTTCAAGGATCTTCCTTCCGCGAAGCGTGCCGGCTCTGCTTATAAGGTCGACACTGGACTGTTCGTATAACCGGCTTTGGATGCCGAGTCTTAGCCTGGCACTGTCATCCGTTTTTATGATGTAGCCCATATTGCCTCATTGAGAATTCTTAATTTCGATTGAGTGACGCGGCTTTTGCAACCGTTATGCTCTCGTCTTGGCCCCTGGTGATGTGCCCTCGGGTTTTCGCATTTCAGGGGCCGACTTGCGAAAGACGACGCGGGCGCTGCGGATGCGAATTTTGCGCCGATTGCAGCGGCCCTGCCCGCAGACTCTGGTCCATTGGTGGCGGTTGGCACGGACCTTGATGGGGCATCAGTCAAAGGGCCGTTGTCTAGCTGAAAACGGTGGTCCCGATACGAAAGGGCGCCACCTTTTATCGCCTCCATTAGAATCTCGCTTGCTTTGAAGTAACGTTCTGGCACCGCGTCCACATCTATCCCGAAGTAACCTCGCTTGATCGGAAGAGAGCCGAGCCTGTGCTGTTTCGAACCCACCACCGTTCAGGTGATAAAGCATGCAGATCTCTTCAAGCGCAAGTAGCGGATGACGAAGGCTATAAGCAGCATGACTAGAGGGCCGAGACGAAGTTACGCGGCGCGCTGTGCGACGCTCGACAGGAACGGCGTCGTCAATGCGCCGTAAAATGGTGCTCCGCCAGAGGGTAGGCGTAAAAGCCTCGCTGTTGACAGGCTTCGGCTAGCCCGAGGCGGTCCACGTATTGTTGTCCAATTGCGCAAATCGTCGTCGTCCAAGATGCCGAAGGCCCGCTTAGGCGGTAAAGCGTTTCTCATTCAACTCTCTCCAACTTATATCCGGATACCGGCCTAGATTGAGGTGAATCAGGGTTTGCGGGTGCGATTACCGTTTTGGTCGTCGCGCTCCAGCCCATAGACATCCCCCTCAAGCTCCGTCGCTTCTGCCAGAACTCCGGTGATAAGGTCCATATCCTTGGCGGTCAAGGTGAGACCTGAGATGGCGACGTTCGAGGCTAGATGAGTGCGGTCGCGCGCGCCGATGATGACGGCCGCCACCCCCGGTCGGTCGAGCATCGCAGCGCTGGCGACTGTGGCGATGTCGGATCCGTGCCGGTCCGCGATCTGGCGGAGCATTGTCAGAAGGGCCTGGAATAGATCCCAACCGCCGATGTCGTCGATAATCCGCTTATATTTGACCAGCGAACGGTTCTCCAGCTCCCATGTCGGTTCCGGTGCGCCGAACCATCTGTCGGCGAGGAAGCCGCCTGCCACGGTTCCATAGCACAGAAGGGGGATACCGTACTCGACTGCCGCCGCAGCCATCCGCCGCTCTGGACGTCCGTCGAGCAGCGAATACTGCACCTGCATGCAGGTAAACGGCACTCCTGCGTTCACGATCTCCAGCATATGGTAAGTGTCGAAATTGGTGCCGCCGATCTTATCAATCTTGCCGGCGCGGCGAAGATCATCGAGCCACAGCGCCACCTCGATCCAACGTGGCTCTCGGTATTCCCACCAGTGGAGTTGTACGAGGTCGAGCCGCTCCTGGTTGAGGCGTTGCAGTGACTGGTCGATCACCCTCTCGACATAAGACTTGCTGATGCGCCGTAGTATGTCTAAATGCGGCACAAATTTGGTATGGACTTTGATTCGGGCGAGGGCCTCTTCCCCTCGCAGATCGCGATAGCGCCTTCTAAAATGACCGATCAGTTCTTCGACCCCGGTATAGATGTCGGCACAGTCGAAGGTGGTTATTCCGGCATCCGCGAAGGCCACCAGGTCCGCCACGGGATCTTCGCTTCGGGGCGTGCAGTGGCCACTCGCGAGTTGCCAGCCTCCGTGGATCACTCGTGAAATCTCGTAGTTTGGGGCGAGCTGGATACTCTGCATCTTAGTTGCGCCTTATAACGGTCATCATGGTGCGGCCCCGGTGTGCTTGCGAGGGGTTGAACTGGCATTGCCAACGCCGATCGGATAACTAACCATATAGGAGGAAAGCCGACCGATCGGGAGGTTGGCGCGCTTGGAATTCGCTGAGTATGGACATGCGGAAGGCTGATACGCAGGCCTGCCACTCCTAAAGCCTCCTGCCGTTCCCCGATCCGTTCTATGGCCATTTGTCCGACCTTGACGTTCATACGACCCGCTCCAGCATCATCCGACCAGCTTCCGCGTAGTGCCGCTGGTGGACCATGGCGTGTTGCGCAGCCGCCTGCAGATCGCGCAGCCGCCGCTGAAGTGGTGAAGATTCATACACTGCGACACCGCCGGCCAGGGTAAAGCAGGCATGCGCTGCGCGGGCACAGATCGTCGCAATCCAGATTCCAGTCTGTATGCCCTCGCTGTACAGCGCTTGGCCATTCAGCGTGCCGGCCAAGGCGTGCCGCCAGTGACTCTCCGCCTGAACCTGCATGGCCGCCCGCGCCGCACGCACATCTGCCTCAATTCGGCCCAGCTCGCCCAAGACCATCTCCGAGTCGCGCATAGGAGCCGGCGCTCGAAGTTGTTGCCTGCCGCTTTGGGCGAGCTCGGCAACATCCGACAACGCGCCCTCCGCGATGCCTACGCAGACCGCGCCAATAAGCACCGACTGGAGGTGCCGCCAAGCTTGATAAAGCGGTCCCGGTTCGCATGATGCGCCAGCCGGAAAGTCGAAAAAATTGGCCTCCGACGCGAGTACGTTCTGTAGGGCTATGTGGTGACTGCCGGTACCTCTGAGGCCGGAGGCGTGCCAAGTGTCTTCAATATGCCAAGCCGAGGCCGGCAAGGCGACACCCCGGACCAAGGCTGGCCCGGCATCCCCTGCCGGGCCAAGGAGTGGCTTTCCTCCTTCCGACATGACACACAGACCCGCCATCCAGTCGGCGTTGCGGCAACAACTGGCGAACGGCCAACGGCCGCTGATCTGCCACCCACCTGGCACTTTCTCGGCGGTGCCTCCAGGCATGGATACGCTAGCTATGATGATGTCCGACTTCTCCTGATACATCAGATCGTAAGTCTGTCTCGGCAATCGAGGGCTCATAATTGCCGATGAAATGCCGATCATCGCGGTCCAGCCGACTGACCCGTCGAGCCGAGCCAACGCGCTGATCACTTCCATTCCCCAAGGCAAATCTAACTCTAATCCTCCACGGCTGCGTGGCACGAACACGCGGAACACCCCGATCGATCGCAATTTCTCGATAAGGTCGGACGGCATGCATCGTCCGGCTTCGATTTCGGTTACGCGCGCGAGCATGTCCGGGGCAAGATCGCGAATCGCGTCGAGGATCCGACCGGCTGCAACTGACGAGATCTCCAGGCCCTCGTCGTCAGAGGGGGCTTGAATTTCAGCTTGATGCCCCTTTGGCACCGGGCGATCTGACTCGTGTAGAGCATTACTTTGCTTCATTAGTTTCAGCATGTGTCTGATTAATTAAATGAGCGAGCATGCCTTCACCTATGACAGGTTCAGTGCGGCGGTGGTTAGTTGTTGCGCCTTACGTCATGATTGACCAGCATTACGCGGTTCTCGTGCTAATCGCCTACCCGGCTGCAGTCTATATGCTATTGGTTCTGTGACGGGCAGCGTGCGTTCATTTCTGTGGTTTATGTGGCAAGCATCAATTGTGGCTGTAGGCGGGGGATTGGTGAGCCGGACCATGGGTTTTCCTCCTGTGCGCTTAGCGTGGTTGGAATGCAAGACCCGCGCAAATAGGCACTCGCGGTTCGGCCTCGGGTTGACAAATCTATTGTTCGTCGACGGATCTAATACTTTATACACGCTTTCAGAAGTGTGCCTCGCGTTCAGTAGAGACGCAAGGCAATTAATATCAAAAGAATTGAAATGTCGTTCAGTTATAGTAATGTCGCAATCATTGCATCGCCGAGAGATGACCGCTCAGATATTCCAGTTGACGGTTTCGCGTTCACCGCGCGTGACAATCGTCTTATCCACATGGCGTTGAGCTGTATGCTTGCATGCTGGAAGTCGATCGGTGCGGCGCCGTCAAAACCCGGCGCGAGCGATGCTAACCCGCGTTTAGATTCTTAACGGCAGGCCACTCACACCTCAGCAGAAAGCATGCTGCCAAGGAGTAAATGTAGCGAAAAAAGGCGCGTCATGCGGGTGGGCATGACGCGAAGGGAATAACCGCCGATGTCGACCCAACTGCGTTAATGTCCGACTATCAGGACTAGCGAGGGCACTGTAACGTAAGATGTCTCGATGAAGAAAAGAAAATCGCTTTATCACGGCCACCGCTTCCCAGCGGCAATCATTAGTCTCGCGGTTCGGCGGTGTTTCTGGTTCCAATTTAGCCTGTGTGATATTGAAGAACTGCTGTTCGAGCGCGCTGTCGTTGTCAGTTACGAGACGGTGCCGAAAACAGCCATCAACCTACGCGTGAGCGCGAACGCCGGATGTGTGGTTTCCGCGATCCTGGTCGCACACAAGCGTTCTTATCGAGCTTCGGACCGATTCGCCAGCACTTCGCGCTCAAGCGACATTTACTGCGTGCATCACTCTATCGCAAACAGCTCGACGCACGCTCTGCCGGGTGGCATCGCTTCACTAGGCTCACCCAAGATCCGTCCAATTTCTGAGCGAATGTACGTCCTGTGCGCTCTTGCATCTCGTACCTTAACGTGACAACGCCAATTCTACGGGTGAGCCCGTCTCCCAAGAACCATATGATGCATATCAACGTCGATGTCGAGTCGCATGAGTATCTTTGCGAATGCAGGTGCGCAAGCGTGCGGCAAGCCGTTAGCGCGTGGCGCACCGCGTTTACTAACATTTTCAAAGTATTGTCACAATGACGAGACAGTACGAGCATGAAATCCAAACGTCATCCCTATGGCCGGAAACTGGATCACGTGAGGTTGCAGGCAATGCGCCAGCAAGCAGTGAAGCCGTTGGCGAACGACAGGACGTGGCGAGTGTAGTGGCGGCCTGCGGGGTGAACGAACGCAGCGTCTATCGTTGGCTGGCCGACTTCGCCAACGGCGGACAAAGCGCCTTGCTCGTCGAGCCGGTCCTCGGCCGGGCGCCAAGGTCACTGCCGAGGAGATGCGCTGGCTGGCGCAAGCCGTACGGGGCCTCACGCCGTTGCAGTTCAAGTTTTAATTCGCACTGAAGCTGGACGACTATGAAGAATATGATCGACACCGACACGATGGAGCGGCGCGAGCGAATCCGAAAAAAGGCCTTCGAATTCGCCGAAAGCGGTGCCTTTACCAATTGGCAAGCAATTGGGGTGGCGCTCCGCTCACAATTTCCAACTAGTCACGTGGAGGATATCCTCGCGAGCCCATTCTGTCGTCTGGATCTGAATAATCGATGCGACAAAGCCCGCCGTCACGATCTGTCCGATAAAGATATTCACGAGCGAGACGGCAAGCAAGGAGGCATTGAATAGCGATCAACCGATCTTGCGCGAGATGCTCAATGCGTTGCGCTGGATGGCTCGCGCTTGGGCGGCGTGGCGAGTGCTGCCGACCAATTTATACGCCGTGGCAACTCGTGTACCAGCAGACACAACGATGGCTGGCGGCCGTCTGTTTGGCTTTTTCAAGTCGAAGGCGGTTAGAATGAGAGGGTGAAGAGGAACAAAACGCCGTACTATGGTTTGCGTTTTCCGGCCGCGATCATCAGCTGCGCGGTACGCTGGTACTACCGCTTTAACCTGAGCCTGAGCGACGTGGAGGAGTTATTGCTCGAGCGCGGCGTGATGGTCAGCTACGAGTCGGTGCGAAACTGGTGCGACCGGTTCGGGGCCCACGCGGCGCGGGAAAGCCGCGCGCGCAAAGCCTGGCTCCACCTGGCATCTCGATGAAATGTTCGTGAAGCTGCGCGGCGGGTCGTACGTGCTGTGACGCGCGGTGGACGAACATGGAGCAGAGCTTAGATGTGCTGCTGCAAGAGCGCCGCGACAAGGCTGCGGCCAAACGCTTCTTCAGGGGGGCTCTGCTCGCACCCCCGGTGCCCACGAAGATCGTTACCGACCAGTTGCGGAGCTACCCGGCAGCCAAAGCGGAAGTGACCGAGCTGGTCGGTGTGAAGCACCTCTTCGTGAAGGCCTCTGCCGGGGTCAACAACCGCGCCGAGAATAGCCACCAGCCCACGCGCGGGCGTTAGTGTCAAACGCAGGGGTTTCGCGATCCACACCGAACGCAGGCGTTTCTTACGCGCTTCGGACCGATCCGTCAGCATTTCGGCGTTGCCCCGGCATCAAATGAGCGCAGCCTGCCATAGAGCTGAACTTCAGGCGCACCTGCGCTGCTGGTTTGAGTGGACCGGTACGAACTGCATGGTTATCTGATAAGGATGCCTATTGTTAATGGGGTTTGGCAAACTCCATCGCTTAACTTGACAAAGCCAGACAAGGCATTCCAGACGTGGAAGCCGACCGCACCGAAGGCGGCCGGTTCGAACTGATCGCATCGACTAGCACGGAGGACAGAATCAGGTGAAAGGCGATACGTACAAGCACCTCATCGCCGAGTTGCAAAAGTTGAACCGGCGCATTGAGAGTGCGAGGCAGGACGAACGGCAAAACGTTTTGCGGGAGATTCGTGAGAAGATGACCGAGTGGGATATTACTTCGAACGAGCTCCGGCGATATCGACGTGGCACGTACCACATGAAGCCGGTTCTCGCGAAGTACCGAGACCCGGCCACTGGCCGCGAGTGGAGCGGCCGGGGCCGTGAACCGGCCTGGATCGCTGGCAAGGATCGCAGTCTGTTCCTCATCGAGAGCGACGATGCACCAGCCGGCACGCTGCGGGCCGTTCGCGCTGGTTAACTCTCTCTCGGCCTGCGCTACGTCGAGCCTCGTTGCGAGTCTCTGGCCAGGTGCGGCCGCACGTAGGCGCCCGCCGCGCGGAGTTCATCTCGGTTTCGGTTTGTGCCTGTGGCCGTTTCCCTGATTCGCCGTCCTGTCACGCACAATAGCTAACCCGCTACGGCCATCAAGGGCCGCGCGGAGCTGCGACGCGTCGAGCAGGGACTGTGCGAGACGCTCGGAATTCCGAGCGCGGTAGGATGATATCCTGAGCAGGGATGATCGCGTCCTTTTTGACTGAAGCGTAAGTGGCGGATGAAGCAGCTGCTAGTTCGAGGCAGAGCCGGCCATCGACGGTGAGATTTTTTGACAGTCGCAGGGTGAACCTTTGCAAGATAATCTGCAACGCCAATTTATGGTAAGACGAAACGCTTCAACAGCGTGTTAGACGCTCAATGGCCCCGGCTACCGGGCGAGGGATAACCGACAGGGCGGCGCAGACAATCAAGCGACGCCCGAAGGGATCTGTCAGATTTTTAGTTGCGGAGGTCATAAGACTACTAAGATTTCGGAAAGTGCTCTGCATGACTACATGAAAAGTCTTGTTTTCGTGCCGTTTGGCACGAAAACCCGCAGCGTGCTCATGCAACATGCATTACTCTCCGCGGTATGTAGCCACCTGCTCCATCAGTTGGCGCTCCGAGCGAACGCTGTAAAGCATCCAGACTAGCATGGCTCGCAGCAACTTCCCTGGCGCGACGCTCGACCGTCCAAGCGTGGTCAAGTTCATCTTTTCCATGTGTTCCATTGGATACCAAATAAGGTGCTTTTTCAACGATACAATGGACTAAAAGGGGCATCAATATGATTGAAGTATCCAGAAGAAATAACCATTTATATAAAGCGAATTGGTGCTGCTAGGATTTGTGCCTCATCGTCACTGAGCCGTGTATGAGCGAAGAATCGGATTCCGTCCGCGTAAATCGTAGTGCAAGTGGGCCCGCGCCTATCATGGCCATCGCGTCGATGTGCAGCGTACAGCTTGGTGCCGCGTTGCCGCGGCCCGTGATGGCACAATATGGTACGTTCAGCACGACTTGGGTGTGCCTTTGTTTCGCGGGCGTGGTACCGTCAATCGTGGTGCGACCGCCGCTTCAACCTTCTCCGGCGGCGCTAGATCGCCGCCATCGTCCTCGGTAGTGCGATGGCGGGCATGACGCTGTGCTACTTCGAAGCCGTCCGGCGCGTGCGTGTCACTCGGTCTTGCAGTCGCCATCAGCTTTCTCGGGCCGCTCTCCTTCGGTCGGTAGCCGCAAGTTCCGCATGCAGTGTGGCCCGTGCTTGCGCTGGCCGGCGTCCTGCCGCTTGCGCAGCAGGACGGCATGTAGGTCCCCTGGTTCGGGGCGCTCGTGTTTCCGATCGGGTCTGCGAGAAATCGTCAAGAATGGTGTATGCGGGTCGGTGGCATGATCAGGCGGCCAGCGCTTGATGGCCAGCATCGGATGTGGCCGTCAGACATAGGCCCACGCCAGCAGACTGTATCTTGGCATCGAACGCGACGGCCCGCTGCCGACGACGGTGTGGAACCGCTTCGTCGAATGGTAATCGGACCGCTATAACAAGACGGTCACTGAGGCCGCGGGCCGCGCCTTTTGTCTCGACACCGTCAAGGGTTCGCTGGAAAGAAACCTCGATCTTCTGCATGACTTGATCCAGCGCACGAGCGATTCTGGCATCTCCCGCTAAGGGGGCGATTAGCATGGTTTGATCAAAACGTGCAAATCGCATGAGGGCAAAGACGCAAAACGGTAGCGCTGGAACGGAACTTCCTGCACTTCGGCTCGGGCAGTGGCGGCGAAAGGGTTGCCGCAATCTACGCGCTGGTCGCCACGGCCAAGCTGAACGGCCTCGACCCCGAAGCTCTGCGCTACGTCATTGCATGTATCGCCGATCATCCAGTCAGTCGCGTCGGCGAACTGCTTCCGTGGGTAATTGCCGATCATCTCAAGAACGACCACGCCTGAGAATCCTCAAGCACTCACCGGTGTCAAGAACGGCCTGCACCGTACGCTTACGCGAGGACTGGAGGCGGCCACATCACTCGGTGGTGACGGCGAAGTTTTTGGACGCGAAAGACAGGCCACTAGGCGACGACGTGATCTCGAAGCCGTACTGAACCTCACCAAGCACGACGTCATCGAAATAATTCCGCGACTTGAGGTAATTCATGAACGCCAGCACGTCGAGCGTGGTGTGGTCGGTCTTTGTTGTGCGAAGAAACGAATAGACCGTGTTACGGCCGTTGCTGCCCACGTAGACATTCCAGGTACCACCCGACAGCGGGACATCTTTCTGAATTGGGATCGCACAGCCGGAGAACGTCCAGTTCGCGGAAATCGGTTTGACGTTGCCGCAGCCATCAGGCAATCCGGTATAGTTGAGCCAGACCATGATTTCGTGCGCATTGTTTCCGGCCCAGATATCGAAGGTCGATTCCCAAGCGCCGCCGTAAGGCGTGGTCGATGAGACGACAGCGGTCAGCGAGTTAAGCGAACTGAGTGGCTTGTTGACCGCGTATCCGATGTGCGGATAAGACTTGATGTGGCCGGTGTCGGGTTGTTTTGAAGAGACGCCCCAGTCAACGTTGCTCTTGGCCCAGATCGTCTGCTTGCCTGCGGCGACACCTTGGCAGGGCGCCCAAACGTCATTGTTGAACGTATAGCTACCGTAGGAGCTAGAAGCAAAAAGGAGATCGGCCGGATAGCAGGACGAGGCTTCGGGCGAAGTTGCAGACCAGCCATCGGCCTGTGCTTCTGCACTGCAAACCATCAAAACTGTGGCGGCACAGCCGGCGAGGAATGGCGTTCGCGGCATAAGGTTGCTGTCTCCTATACAGTGGATGATGTCAGTCGAGATTGGTCTCTCTTGGCTTTTAGGGGATATGAGCGGTAACTTTGCGGAACTATCATTCACTCATCCTGTTGCCACTTTTGACCGCCGGTCGGAACCAGCGGCGTTGGTCAAACGGGAACAGAACGTAGTCGCGAACCGTATGCGGTTCCGGTTGGTTGCGAAGACCCACTTCCGGCCATTCCTCTTTATCCGGCCAGTATGCCGTGCGAAAAACCGTGTCCCAGATGGTGGTGAAGAACCCATAGTTTTGGTGCCGGTGATGCGACTCCATTGAGTGGTGAATGCGGTGAAACTGGTTATCGCCGATGATGTATCGGAGCGGCCCGAGATTCACGCGCGTGCTAGAGTGAGAAAGATGTGCCTGAAAACTAATTAGCGTCATGGCAATCGCGGGCACGACACCGGAATTGAAGTGGATTAGCGCGAGTGGCAGTGCTACAAACACCGCGTAAACAAGCGGTTCGGAAATGTGATGATTACAGTTCCACGCGGTCAGCTCGCGGATCGAGTGATGAGTGGCATGCAAGCGCCACAGGAGCGGAATTGCGTGCTGTGCGCGGTGCATCCAGTAGTAAAAGAAGTCGCCGGCAATTGCAACCAGGACGCCAGAAAGAACCGCCATAAACACGCCGACAATCGTGTTGCCGGAATGGAACAACGCCCCAAAATCGACTGTCAGGAGTGGTTTCACCCCTAGCCACTGCAGCCCCATAGCGTAAAGGTGCCAGATTAATGCACCACAACCAATGCGGATTATCCAGTTCCGCACGCCTCGAATGTATGACGCAAAACTGTAGCGGTAGGCCGGATAGATCAGCTCGAGTACGACGCAGACGTTAGCGAACACCATCACGAGCTCTAATGAGCTCACGAAGAACCGGGCCATCTGATCAATATCGACAACGTGCATTCATTTGCTCCGGCGAATCGGCGCTCTATGCGCGAGCCTAGATTAAAGCGGTAATCGTCAGGCAGCCGCCTTACAGCTGTCGCTTCACCGGTCCGAAACTATTTGGTCCGGCGCGTCCTATAAATACCGATTCGGCATGCCATTCGATGTGAGGGTGGTAGTGCGCGGGTTGCACCTAGCAGATCAAGCAACATCAGTACCGTAGTACTTCAAACCATATCAAACTATAACCGTGACGACTGCACGGTAAGTTTTAGTATGCATCGCTTCGCGCCATTGCGAAAATCAATTGTTTGGATAGGAAACATTCGTATTCTAAATGCCGTTTTCGCTTCCGTCGTAAGTACTGGCGGCATTCAGCCACAGCTGACTTGCCGCAGGAGTTGATTGCCACACTGTTCACCGATCCTGCTCTTCTGCGGATAGGACGGCAATCTCATCGCGGCCGACCGTCCTTCCTATGCCGTCACAGTTGGGTTGGCGCGGCACGAAACCCACAGCAGCGAGTCGGTCTCTCAAGGACATCTGGGCACTAGGAGACGCGAGAAACCACAGCTGGCATTCAACGATTTGACTTCCCTGCCTGATGCACCGATATCGCCCTACATCATAGTTGAGCGGATGGGCAAGTGCGGAAGAGCCAACGGCCGTTCGGTGAAGGGGCCTGTATGGTCCAGCGACGTGGTGTCCTCGGGGCGGAAATGTCCAAAGTCCCGGTGCCGGACTGACAACGTGACAACGCCGACGATTAGCGGCTGATAGTGCAGTCTGGTTCTATGTGCGCGTAAGCGATCAGGTCTGGCTAATTGCGCATCGTCAGATGCCTCGATTTTACTAAAACTTTCTGAGGGATTTTGATGGCGCAGAACGGTCCTCTTCGAGGCGCCATTGCGCGCGACCGTCCGCTCAAATCTTCCGTGAGGAACGGACCGTGTCACGTCGGAAACAGATATCTGACAGCCTCTTGTCTAGTCTCTTCCACTCCTATTACGTCAGTAATCAGTCCATCAGCCTTTAAAAGATTAGGATTCTGGATCTCGTCAGATAGCTTCCGCATCGTGTCTTTAATAGCGCCTTCAGCACCAGACATCAGTTTGCCCATCGTGTCCGGGCTAAAAACGCCGATGTGTGCGTGCGGATACGCCAGCACGGCTATTGGATCGAATCCGGGGCCGCTCATCGCATACACACCGCCGGTGTAGGCTTTTCGGACGACAAGGAGTAGCTTAGGTACGTGGCATCTGACATGTGCTCTGAACAACTCCGCTGCTGCCAAAAATATACCGCTACTTTCAGCTTCCCTGCCTATCATGAACCCGGGAACGTCGGCAAGGAAGATGATTGGCATGCTGGTCTTTGCAGCTATGTTTATCATTTTTGCCATCTTGGCCGCGGATTTCCGGTGGATGGCGCCGCTGTTGAATCGCGGGTTGTTTGCCACGATTGCCGCGAAATGTCCCTTAATGCGCGCATAGCCCGTCAATGCTTCTCGTGCGTATTCGGCGTTTGTTTCAGTGAAGCTGCCTTTGTCCACAAAAGAAAGCAGCAAATGATGCATGTCATAGGGGGTGCGATGATTGGACGGAATCAAATTTTCAAAATCGACTGCGTCGGGTTCCTCATATTCAAGCGTGGTCGACGGTGTGCCTTTGACGAGGCAGCGTAGAAAATCTCTTACGCATTCAAACAAATGGCGTTCATCTTTGAACGCGAGCTGAACTGACCCCGAGCCCCGGCAGTGAACGTCTGTTCCGCCAAGCGAATGAAGATCCGACTGCTCAGCCAGCATCGCCTTCACCATATCCGGACGGCCCATACATAGAGCCCCTTTCTCAGTCATCAAAACCAGATCGGCGAGCATGATCGGAAGAGCCAACGGGCCTGACGTCGGTCCTAGTATTGCTGAGATCAGCAGATTGGCTTCTGCTAACTCTGCGAGCGACGCGCTGACCCTGCCCATCCCTGCTGGAGACAAAAGCAATCTCGACATATCTGATGAAATTACTTTCGTTGTATCGAAACTGCCCACCTCTCCCGGATGATCCTGAATGTATATCAACGGAGCCCGCTGGTCCCGGGCCTGATTCACAGTGCTTATGATTTGCTCGGCAGTACGCCATTGTCCGGTTCCATTGAACATACAGTCTTGTCCACGATTCATGACCAGAAATGACTTGACCGAATTGATTAGTCCCTCGCCGCAGAGGAAGTGGGCGTCCGCTCTTGGATCATGTTCGACAAAGCTACCCGCATCAAAAAGCATGCCAACTCTTTGCAACGAAATCTGCATGAACTGTTTACCTCCTGGCAGTGCGTGAGCGTTTGGAAGTCCAGCGCCAGCGCGATTGAGAGTCGCGTACGCTACGAAGCAAGAATCTCCTCCACAGCGGCCGCCATCAGAAGGAGCCGGCGGTCTTGGCCACGTGCGGCATCAAGGCTCAATCCCACGGGTAATGCATCGTTCGGCGCCACAGGCAAGGTAATGGAGGGCATTGCGACATTGCTTGCGAGGTCGGTGTTGCGTATTACGTCTGCGAACAGTCCCGGACGCTGTGCATCGCTAACGTGAGGAGTGCTGCGCGGGACAGTGGGATAAGCTAGAAAATCGATCCATCGAGCGTTGAGCAGCGCATTCATTTGTAGCCGCAAGTCGTTAATGTTCTGCACTGCGGCGGAATAGTCTTTCGCGGAAATCAAACTTCCGTCAAGGTGTTGATGAATGATGCTCCTCACGCACTTGTCATGGATGTTGTCGAACACAGCATTAACCCTGCTTCCCCATCCAAACGAGAGCAGTGCGCGCGGAAAGTCCGTAAAAAATTCGTAAACTGGAATAGTAAAAGTGCCGAACTTATTTAATTCTGAAACAACAGCGTCATCGAGGTCGACGCACTGAAAGCCTGCACGAGTGAGACGCCTGATCGCCTGCCAGGAATGCTTCCGAACATCATCATCCAAGTCGTTCCACATGGAGCTTGGAAGACCGATTCGACAGCGAGTATTTGTTTGTTTTGGCGGGCTTTGGCTATCGGAGCTCAGCAAGTCGTATAGAAACAATGCGTCTTTTGCCGAACGCGTCAGGAGGCCCGGTGAATCCTTCGTGCGTGAAACCGGAATGATCCCGGATGAAGACCACCGGCCACTTGTTGGTCTGAAACCGACTATGCCGCAAAAGGCTGCGGGTATCCTCACCGAGCCGCCAGTGTCGGTTCCGATCGCCATCGGGACAATACCGGCTGCCACAGCTGCGGCGGAGCCGCCGCTGCTCCCGCCGGCCAAATGGCCCGGAGCCGCCGGATTGCCCACGGTTCCCCAATGGGGATTGACGGACGTGATTCCAAAGCTCAGTTCATGCATGTTGTTCTTGCCGGCGACGACGGCACCGAGGGATTTGAGCTTTCTGACCACAAGTGCGTCGCGTGTGGCTATACAATCTACCATGCCCGGTGTCCCGGCGGTTACAGGGAGTCCCTTGACGCAAATATTGTCTTTTGTAGAAAAAGGAATGCCGTAGAGTGGCGCGCCTCGCAGATTGTCCCTCGCCCTCGCGAAGTGAGCCTCCGGACTGCGAGCACGTATGAAGCAGTTTAGATGTGTCTGGTTAGCGTCTGCGTTCAGCGCGCGATCCCGGATCTCTTCCGCTGTAACTGCTCCAGACCTTATGACGTCGCGAAGTGATTCAAGAGTGTTGTGAAAATGCATGAAATTTTGCAAGTGGGAGGTCGGGGAGTGCGATATTAGTAGCTGTAGGCACTGCGTATATCGTCAAGAGGGTTGCCAGGCAAAAGATCACCCCCGACGCTACGTATAACGGCGCATGCGCTGTTGATCGCTGTCTGCACGGCTCCCTCAACCCACCCACCGGTGAAAGAACAGCCGCATCCTGCCAAGTAGAGTCCTGTATCGCTTGCTGGATCGTTTGCCGTCTGAAATTGAAAAAAAAGACGCTGCGAATAGACGTCCTCGCCGGGGTAGTTGAGCTTGAAGGCGCCGGACGAATGCGGGTCGGTCAGCCAGTCATGATGGAGGACGCAGCGTTCATAGTCCTTATCTGCAGGGACGAGGTGACGCGCAAGTTCTGGATGGAAGGTTGACAGGTCGTCGACGAAGCACTCGCATCGCTCTTTTTTGTCCGAAACGCTCAGCAACTTATGAGCGTCGTCCTCCCAAGTGTAGCTGAGCAAAACCACACCCCGACCATCTGGGTTGTGAGGTTCGTAGTCAAGGCAGTATACGCCTCGTGCGAAGCTGTCAGACTGGATGGTTATGGGCAGTTTCTTGTTTATCCAGAACTTGTCTCGGGTGAGCATGAAGAGTTTTGACGATCCGGTCAGATGAGTTTCTCTGACTGCTCTGGATACGTCGCGGCTGAGAAACGTTTCATCATCTGTCAAGCAATGAACCATCTGCATCGCCCTGTTGTTGCTGGTGACGATCACCCGGTCAAAGGTCGCAATTTCGTTATCGTCAGTCACGATCTTGATCTCTGAACCTTCTTTGTAGATGCGACCGACGCCGCTGAAGCGAACTCGTTCGGAAACGGTGTTGCCATAAATATTCTCGCCTGCAATGCGTTCAGCCAGTGTTGAAATTCCGCACGAGATGAGGCGTTGATCGTCCATGTAACCGTTAATGACGAGACGCAAAATTTCAGTGAATCCGGCCTGATAGACAGGGAGAAAACCACCTGAGCCAATCCCAAGGGACCCAAACAGTTCGAAGTCGTACGGCCTTTCCCAAGCGGTACCTCCAGGCGGGCAAGGACCCGTGAAAATGGTGACGATGGCGGCATAGAACGAGCTGTCGCGAAATAAATCCAGCCATGTTTGCCACGCGGTGCGTGCTTCGTTCAAGCGCTGCGATTTTAACATGGCAGTAATTTCGGCTGGCGCGACGAGAGCTGTGCCATTGATCACGCATCCATCCTGCAAAAGAGCTCTCCACCCTTCGTGTACACGCCTGAATAGAGGCGGCGGTGGATTTCCGGCCGGCCAGATATGGCGGACGCCGCGATAATGCAGTTCCGTATCAACGACTCCAGGATCGGGGAACGATGCTGTGGTGGGAATATCATACCGGTCAAGGTAATGAAAAAGACCGGTCGAACTTGGGGGAAACCGCATTGCGCCCATTTCGGCGATGAGATGTGGGTGCTCTGAATCAAACGCCTGTGACCACAACCTGCCGCCAATACGATCGCGAGCTTCAAACACAGTGACGTCGCATACACCTGCTCGCATCAGTTCGTTCGCGGCCAGAAGGCCGCTGATGCCAGCTCCCACAATAGCAACGCGTGGACTTGCGATATTCGAGGAGAGAGTTCCGATGGCCCCTACAGATGCGCCCCGGTCCAAAAACGGAGCATAGTCATACAGTAGATCGACGGTCGTCGATGGTACTTTTGAAGATGCGACGCAGTTTTTCATGAATTCCTCTCCTGTAATGGCAATGCATCGACGCGAAAGACGATGATGGCGGGAAGTGACGCACGAATCTCGATAGAACGGGGCGAGATCCTATATTTCGTTTCCGATAACGTGTTGCTCGTCAGTAGAAAATGCCGCGCCGGAATGTCTATGCAATCGACGATAGCAATCTGCTGTAGCGAAATCAAGCAAGTAAAATTGATGTCTGTAGCAATCTGGAAGCGGGCTATGGATAGTTGTGCCGATAGTGTGAAAATGGAGATGCTATACCTGAGGTCCGACAATGTGCTCTGGGTCAACCTTAAGGGCGCTGACAACGATGGTTTTTTCATCGGGTCAGAAACCTCGTCGCGCCCGCGCGTTTGCGAGGGTCACGGCGCCAGCACCTTGATCTAGGTGCCATTGCAAGCGTTTGACGCTTCGTCGTCCTCTTGTCCATCTCATTGCCTGTGAGCTCAAGAGCGCTCGAGGAGCACGACCGGTGGACCTTCCAGCGTTGGCTTCCCTAACTGCAAAAGGGTGGGTTAGGCGTGCTCGACGAAATCCAATGCCAAGCAGCGCATCGCTCGTCCTCGCACGGCAATCATGCTGACGCACGGGTGCCGGGGAGTGTGTATTTTGAATAGACGAAGACATCGCTACTGCACAGTTGGACAACCAGGTTATGACTGGTCTTTTGGCGTCCCCTGATGATTTGCACCCAGCAACATATACATCGCCGGTACCACGAACAGTGTGAACGCAGTGCCGATCGATAGTCCGGTGAAGATCACCAGACCCATTGCGTTGCGGCCTGCTGCGCCCGCGCCCGAGGCGACGACTAAGGGCAGTACGCCGAGCACCATGGCGACCGTCGTCATGAGGATCGGGCGCAAGCGTGCACCTGCCGCTTCCTCCAAGGCTTCTCGCTTGCCGCGGCCCACGCGCTGAAGCTGGTTCGCGAACTGCACGACAAGAATCGCATGTTTGCTGACGAGTCCCATGAGCGTGACAAGTCCAATCTGCGTATAGATATTGAGCGTCGAAAAGCCGGCATTGATGAAGACGAGAGCACCGAAGAGCGCCATCGGGACGGACACCAAAATGACCAGGGCATCGCGGAAGCTTTCGAATTGCGCTGAAAGCGCAAGAAACACGATAATCGTCGCGAACATGAGCGTGACCGAGGAGTTACCGGACTCTTGCATGAACTGGCGCGATAGCCCTGCGTAGTCGGTGTTGTAACCTGCCGGAGCTGCTTCGTTCGTGGACTGACGAAGGAAGTCGAGAACTTCGCCCTGGGAGACGCTAGGTGAGATCACAGCGGAGATCGTTGCCGCATTGAGTTGCTGGAACCGATTGATCGATTCAGGGACGACTGCTTGCTTCAGGTGCGCAACCGTCGATGCCGGAATCATGCTGCCGTCCGGCGTGCGCAAGTAATAGTCGAGTACCTGTGACGGATTCAGTCGATCTATTTGCTGGACTTGCGGAATCACCTTGTATGAGCGGCCAGCGATCGAGAAATAGTTTGCGTAGTTACCGCCGAGTGCAGCGCCTAGCGCCTGTCCTACATCGCTTTGCGTGAGGCCGAGTGACGCGATTTTGTCGCGGTCAACTATGACGACCGTTTCTGGCTTGTCGATCCTTAGATCGCTATCAATAAAGAGAAACATGCCACTTGCACGCGCTTTCTGGAGTACGGCTTTCGTCACCTGGTCGAGATTCTCGAAGGGCTCTGTCGTGCTGATCACGAATTGCACGGGGAAACCCTGTGCGCCCGGCAAAGGCGGGAACTGGAACGCGGCGACACGAGCACCAGCAATGCCATTCCACCTCTGCTGGAGCTCCTGCTGTAGTTCGGTTGCGCCTCTTTTCCGCTTGTCCCAAGTCTTGAAGAGAACGCCACCGAAGCCCTGATTCAATGTTGGCAGGCCAGTTAGCTGAAACAGCTGGGCATATTCGGGCAAGCGCTTCGACATTTCTAACACCTGATCGGCGTATGTCTGCATTTGCTGGACTGTGGCATTCGGCGGCCCCTGGATCAGCGATAGGACGATGCCTTGGTCCTCCTGCGGCGCAAGCTCTGCCTGCGAAGTCGAAAAGAGATAAACGGTTCCGCAAAGCAGCATAACTCCCATGACGACGAACACGGAAGATGTGTCGAGGGCCGCATGCAAGAGCCGCGCATAGCCGGCATGCACACGATCCAGCTGTCGATTGACGAAAACGGCGAAACGCCCGGACTCGTGCACATTTTGGAAAATGCGCGAGCACATCATCGGCGACAGGGTTAGCGCAATCACGCCTGACACCGCGACGGCGCTCGCAAGGGTGAACGCAAATTCAGTGAAAAGGGTGCCTGTCAGGCCGCTCTGAAAGCCGATAGGCAGATATGCGGCGATCAGCACGGCGGTCATTGCCAGAATCGGGCCGCCAAGCTCGCGCGCGGCAGTTAGCGCGGCTTCCATGGGAGACTTGCCTTCATTCATGTGGCGGTCGACGTTCTCGACGACTATGATCGCATCGTCGACCACCAGCCCAATCGCGAGCACCATCGCGAGTAACGTCAACAGATTGATCGAGTAACCGAGCAACTGCATCATGGAGAACGTGCCAATCAGCGAAAGCGGCATCGCGACCACGGGTACGATGACGGCGCGCAAACGACCGAAGAAGAGGAAGATAACGGCCGTGACAATCAGCAACGTCTCGACGAGCGTCTTCACTACTTCATCAATCGCGCTGTTGATGAAGTCTGTCGCGTCGTAGACGATATCACCAGCCATCCCCGTCGGGAACTGCTTCTGCAGATCGGGAAACACGGATTTAACGCGTCTGGCCACATCGAGCACGTTTGCGTCAGGCGCTACCTTAATTCCGATAAATACAGAACGCTTGCCGCCAAATGCGACGCTGGAATCATAATTGTCCGCGCCTAGCACGACATTGGCAACGTCCTCGAGACGCACGATCACTCCGTTCTTTTGTTTGACAGCCAGTTTCTGAAAGTCCTCCACCGAACGGACGTCGGTACGCGCGTTTAGACTGACGCTGGTCATCTGGCCTTTTGTTGTGCCGAGTGTCGCGAGGTAGTTATTGTTGTTGAGTGCTGTGTAGACATCAGAAGCAGTGACATTGTGCGCTGCGAGCTTGGTTGAATCTAGCCATGCGCGCAATGCGAACTGGCGACCGCCCAGTACTTCCGCGGTCTGCACGCCCTGAATGGAGTCGAGCTTCGGCTTCACAACGCGCAGCAGATAGTCGGTGACATTGTTGGGCGGCAGCACGTCGCTGTAGAAGCCCATATACATCGCGTCGGTGGTCTGGCCCACCTGCATCGTCAGCACCGGCTGCTGGGCCTCGCGCGGCAACTGGTTACGCACAGACGCTATCTGTGTATTGATCTCGGTGAGTGCGCGGTTCGGATCATAATTCATGCGTAGCGTCGCGTTGATCGTCGACACGCCCGTGCTGCTTTTCGACGACATGTAGTCAATGCCCTGCACCTGAGCGATGGCGGCTTCTAGCGGCTGCGTGATAAACCCAGCCATTGTGTCGGCGCTCGCACCGTAATAGGAAGTGGTAAGCGTGACTACGCCCGTCTGGGTTTGAGGATATTCACTGACCTTCAGCGTGGAGAGCGAACGCAAGCCTAGTACGAGGATCAGCACGCTCAGTACTGACGCGAGGACTGGCCGGTTGAGAAAAATGTCGGTGAATTTCATTGGGAGGCCTCTCACTCCTCCTGAGGCGTCGGAGCAGGACTGTCCGCAGGCAGCACACGATTATTGATGATGAGCGGTGTGCCGTTCTGTAGCTTGAGCTGACCGCTCGTGACGACCTGCGCGCCTTCGTCGAGACCCCTCAGGATCGCCACCTGATCCCCGCGCGTGGGTCCCGGCGTCACGAATACCTGTTGCGCCACCGGCATTGTTTTACCGTGCGCGTTTTTTTGCTCGCGCCGTCTAATGACGAATACCGTTGCACCGTACGCATTGTGCGCGATCGCGGTTTGCGGCAAGGTCAGATAGCGCTGCTCGCTACCCACATCTATCTTCACGTTCGCGTACATGCCGGGCAACAGCTTGCGCTCGTGGTTGTCCAGGACCGCTTCGATCTGAACGTTGCGGGTTGTGCTGTCCACGCGCGGATTTATCGCGCGGACTTGGCCACCGAAGCTAAGGCTCGCAAATGTGCTTGTATTTACGGAGACGTGCTGTCCGGCCTCGAGTTGCGCCAGTTGTTCCTGGGGTAGGTGAAAGTCGACGTAAATGGGATCGACGACTTGCAGGGTAACAATTGCGTCCCCCGGGTTGATGTACTGGCCGGGATTAACGGTGGTGATCCCCACGCGTCCTGCGAAAGGTGCGCGAATGGTTTTCTTGGCGACGAGGGCAGCTTGCTGTTCGACTTGCGCCCGTCTGCTCTTCAGTTCGGCTGTGTCGGCATCCAACTGGGCTTTTGAAATGGCCTGTATGTCATACTGTGCCTTGTCGCGCGTGTAAACCGTTTGCGAAAGGTCCGCGGCAGCTTTTAGCGATGCGAGCTGTGCGCGATCAGAGTCGGCGTTGAGGCGCAGGAGAACCTGTCCGGCCTTCACCTCCTCACCGGAACTGAATTCGAGCTCGCGCACGAGGCCTGCGACTTCTGTCGTCACGTCGACGCCGCGCACCGCGCGTAGGCTGCCCGTGGCGGAAAGCTGCGGCTGCCAAGTCTGATAGCTGACCACAGCTGACGTGACCGTGGCGGCGGCCATGCCATCGCGCATCATGAACTTTTTAATCATATGCGCTTTGTAAAGATTGAAGCCGATCAGCGTGCCGAGTAGACTGCCCACGCAGATCAGCATGATGGTCATCCGTTTTCCTGTTAGTCTTTTCATCGTCATCGTAGTGTCCTTGCACGGCAAACTCACGAGGCACAAGCGTCTTTGGCGCGCTACCCGTGAAACGTATGCGGCGGCAGCAATCGTCATGAGCAGTCACTGGGAGCGGGCGCCGGCGTTTGCATGCCCAGCATGCCCCTTCTCGTCATACGCCGTGTCATTCCACCAACCGCCACCCAGTGCCTGGAATAAAGCAGCTGTATCTGCATAGCGAGCTGCTTGCGCCTGCGCGAGATTCACGACGGCCTGCTGATATTGGCGCTGTGCGTCGAGCAGCGACAGATAGCTGACTCCGCCGACTCGAAACTGTCCGCGCGCCACATCCAGTGAACTGCTAGCCGCGCGCCAGGCGTCGGTTTGGGCGGCAAGAGCAGCCGCGTCGTGATCGAGTGCGCGCAACGTGTCCGCCACATCTTCGAATGCGAGCAGCACGACTTGCCGATATCGCGCGTTGGCCTCGTCAAAGGCGGCTTCCGCCGCTCTTTTTTTTGCGGTCAATTGCCCACCATGGAATATTGGTTGCGTGAGTCCCGCGCCGATGTTCCAGATCATGTCGGCATACTTCAGCATGCCAGCCGGCGTTAAAGACTGTGGGCCGTAATTCGCGGAGAGCATGAGTTGTGGATAGAGGTTTGCCGTGGCGACACCGACCTCGGCGCTCGCCTGGTGCAGCACGGCATCAGCGGCCAAAATATCCGGCCGCTGCCGGACCAGCGAGGAAGGCAGACTGACCGGCAAGGTTTGCGGTAGTGTGAACATCGACATCGTGAATTCGGACACACCTGCTTCGCTCGGTAATCTGCCCGAAAGCACGGCAAGCTGGTGTCGAGTCCGATCGAGCGACTGCCGCAGCAGCGGTAGCGTCGCCCGTGTTTGCGCGACTAACGTCTCTTGCGAGAGCACGGCAATCCGGTCCGCACCGCCGAATTCGAATTGCTTGCGCAAAACGCCAAGCTGCGTCTCCTCGTCGGCTACGATGTTCTCGGTCGCGCTGATCTGCTCACGCAGCGACGCTTCCTTGACGGCAGTCGTCACGATGTTTGCCGACAGTGCTAGGTAGGCGCCTTGCAGCTGAAAGCGCTCAAAATCGACCTGCGCGCCCTGCGATTCGAGCTCGCGCCGAACTGCACCAAACAGATCCAGATCATACGAAACACTTACCGACGTGTTGTATAGAGTCAGTATTTTGTTGATGTTGGGCTGCCCCAACGTCGCGCCGTTCAGCTTCTCCCGTATCGCGTTGAGCTTGATATCGACAGACGGGGAGAGTGCGCTGCCTGCTTGTGCGCTCATATTCTCGGCGGCCTGGCGTAGCGCGGCACTGGCTGCTGCGATCGTTGGGCTATTTTTAAGTGCTCCGCTTATCAGCGTGTTGAGCGGCTCGCAGCGATAGAGCGTCCACCATTGAGCGGGCAGGTCGCCGCCGGCCGCAAACCGCTGCTCGAGACCCGCCTCGCCCTGCGACGAAGCCGTGCGATCAGGTAAAGGCGTTGCTGTGTAATGCTGAATCGCGGGTGGCGCTGGCGTGTGGTATTCGGGGCCGACCGTGCAGCCGGCCAGCGAGCCGAGGAGTGGAAACACTACAGCGATTACTGCGGCACGCGTGACAACCCGGCCTGTTGTGCAGTGAAAAGCTACCGCGCTGGATTGCGGATGCAAACGTGCACGACCGGAGCCGCATTGGACCTCGTCATTCATCTATCTACCTGGCTTGCGAGCGATGGGTGTTCTCAATTGTTGGATGCAGAACTCCTCCAGTTTCAACGGTGTTGCTGCGAGCGTGTATGCAATCACGAATGATGGTAACGGTCTGAACTGCGGAGCCAATTCAGGACCATATCGGCACCTTCGTCGATGGACTTGCAACATGTGTCGATGAAGACGTCCGGATCCGTCGGCGCCTCATACGGGGAGTCGATGCCGGTGAAGCGCTGGATTGCGCCGCGCCTTGCCAGCCGATACAACCCTTTAGGGTCACGGGCTTCCGCCGCGGCTAAACTCGCGTGGACATGGATTTCGGCGAAGTTACGGCGGCCCGCCGTAGAGCGGGCGAGTTCCCTATCGCGGCGGAACGGCGAGATGAGACATACCAAAACTACGATGCCGGCGTCGGCCATTAATTTTGCGACCTCTGCGACGCGCCGTACGTTCTCGTGACGGTCTGCATCGGTAAAGCCAAGGTCTTTGCATAGACCGAGCCTGACGGAGTCGCCGTCAAGAATGTAGGTGAGTCGGCCAGCTGTATGGAGACGCGCCTCCACGGTGTCAGCAATAGCCGACTTTCCCGCGGCTGATAGGCCGGTAAACCAGAGAATGGCCGGCGTTTGCCGAAGCAAGCGTGCTCTTGCCTCCGGGGGAACCCGGAAGCCGTGCGCATACAACTCTGAAGTGGAAGGCTCATTCGCCATACTTGCCTACTTAGATCGGTCCGGTCGGGGCATGAGCTAGCGCTCACTTGTTGCGGCATTGCGGTGAAGATCCAAAGTCATGCGAGTCCAAAAGAGACCGGCTCATCGACTGACGCCGAAATCTCGTCTCTGCATGTCTTGGTAAATAGAAGACCATTGCACCAAACGTGTTCGACACGTCCCCATTCACACGCCGACGCAGCATCGGGAAAAAAGCCTCGTCCCAGGTGGTTGGCGCTGGTGTTGCACAGCAAGGGAAGGCCTGTGAGCTTCTCGTATTCGATTAGCAGCTGCGCAACAGGGTGTTCGGATGACCTTGCAATGGTCTGCAACCGCGCAGAACCGTCGAGATGCACGACGGCAGGTATCTTGTCCCGCCATTCGTCGCGTGTTTGATGATCGAACAGCATGTAGGGGTCTGGAGTGCCGGGGAGAAATACAGCAGGCGCCCGGTCTTCAAGACATATAGGTGCCACAGGACGGAAATATTCCCGATGCTTGACATCGTTGAGAAGAGCCTTCATGCTCGGCGAAGTCGCAGCGGCGAGAATACTTCTCGCCCCAAGTGCTCGTGGGCCCAGCTCGGCGCGTCCGGCAAGGAAAACGACGGGTCTATTTTCGGCGAGAATATGTGCAAGTTCAGCTAAGGAACAAGGCGACGCAGACCAGCCGGGCACTCGGGTGCCCGTTTTCATTGCGGGGCCGCTATATACCGACCACTCTAACGGCATGAAGCCCTCGTTCGCGGCTATCGCGCAGCATGCGGTACCGATCGCCGAACCGCTGTCGTTCGGAAAGGGCGGAATCCAGGTAGCATCGAACAAGCCACTTGTGCGTAATGCACTGTTCCATTTGATATTGAGCCCGCATCCGCCGGATATGCACAGGTTGCGCGGCCCGGGAATACAATGCTGCCGCAGGGCCTTCTCCATTTCGCGGACGAGTAGGCGTTCAAGGAAAGTATGGAAAGAGGCGAGTACGTCTTCGGGAGGTTTAGCTTGCAGGTCCGGCACGCATGCGTGGAAGAAATCGCGTATCGCTGCGAGCGATGTACTCGGAAGGTGGAGATTCTGGCGATAGTTTCGCGCGAGTTCTGTGTCGCCTGCGAAGCGTTCCAGGTAAAGGTGACGAAATATATCAATGATGTCTTCGTCGACTGACCCCAGCGCGATGTACGCCATTAGCTTGCCAGCCACTCCCAGGTCCCACTCAGCACCCGCCGCCTTTGCGTACGGCCCGAAATGATGTCCGGCCGCTGCATACATTTGACCGATGATGGGGAACAGCTGGTCAATGAGCCGCACGTCGTCGCGTCCTACATGGTACAACCGTGGCACCATGCCGCCATCCCACACTAGGCATAACGCAGGTTGCCCTAGTTGTGCGAATGGACTCGTGCAGTATGCGGCGGCGACATGGCCGGACACGTGAGGGTAGCTCCTGTATCGATATGACTTGCCGCCGATCAGCAGCCCAGTGCCGTCGACCGAAGCCAGAAGATCGCCGTTTCTTCGTTCCGTATAGGGGGCACCCTCGAGGACGATTGGGGTGGGGCCGCTCAGCGCCTGGAACTTTGACGTCACTTCGCCGTCCCAGCCGTCTATCACAAATTCGTCGATGTCGTCTGTCTGTAGACCGTGCTCGGCTAATGCGGTTTCAATTGCATCGAGGTTCCATATAGCGTGATATCTCGGATTGTTGTCCCGCTTCTCCTGTTCGATGCAAAAAAGGAGCTTTCCATCTTCGACAACGGCGATCGCTCCGTCGTGTGTCAGCTTGAGGCCACAGATGCGCATGGTATCTTTCACCCTAGCGAGGTAAATCTGATTGATGGGAAAAATGCACTGCGTTCTGGAAGCGTGCGAGCAGGCAATCCTCGTTGGACGACTGGCCGACGCACTCGACTCGCTCAATCTCGGTGAACCGTTCGTTTAGCATCTTCAGCACCGTTTCGGCACCAGCAATATGTCCCCAGCGTCGACAATTGGCGTCACGTGCTGAACCGAATATCAACTGGCCCTCAGGCGCGAGTACGCATGCCAGATTGCGGATAGCATCTCGCACTTCGGCGATGTCGGCGAGATAGTAGAAAACCTCCGCGACTACGATCAGTTCGAACCGCTCTGCGCTAGAAAAGTGCTGGACGTCTGCAACGATCCAGTTCACGTTCGGCGGGTAATTTAAGCGCTTGCGTGTTCTCGCAAGCGCTTGCGGCATCACATCCATCACGGTGAGCCGCCCACAGTATGGCGCCAATTTCTCTGTGAACGCGCCCCCCGCACAACCAACCTCAAGGGCATGGGCAACGGGGCCTTTAGAGAGGGATAATCGAAGCATGTGCATATGACGCTCATGCTCGAACGGATTACTGTCCAGTTGCCACGGGTCGTCCGCGTCCAACTCCCGTCGCAGCAAGTCAAAATGCGTTACGGTTTTCAATTTAGTTACCCGAGAGTGTGCGTTCTAATCTCGTTGCAGGACAGATCGAGCCGCTGACCGCATGTCCGGTACAGATGCAGGCGAGTCATAGCTCAGGGCCATTGCGTTCGATTTCAGTCCCGTGCGGCCACTCACTCATAGCCCTATCAATTGGCAAAATCACCGCCAGTACATCTTCAACACGTGTTGCCGGCAAATCGAGGTGAACGTTGGGAAGCGTTGAACGGACGCGAACTCCTGGAATGATCGTTCCCATTCCATGTCGACACAACCTCGTGAAGTGGTTCTTCAAAGCATGGCGGACGGTGCCAAATGCGAATGGCACGCGAAGCTCCTGCAATACAGGATACATCGCGCGAATGGATTGGCTAATTCCGAGCCCCTCGAGGTCTGGCCGCACTCCATACAGACCCAGTTCCGCCACCAGCACATCGGTTGTGCCAACCTTGATGAAGCGGCGCAACGAACCCATGTGCGCCGCCACACCTTGCGAATCGTAGGCAATTGCGCGGAGTTCGGGCCTCGCCCCGGCCCAACTTCGACCGCCATCGAACGGCTTAGCATTGAACGGTCCGGTCGGGCCATACGTCGTCCGAAAAAACTGGGCCAATTCGAGATGATCGGAAAGCTGGAGCTCATTTTCCCAGCACAGTTTCCACTGCACCTTTGAAGACATGGAAAGATACCTTGTTCAATTGCGTCTACGCGCAACCAGTGGCGTGCGATTACCCAGGAGGTGGAAGCCTCGCGTTCGGGATGTTGCGCCAGTAGGGAACGCAAGATCGTAAAATTAGTCTTTCGATAGCAGACTTGTTTGAAGGATAGATTTGGTGCTGCTTCTATGGAAATGAACATGGGCGAACATGGATCCTGCCATTACAGGAAAGTCCACCTCTCGCTGTTTCAAAAAATCTCTCATGCTTCCCGCCACTGAAGTGACATTTCAACTCGTCGAAGTTGAGTACGGTCTGCTCCAGAGGCCGTACTTCCTGCCTTTGAAGAACTGTCCTGTGAGAGCAGGGATGCATGGAAGTCCCAAGGTACGTCTGTACCGCTTCCATGCATCCGGCGGGATCATCGAGGAGGTTTTCATAGTCTATTGAAAGCAGATTCTCTGGCGCGAAAGAGTCGACGACTTGACGATGAAAATCGTCTGCAGCTTTGAAGTAGGCTTCGCACAATTCAATGGTCAACGCGACCTGAGGAGGCGGAGCTGATCCATTGTCCGAACCGTACTTCAGCCATTCACCACTTTGTCTCGCTTGCACCAGAGATCGCAGCGATTCCAGCGTATTCCTGCGGACTACAAGCATTGCCTTCAGGCATGGCCACCGTGCCAATTCCTCAAAGAATCCTGGGCGTTCCAGAAATTGCGGCTGATTGATCTTGCAACCGATATGCGTGGCGTGTGCCTTTCCCTTTTGGACCGGATAGCGAAGATAGGCAAGCTCGAGAAGTTCCAGATTGCTGCACCTGAGCCGGTTGGTATCAGGCCAATTGGTGTCATAGGTGTTGAGCAACTCGCCATTGCTCAAGACGCTCGGATGAGCATTCAGCAGTTCTTCCAGATAGTGAGTGCCGGTTCTGGGCATCCCGAGAATCACGAATGGCTGAGTTTTCGGCATCAAGTGGGTCATGGCGTGCATTTCATTAGGTTGAAAGCGGTGGTTCGGGTGTAGCCCCAGTCTGACGCTTGTCACAAGACTGCTGCTGAGGCGCAACGCCGTCGGCATCAAGACATCAGCCGGTGGCGGACCAGTGTCGCAGACAGGAAGAACGGCAGTATTGTGTAGACACAAAGCACGCCCAGATGCAGCCCCATTCCGCCGACCGGACGTGCAAGCATCGCCGGACGGATCAATTCAACGGAGTGGGCAAGCGGCAGGAACTGTGCAAGGTCTTGAAGCGCGCCGGGCAGTTGGCCCACAGGGAAGACGACACCACTCAGGAACAACATGGGCGTAAGCACAAGCGTCTGGTAGAAAACGAAATAGTCATAACTCGGCGCGATCGCAACGAGTACCATTGCCACGCTCGCGAAAGCGAGGCCAGTCAGAAAAACGACAGGGATCACAGATACGATGCTCGAAAACGCCGCGTAACCGAGCGTCGCCGCAACTACCATCACGGCGGAGCCCGCGAGAAGGGCTTTTGTAGCGGCCCATGCCAATTCGCCAAGAATGACATCGCCAATTGTCAGTTGGGTACAGAGCACGGCTTCCCACATGCGCTGAACTTGCATGCGAGCGAAGGCAGCGTAAATCGTTTCGAAAGTCGCTGAGGTCATGGCGCTTGTCGCAACCATTCCAGCCGCCAGGAATGCAATGTAAGGAGTGCCATCGATGTGACCTATCATTATTCCGACGCCGAAGCCGAGACCGAACAAGTACATCATCGGGTCAGCCAGGTTGCCGAGAAGGGAGATAAGTGCCGCTTTTCTCCACGCCAGATAATTGCGCCGCCATACTGTGCGCCAGTTCCAGGCGTTGCCGGGTAGAGTAATCAAAAACACTTCGCGCATCATTCAATCCTTCATTTCTCGTCCGGTCAGCCGAAGAAAAACGTCCTCCAGGTTCGCGGGACGTTGCACAATACGCAGACCGTTACGCTCACGCAGTCGCGCGCATACATGTTGTGGATCGGCCGTGTAGCAGAAGAGTGCATCACCGCTAACCTCTGTACGCTGCGCAAACGGCATGAGCAGCGCTTTGAGTTCATGTGGGTTGCCGCCGTATATCTCGATAACGTGACTTCCAATCTGCTCCTGGATTAATGCATTAGGTGCACCCTCAGCAATGCTGCGTCCCCCGTCGATTACACATAGCCGATCGCACAATCGCTCTGCCTCTTCCATGAAATGGGTAGTGAGAAGAATTGTTTTGCCGCGTGCGAGTAAACAGCGCAAACGATCCCAGATGAGGTGGCGCGCATGCGGATCTAGCCCGGTTGCCGGTTCGTCCATGACAATAAGTTGCGGATCGTTGATGAGCGCGCGTGCAATGGTTAGGCGGCGCTTCATCCCGCCCGATAACTCTGTGACGCGTGCGTGAGCCCTGTCCTCAAGACGTGCGAAGTGCAGCAAGGATGGAACGACCGCCTCGATTTCGCCTTTGCTCATCCCAAAGTAGCGCCCGAAGAGTTTCAGGTTCTCGCTCACACTAAAACCTGGCTCCAAGTTGTCGAATTGCGGAACGACACCAATGCGCCTCCGCGCCAGGCGTGCCCGCGCTGGCACCGGTTCTCCGAGGACGGTAATCACGCCTGCGTCAGGCAGCGCCATACCCAGCACCATTCGCGTGGTAGTGCTTTTGCCGGCACCATTAGGCCCGAGCAGACCGAAGCACTCGCCGGGCTCTACACGGAAGGACAATCCGTCGACGGCAAGCTTACCGCCATAAGATTTCCTTACGCTGGAGAAGGTGATCGCTGCATTAGACATGGAGCCGGAAATGTATACAGACCACTGTTTAAGGAAGATTCCGTAGCGCGCGCGATGCTACGCATTACTCGCTTTTGGGAACATGGTGCTCGTCGCGGTCTTGGACGGCAGAACTGCGGGAAAGCCAGTCACTGTTGTCCAATGTACATAGAGCGTATGCCTTTACAGGAAGCAGGAGCAAAAGATTTATGAGTGTGTGCACTGAAAATCCGAGAAATCGAAGCTCGCGAGCGCGAATGGCCGCAACGGAGCAACGGACCATCGTCATTGAAGCAATAACGAAGCATGCCTGCCAAGGAGCAGTGGCTGTGAGCGCGATCTGCAGAAAGCCAGAGATCATTGAAATGGCCAGCAGCAGAGAGCCAATGTTCTGCGCTACCACATCAAGAGTTAGGTAGCGGTCAAGACGAGGCAAAAGGCGAAGGGCGAGCAGCGTGTCGCGATAGGTACTGCGCGCCCAGCGCAGTTGCTGGCGCAGGTATGGTCGCAGCCTATCCGGAACCACGGTCGCGGCGACTGCATCTCGAACGTACTCCGTCCGATAGCCCGCCGCGAGCATCAGAATTGTCAGATGGCGGTCTTCGCCGAAATCGCTGCGCTTGCCCCGGAACATTTGCGTTTCGTACTGGTCCAGCAGCAGAAGAAGCGCTGTGCGCCGGTATATTGCACACGGTCCGCAGCAGCACATCACGGCGCCAAAGCGAGCTTGCGCCGCGCGCTCCTCGTTGCACGCAAGCCAGTATTCCATATCGATTAGGCGGGTCAGCCACGTGTCGCTGCGATTGCTGGCTACCAATTGACCCATGGCTGCACCGACCGATGGGTCGCTCATTGTCAGCACGAGTTTCTTTACTGCGTCCGGCGCCAGAGTGGTGTCGGAATCTACGTTAAGTATGAGATCTGAGGTCGAAGAACGTATCGCGGCGATTTGCGCTTTACGCTTTCCCACATTCTGTGGAAGAAGCAGTACCTTGAATCGCGGATCATGCTCGTGCTCCCGATACACCACGTTCAACGCATCGCGGTTGGCGGATCCATCATCGACTACGTGAACCTTGATAGCGCCCGCGTAATCCTGGGCGCCAATCGAGTCGAGACACGCCCGCAGCGTTTCGGGGTTTTCGTTAAAGCACGGGACGATGACGTCGATGTCCGGCAAATACTCTATGTCGAATACCTTGATGCATGCAGGTGGGCCGCCGCTAGTCGGTAGAGTGTGAAGAACCTGCGCGCTTTTATAGATGGCCGAAAGTGACGCGTATAGTAGGACAGATGTCGTGTTGATTGCGGCAGGAATGTTCATCGGGTCAGTGTGCTAGGAGACGTTGGGATTCTCAGTACAGGCCTGCCGTGAGCGATGGCGCGGGAGTCAGGCGCGGTAATACCATCCAGGTTCATGCATGATTCGAGTGGCAATTATTCTCGTGCCTGTAGAGTTGACGTTTCTCCATGGGGCAGGAAAGACGCTGTTGTGGCGTACGAGAGAAATTTCCAGTAATGCACCTCATGGTAGCGAGGTCGCCCAGGACGCTTCCATCGGTATCGGCTGAAAGTCAGATCAGCCAACGCCTGCTTCTGGGTCAGTATTTCCTTAGTTCTATCCATGATCGTCCGCGCGCGGACCACGCGCATACTTGAAGCTGTTGGTGAAACGTCTCTAGGGGAGCATATCGTCCACTTGTCGACCAGCTTGGGGTCAGAGATACTCGTAAAGCGAGATTTTCCGTTGAACTTACGGAAGTGAACCGATGACGAAGCCCCTTTTCTTCAATCCTGGAATCAGGCGTGATAGTGCAATGACAGTCTGCGCGCGCGAAGCATCGCGATGATGCAAGTCGCACTCTTCGGGAGGAGCCCCGTCGTGCAGTAATACGATCGAGCCGGGCAGCACTGATGCCAATACGGAATCGACAATCGCCTCGGCGCCCGGACGGGACCAGTCTCGTGGATCTACCGACCAGTGGAGTGGCATTAGTCCCGATTTCATGGATTCGGCGATAACGTCGTTCGTCCATTTGCCATATGGCGCACGCATATATCGCACCCCTGCCGCTGGACAAGCACGCTGGATAAGCGCGTTCGCTTCTGCTATCTCGTGCCGTATCTGATCTGGCTCACATTTCGACAAATCCCGATGGGAGAGACTGTGATTCGCGACATCGTGGCCTTCGGAAACCATGCGCCGGATAAGTTCCGGATACTCCGCCGCGTAGGCACCGAGTACGCAGAAGGTTGCCGGTACCTGTTGCCGCGCCAGCAGATCTAGTACTTTCGGCGTCCATATCGGGTGCGGTCCGTCGTCAAAGGTAAGGTAAACCTTACGCTCACCGTTACGCTTACGCTCGTTTAGCACTTCCGCAATAAATTGCGGCATTTCCCAATCGCTGAGTCTTCTCATGGTCTTTCACTCATCTTTTGATGAGTCACCGTCTACCCTGGAACCGTCCCCAGTCGCAACGCGAAATGCGGCGTAGCAGATCAATATCTGGGAGTTGATGTCGAGTGTCGTTCAGTAGAACGACATGAATACTCATATTGATGACTTGCATGTCAAGCTGAATTGCCGTAACTTTGCGGTACCTCAATAAATTTGTACAATCGATTGTTTCGATATGTGTCATCCATAACGCGGATAATTAAAGATGCGCTTCAAAGGCCTCGATCTGAATCTTCTCGTCGCGTTGGACGCATTGATGGCGAAGCGTAACGTCACGCTCGCGGCACGCGACATCAATTTGAGTCAGCCTGCCATGAGCGCAGCGGTGTCGCGGTTGCGAGACTATTTTCGCGACGACCTCTTCGTGATGAGAGGCCGAGAATTCGTGCCCACATCACGAGCGATAGAGCTTGCCGGACCGGTGCGGGAGGCTCTATCGCATATCCAGCTTTCCATCATCTCGCGCGACGTTTTCCAGCCGGCCAAGTCGGATCGCCGGTTCAGGGTCTGCCTATCTGATTTCATGACGCTCGTCTATTTCCAGAAGGTCATTAAGCGCGTTGCACGCGAAGCTCCCGCGGTCAGTTTCGAATTGCTTTTCCCAGATGACGAGCCTGGGGATTTGCTGCGGCGTGGCGACGTCGATTTTTTGATTCTGCCCGATCTATTCCTGCCGGATACTCACCCGAAAGCGCCGCTCTTCGACGAGAAGCTTGTGTGTGTCGGCTGTCCTGCCAACAAGCAGTTGTCGGAGCAGCTTCCGCTCGACCGGTATATGTCCATGGGACACGTGACGGTGAGGTTCGGGCGGGCACGCAGGCCTTCGATCGAAGAGTTTTTCCTACTGGATCTCGGTCTCAAACGGCGCGAAGAGGTCGTCGTCCCGACCTTTCACCTCATTCCGTCGGTGCTAACGGGTACCCGTCGCATTGCGACGATCCCTTTGAGGCTCGCTAGGCATCTCGGGGAAGCCTCTCCTCTGCGGATCGCCGAAGTACCGCTTCCGCTATCGACTTTTACTGAGGCTATCCAATGGCCTGCGCTGCATAGCGGTGATCCTGCAAGTATCTGGATGCGCGAGCTATTGCTGGAGGAGGCGCAAAGTCTTGCGTAGCGTGATGTCATGTGTACTGCTATTCGGCGAGCCCACACTCTCTGCCAGCGTGTAGCGGAAATCGCGCAACGTCGCGCGAATTGCCCTGTCGACTTCTTCCTCCGATGCGCCGCGATAGCGGAAGCGTGCGAGGATGTTGCCCGAGCAGCTGGAACCGTTGAATAAGTGACGTCTCGCCGGGAGCACAGCTTCGTAAAGCCCCGGGATAGTGTTCGGCAATTGTGCGTCGACGAATATCTTGCCGACTGGCTCTGGCAGCATCAGGAATCCACCGCGTGTGATCGAGGTTGACGCGATTAACGCCGCCTGCGCCCGTGCGGCGTACCGCGCTTCGTCACCTGATTGGTGAGTAACCCAGAGGTCGAAGAGGTCGACGCCGTACAATTCATGGAAGAGAAAGGGAATTTCCCCGCTGCCGACACGGGCACCGACATCCAGAAAATAGAATCCGTCGCAAGCTCCGATTATCTCGAGATGAAACGGTCCATTGCTCAAGGCGAGCGCTTTCAGGCATGCCGCCGCGAATTCAAGCACCGCATCATTGAGCGGCCCCGGGTCGAGCATCACCGAGCCTAGGGGTTTTCCTTGTGCAAACTGAAGACGGTTGTTGATGTAGCGGGACGCGCGCGCAATTACCCATGTGTCGTCTCGCACGAAACCGTCAACGTGATAGACGGGTCCTTCGATGTACTCCTCGCACTCGTACTCAACCAGCGGTAGTGTCGGCCACAACATATCCAATCGCGCACGGGTGTCGATGCGCGGTACGTCTAGGCCTGCCGCGCCGGTACGTGGCTTTACCATGATCGGAAAGCGCATCACAGGGGACGAATTTGCTTTCGCAAAGGCCACATCTTCCAACGCTGCAACGCGTGGCACACGCAGGCCCGCGGCAGCAACGGTATGCTTCATAGCGGTCTTGTCACGAAAGCGGACGACGGTATCTGGCAGATCGCCAGGGATATTGAACGAATTGCGCAGTCGCGCGGCCTTCAGAAGGTCGAATTCGGACAATGCGATCAGCCTGTCGATGCCGCCGAGCGCCGATTGACAGGAGCTCATGGCCTTATGCAGCGCATCTTCATCAAGGATGTCTGCTAGCTCTTCGACATGCGCGGTTTGAGAGGCGTCGAGCGCAGCCGCGCCGTTCGGCGTGCAGATGTAAGCGACGTTATTCGTCGCGTGATCGATGTAGCGATGGTAAGCTGCAAAGCCGTCGGACCATCGGTTAAGCACGACTATGCGGCTACGCGGGGCGTGTTTGTTGGTTGTCATGAAGGGCAAACCGTTCAGATATCGTTACAGGCGCGGCCGGATCCGAGCGCTCTCAGCGCTTCAGCAAGGCGCAAATCAAGGTCGACCGATCAGGCGCGATGAACAACACATGGCCGACACGGCCGCTCGTCGCGGGACTGAGCCGCCGATTGAGAATGGACCACCACCTCCTGGAAAACTGGTATGGCGCGAACGCGTTCGACGGCGGCCGCGTCGCCTACCGGTGCGAAGAACCGCACGCCGCTGACACACAGGGCAGGTCTTGCATCGACGTCGGGGGCTGGATCAGGATCGCCGAGGTGGCTGCGTATCGCTAATTCCGGCAGAGAGATTGACCTGCTGAGTTCGATGAGCCGATAGGTGCGATCACCTCCGAGGCAGGCCGCGATCTTGATCAGCACCGGACCGTCGCGTGTTATGCGCACTTTGGCGTGGAAAACACCGAGGGTCAGTCCAATCTGCGCCGCGGTGTGCTCGACGTAATTGACGAGCGCGGCTCCTTGGTCCGCGCTCAAAGAGGCTTCGACAAAGTGGCCCAATTTTGCGAAATTCTGCTCTGCGCCCAAAAGATTTTCGGTTACTGCGACGACGCGGGGTCCGTGCTGGCTGCTGACGTAGCCTTCGATGCAGTACTCTGGGCCCTTCAGATACTGTTCAAGGAGCAACACGTTGCCGGCCTTGTGGCCGATATCGACAACGCCGTGATGCATGGCACACTCGACCGCAAGTTGCAACTGGGAAAGAGAATTGACGTACCTCACATGCATGCCGCCGCGGACAGGCTTGAGGACGGCTGGAAAACCTACGTGTAAAGCGGCTGTTATGACGTCGCGACGATGTGCGATGAGGGCGAACTCAGGAACCGCCAGTCCGGCGGCGGCGAGATGCATGCGGCTGCGATATTTATCACGCGTGAGTGCTGCCGCTTCCGGCTGCAAATGGGGAAGACCAAGGAGCGCCGCTGATTCAGCTGCTACGCCGGTTGCGTATTCGCAACCGGGTACGATCGCATCGACGCCGATGGCGCATGCGGCGGCCGCCACGGCGTTCGGCGAGGCAGTGTCCACCATCGTGTACGACACCGCGGCGGCCTGCAGTTCGCGTGACAGGGGGGGCTCATCGCTTTTGGCCGAAAATACGTGGGTGGCCACGCCAAGGCGCACGGCTGAGGCGACCAGTGCGGTCCCGGACGAGCGCGGCTCTATCACGATGATGGCGGTCATTTGATCGCTGCCTGTTCAGTGCCGGTTTCCGGCCGGGGTAGGGTCGCCACACGCAACTCTTCGAAATACTCGTGAATCATTCCGACAAAGTTGTTCAAATAGATTTCTGCTTTCTCCATTCCGCCCCAGCCACCGATCGCGAGCTTCAGAGCGATCCATGTGGAGTCTTCCAAGCTGCGCGATTCGGCGTACTCAATGTGGCTGAGTGTACCCTTTACGTGATCGTGCCCGAATGCGCGCGCGGCTGATTCCGCGATGACCTTGTTGTAGCGGCCCGAATACCATGCCTGCAACCAGTTCAAGAGCATCGTAGGGAGCGGGCCATCGCGGACAATGCTGAGGTAGAGATATCCGATTAGCTTGTCTGTGCTATTGAATGGTCTAATGCTGTCCACGCTTGCTGCGGTCAGGCCGAACCTCTCGAGGTCATGCAGAAGAAGGCATTCTTGCCCATACTCTTGTGCGAGGTGTTGCGCCAGCATCTGCGCGAGCGAGTTGTCCTGGCAGCCTATCTTGTAAAGCGCGAATGCGCCTACCTCGTTGTTGAGCCGGATGCGCAACACGGTTTCGACGAGATGGCGCCGATAGTACTCACTGTCGATCCAGTCGCCGCAGTGGAACGCAGCGGTTTCCGGCGAAATTGCGAGTGCCTGGTCCATGGCATGCTTGGCAAGCTCCTCGAAGCGAACCCGATCGTTGGGTGTATTCATGTGATCTCCAGATAGGATGAGAAGGAGCGAACGCGGCGCGCTGCGTAGCGGGTCAGCGGCGAATAAACCGGAGACACGAACTGCTCGTGGCACGAAGCAATGGTGGCTCGCTAGCTTTGCGAAAGTCCCCACGCTTGGCCTCGAAGCAGCGCACCGGACGCCGTGCAACGAGAGGGCGTTGAAGGCCGACCGCTCTCGGGTGGCCCCAAATTGGGTCGCTCTTTGCAGAGCGGTCTGCTTTGGCAAACGCCATCGCATCGAAATGATTGCTGTCAACCGACAACTGACCCAATCGTTTCCTTAAACACAGCGAATGCTTTTTGTAACAGGTATCTAGGCTCCATTCCCATTCGTTTTTTGCTCACCCATGCTCTCGACTTGGGCGACGGAAGGATACTAACTGCAGCGGTATGCGTGGTATAAGCTGATAATGTTTATGTTTGCATGAGGGAAATTGATGATTCGCGATCTCGACAGCACACTACTGCGTACGTTCGTGACGGTAGTGGAAGCCGGCAGTGTGAGCAATGCTGCCATGGAGCTGCATCGTACACAGGCTGCCGTCAGCATGGCCCTCCGGCGGCTCGAAGACGAAGTCGGCCAGCGCCTCCTTGAGCGTTCACCGCGCGGCGTGAAGCCGACCTCTGCGGGCAATGTTCTGTTGCCGTATGCACACAAGCTGCTCGAAATTGGCCTTGCGGCGCGTTCCGCTCTTACTTCGGGTGAAGTTGCGGGTACCGTGAAAATTGGACTTCCCGAGGACATCGCGATGAGTCACCTCCGCCATGCACTGCGGCAATTTTCGACATTGTTTCCTGATGTAGCCCTGGAGATCGTCGTTGATGCGAGTCCGGCCTTATCGCAGCGGCTCATGAGCAACACACTCGATTTCGCGATTGGTGATCCAGCCCAGATCCCCGCGGAACCGCTCGTCACCTGGCGACATCCCCTTCGCTGGGCGGCTGCGCGCACGCGCAATGATGATCTCGGAGACGGTCCGCTGTCGATTGTTGCATTCGGCGGTGCATGCAGGTGGCAGGAGAGCTATTTTGCCACGTTGCTTGAAGCAGGTATCGCTTGGCGCGTGGCCTGCAAAAGCACGAGCCTCTCTGCGGTTCAGTCAGCCGTTGAAGCTGGGCTCGGCGTTGCGCTACTTCTGGATTGGCAGGTGCGCCGCGATACGATGCGTGCGATCGATCCCAGCGCAGTAGGGTTGCCGCTGCCGCCGGTGGCGGAATTCGGTCTCTTTAGTCCTGGGCGATTAGAAGACCGCTCGTCTGCGGCCAACGCACTTCAGCGTTTTCTCTTCCGTTCGCTGCAATTGAGTACTCTTGGAGACGGTGTACACGACGGAGCGTCATCAGGCTTGCCACTGCGTGCTTCAAACTAATGAGCCTCTGAGGTAAAACGCGTCGAAGGGCCGAACTTCGGCGCGCCAAATGGAGGTTCAGACGATAACGTCCTGTCTTTTGAATCCAGCATCAACGCTACGTGAAGCGCATTCTCTAATTCACGCGCAGTTATGCTATTTCCGCACAAATCAAGTGCGACTCATGCATTTAAACATAGACTGCCGCACAAATCTAAATTTGTCGTAAAACCAACGCTTTCTTTCGGTAGTATCCCATCTGCGCACAAAGATACCTCGTGTTTTTGTCGTATTTCTGACACCGCGACTCCGATTGTCGCGTCTCTGTCTGTTTTGTCGGCTTTCGTGCCCGTTGCGATAAGAATTCACCGTGGCTTGCGCAAATGTAGCGCCGCCATTCATTGTGTTGGGACCCGGGTCCCGCGGCGCTAACGTGCAATTTCCGGAGTTCAGATCTATGTCGCAGCTCGATGTCAATGAGAGTCATCTCAATTTTGATGTGGTCTACAAAGTAGTAAAGACGTTGACCTCGTCACGAGATACCGAAAGGACGTTGGAGAGATCTTTGCATTACCTCTCATATGCGTGTGGATGGCGCTCCGCGTTTATTGCGGTCACTGAGCCAGACGGCCATCTGGGCGGCCTGTGTGGCACGGGGTTGTCAGCGGGCTGGCGTGAACGTCTGCGTTTCTTGCCCAATGACGGGGTATTGGGGCGAATACACACAAACGACTCAGCCGTCGTGGTGGCGAGACTGCGTGATGAACCACTCTTCGTGGACAGCATCGATATCTTCGACGGATTGGAAGGTGAGCATGTGGCACTGCTCGGGGCGCCGATCAGGTATGAAGGGCGGCCGCTCGGCGTACTTGTTGCGTTCTGCGAGAACACGGACGGACAGCGCGCCTTTGCGAGCGACCTCCAACTCATGAAGGTCGTCGCGGCGCCGATGGGCCAGGCACTTCTGCTTGATCGTGCGTCGGGACAGATGGACCAAACCGCGCGACAGGAGATGAGACGAGCGGTCAACGCAGACCAGACTTCGTCTCGTATCGACAATGTGCTCGGAGAATCTGCCGCCATGCAACGCGTCTTTTCGCAAGTTCATCAAGTAGCGCCAGCGCGGACGACGGTGCTTTTGCGCGGCGAGAGCGGAACTGGAAAGGAGCTGATCGCGCGCGCGATTTATGGGTTATCGCCCCGCAAGGGCCGGCCGTTCATATCGGTGAACTGTGCGGCGCTCACTGAAACACTGCTAGAAAGCGAATTATTCGGCCATGAGAAGGGAGCGTTTACCGGTGCGCAATATCAACGCAAAGGGCGTTTTGAACTGGCGCACGGTGGGACACTTTTCCTCGACGAGATCGGCGACATCTCGCCTTCGTTCCAAGCCAAATTGTTGCGAGTTTTGCAGGAACGAGAGTTCGAGCGGGTGGGTGGCACCACCCCGGTAAGAGTCGACGTGAGGCTGATCGTTGCCACGAACCGCAACCTCGAACAAATGGTGAAGGCGGGGGAATTTCGTGCGGATCTCTACTACCGCATCAACGTCGTTAGTATCCTTTTGCCGCCGTTGCGCGAACGCCGTGAGGACATTCCGGCAATGGCGCAGCACTTTTTGGATCGCTTTAACCGCGACAATCGTCGATCTTTGCATTTCAATGAACAAGCGTTTCGGGTTCTTTCCAGCTGCTACTGGCCTGGCAATGTGCGCGAGCTGGAAAATTGCGTTGAGCGTACCGCGACCATGGCGGATCACGACACGATAGATCGATTTTCCTTTCTGTGTGAGAGAGGCCGGTGCCTCACCAAAGAGCTACATTACATCGAACGAGAAGACGCTGTGCGTGCTGCCCGCACGTTGGACGCTACAAACAGTGAAGTGCCGAATGCCCTGGCGAGCGTAAGTGCCGGTGATTGGAATGGGCGTAGCTTCGATACGCCAAGCGGTAGCGACATGCCGGGCAGCGAGCGGGAACAGCTTGTGTGGGCAATGGAGCGCTGTGGATGGGTGCAAGCGAAGGCCGCACGACTCCTACATATCACGCCGCGGCAGATCGGCTACGCACTGCGTAAGCACGGGATCAAGCTGCGCCGCTTCTGAAGGCAGCGGCGGTTGCGCGGATGCATTTGGAGAGACTGGGCGAGAAGGCTACCGGCAGGCTCTCGCGTGTCGCAACATTGTAGTGATTGGTTCAACTCCTTCAACGCAGGTAACAAGGACGACAAATCCGGCTTCGGCATAGCGTCACTATGACTGTTAGCTTGGGCTACGATGGTGGTACGCAATTTGCCTGTAGTCGTGGACTTCTATTGTCAGGACTCTACGATGTGGCTAAAGACGAGCGCTGTCGAGATCTTCAACGAACCGGGTTGCGCAAAGAACCTCGCGAAGAGCGAAAAGGAGCGCAAGCAAGGCTGTTCGAAGCAGGTTTCGCCGGGGGCGGCCGCTGGCGGATGCGCATTCGACGGCGCGCGGATCGCATTGCAGCCCGTGGTCGACGTTGCACACTTGGTGCACGGGCCTATTGCATGTGAAGGAAACTCTTGGGACAACCGCCATTCGGCATCGTCTGGGCCGACTCTCTACCGCACCGCGTTCACAACCGATATCAATGAACTCGATGTAATTTACGGCGGTGAGAGGCGGCTTTTCAGGAGTCTGCGTGAAATTTTCGAAAAGTACGATCCGCCTGCCGTGTTCGTCTATCAGACGTGCGTGACCGCATTGATCGGCGATGATATAGACGCCGTATGCAGGCACGCGTCGGCAAAGTTCGGTAAGCCCATCATACCGGTGAATGCGCCCGGCTTCGCAGGATCCAAAAACTTCGGCAACAAGCTCGCAGGGGAGACGATCCTCGATTACGTCATCGGCACGCGCGAGCCGGCGTACAAGACACCATTCGATATTAATCTTATCGGTGAATATAACCTCTCGGGCGAGTTGTGGCAGATAAAGCCGTTGTTCGAGGCGCTCGGCATCCGGCTCCTGTCCTGCATCTCGGGAGACGGCCGCTACAGCGAGATCGCGAGCGCACACCGCGCGAAGGTCAACCTGGTGGTGTGCTCCAAGTCCATGCTCAACGTTGCGACAAAAATGCAGAAGCGCTACGGTATTCCATACCTCGAGGGTTCATTCTACGGAATTGGCGACACGAGCGACACGCTGCGCGGGGTCGCGAGGCTACTGGTGGAGCAGGGTGCGCCGGACGATCTTATCGTGCGCACCGAGCACCTTGTCAAGGCAGAAGAGGCGCGCGTATGGGGGCGCGTTGCCCCGTACAGGCAGCGGCTCGATGGCAAACGTGTGCTGCTCATCACGGGCGGCGTGAAGTCATGGTCAGTGGTCGCGGCGCTGCAGGAGGCCGGGCTCGAGATCGTCGGCACTAGTGTGAAGAAAAGTACGGATGGGGATAAGGAAAGAATCAAGGAGATCATGGGCAATGACACGCGCATGGTCGACAATTTGACGGCGCGCGAGATGTACAACATGCTCCGGGATGCGAAGGCGGACATCATGCTGTCTGGCGGGCGCTCGCAGTTTGTCGCGCTTAAGGCGCGCATGCCCTGGCTCGACGTGAATCAGGAGCGACACCATCCGTACGCTGGCTACGAGGGCATTGTTAAATTGGTGCAGGAGATCGACCGCGCAATCCAGAACCCAGTCTGGCAGCAGGTGCGTATTCCTGCGCCGTGGGACGACGAAGAGGTAGTGCATCGCGAGGGGATTCTTAAGTCTTCCACGCACATCAATCCGATTCCGCGGGGCGCAGACGGTGAGGCATACGATTGGAACCTCCGCGCGGCGGTATCGAGTTGAGTTTCGGAGTGGAGCACATATCATGGCGATAGTCGTCGAGTCAGAAAAAGCCTGTACCGTTAATCCCCTAAGAATGAGTCAACCGCTCGGCGCGACGTATGCAGCCATGGGGCTTGATGCATGCATGCCGGTAATGCACGGCTCGCAGGGCTGTACGTCGTTCGCGCTCGTACTACTGGTGCGCCATTTCAAAGAAGCCATTCCGCTGCAAACAACGGCGATGAGCGAGGTCACCACGATTCTCGGCGGATACGAGAACGTAGAGACAGCGCTGCTGAACATTCGCAAGCGCGCGGCGCCTAAGATCATTGTGCTCTGCACGACTGGCCTGACTGAGACGAACGGCGAAGATGTGGAGGGGCACCTTGCGATGGTGCGAAAACGCAAGCGCGAACTGGACGATACTGAACTCATCCTCGTATCGACACCGGACTATATTGGTGCCTTTGAGGACGGCTACAGGCGCGCGGTGACCGCGATCGTCGAGACACTGGTGAAGCCGTTGCCGACGATACCTCAGCAGATCAATCTGGTGCCGGGCAGTCATCTATCGCCTGGTGACATCGACGAGCTTCGGGAGATTATTTGCGCATTCGGGCTGGAGCCGATTGTGCTTCCAGATGTTTCCGGCTCCCTCGACGGCCACCTTGATTCTGCGTGGCGTGGGACGACGCTGGGCGGAACGACGATTGATCAGATCCGTGCGGCGGGGGCGTCGTCATTCACAATTGGCGTTGGTGAGCAAACGCGCGACGCCGCCGAGACGCTCGAAGCAATTGCCGGCGTGCCGTTCGAGATCCTCGAGCGGCTAACGGGGCTGGAGCCGAACGACCGGTTCTTGCAACGTCTTGCACAACTTTCGGGGCGTGCAGTCCCGGCCCGGTATCGCCGGCAGCGCAGCCAACTACTGGATGCGATGCTCGACAGCCATTTTTACACGGGTGGTCTAAAAGTGGCGATTGGTGCGGAGCCGGACATGCTGCTTTCGATCGGTTCGCTGCTCCGTGAAATGGGTGCGGAACTATCTGTTTGCATCAGTACCACTGCTTCGGCATCGCATGCGCTGTTGCCGGCAAGCGAAGTCATATTGGGGGACTTGGAGGACATGGAACGAGGCGCGAGTAACTGCGACCTGCTGATCACGCATTCGCACGGCAGGCAGATGGCCGGTCGCCTCGGAAAGCCGCTGATGCGCGCGGGCTTTCCGGTGTTTGACCGCGTCGGCAACGCCCATCGTTGCCAGATAGGTTATCGCGGCACAATGAATCTTATTTTCGAGATTGCCAATCTTATGTTCGAGAGGATCTCGCAACCTCATCCCGGCGACTGGAAACTGCCGCAATCATCGGGCGGCCTTGATGTTTCGGTTCAGGGTTAGGTTTAAGAGAAGGGTGTTACATGCCGTAACTTGAACTTGATGAGGAGACCAGCGCATGAAGATCGCCTTTGCGACACAGGACAAAGTGCACGTCGACGCTCATTTTGGCTGGGCGAAAGGCATTGCGGTATACGACGTGACGACGGAAGGACATTCACTTTTACAGATTTTTGATTTCGGCGACAAGCTGATGCAGGACGGTGATGATGAGAAACTTGCGCCGAAGCTCGAAGTGATCCGCGACTGCGCGATCTTGTATGTCGCGGCCATAGGCGGTACGGCGGCTGCGCGCGTAGTAGCGCTTAAGGTCCATCCAGTGAAGGTGCCGCAGCCATTGCCGATCGAAGAGATTCTAATCAAGCTGAGCAGGGTTCTGAAAGGCACGCCGCCTCCGTGGTTGCGCAAGAAGCTCACCAGGGAACGTGGCACATCGTACGATTTTGCGGGGGATGACGAGTTGCCCCTGGCTAAAACCGATCTCCCTAGTATGACGGTTCTTGTTGCCAGTGACGCCTGTAGTGCGTCGTCCGATAAGGAGGACATGATGTGCAACGACTCGCGGGAACTTAAGACGCGCCTGAAAAAACTCAACGCGTTGGCCACGCAGGCCAAGATGGATCTGCATGATCTGTCAGAAGATCTACCAACGGGTTGGGAGCAGATAATGGTAGTCGCGCAACGCTGTCACGACGCGCATGCGGCGTTGATGCAGGCACGTCAGACCGCAGTTTCGGCTTCCGATTAAACTCCGGACCTTCAAATGAGCCATCCTTTTAGTGTGATACTCCCAAGCGGAGAGGCTTGGATACCTCACTTTGTTGATTCACTCGACGAACAAAAGTGCATCGGTTGCGGGCGATGCTTCCGGGTTTGTTCTCGCGGCGTACTTCAACTGTTAGGCATCGATGAAGCTGGCGATCATGTTCCACTGGATGATGACGATGAAGAGGAGGACGAGCATGAAAAGAAGGTCATGACAATTGCGCATCGAGGTCTCTGCGTTGGCTGCACGGCATGTGCGAAGATATGCCCGAAAGGGTGCTACACACATGCTGCGGCCCAAGTGTGAGCAAGCGAGAATTCCTATGGATTACTACGCGGTGTTAATGCGCCATGCGGAAAGCCCGGACGACTTGACGGTGCTTGCGGTCGCCGGTGTGCTCGCGGCGGCGCTCGACGAAGGCGGTACGGAAAGATTGCCTATCCCCGGACTGGATGCAGCGGAGACACACTGGATGCTTGCTCGCTGGTTCCCTGATGCCGAGAGTTCTCTGGGTCTTTACTTTGGCGCGTCGGCTGCAGATTCACAGCTAGGACCGTCTTATGACGACATCGATCTTGTAATGTTGTTAAAGACACACGCCAATCCGGGGGCAGGCACAACGACCGAGATCAATTGCATTTCTCACGCGCTGGTCTACGCTTGCGCAGGCAAAAAACATCTGTGGCAGGAGTTGCGCCTTTCTTCGCGCGGCGAATTGTCGGCGCTTCTCGAGTACTGGTTTCCGGCGCTTGCTGAAAAGAACGTTCACGGCATGAGGTGGAAGAAGTTTCTCTACAAGGAACTTTGCGGGACCGAGGCGTTGAACGTCTGCCGGGCCTCAAGCTGCGGGGAATGTGCGGAATATTCCAGTTGCTTTGGGCCGGAATGAATGTGCGGATCAGTGGCGACTCCGATTGACGTAGGTATATTTGATTCGTTTCCCTGTCGGTTGCAGGAAGAATCGCGTAATGTATGTGATTTGGTGGGCAGTACGGAGAGTGATATGAAACGAAGACCATTAGGGATATTAACGTTGACCGACGGGGGCAGTTATGAAGAAGCTAAAGAGGGTGCTGTGTGGTGCTCTGATGGTCGCTGCGCTGGTCGGGGCGGCGGTGTTGGCTGCTGCTTCGGATAAGGAATGCACGTGGCAGAATGCGGAAAACCCTTTAGAGAGTTTTACCCTCCAATGGTGGCCCGGCGGGGGGGAGGAGTTCACGCGGCGGAGCGAATGGACTGAGTATTGAGCTTCACCAATGCTGACGGGTGAAGCCTATGCCAGTTGGTGTCGAGATCGCAAAAAAAATCTTTCAGGTACACCACGTGGACGAAGAGACCGGCGAAATCGTCAACAAGCCGATCAAACGGGCGGAGTTTCTCGCGTACTTCGCAAACCGCGCAATCGAGCAGATGAAGAAGCGCCGGCCACTGAACGTCGTGATCGTTGCACTGGCGGACAAGATGGCCCGTACCATTTGGGCCATCCTCGCACATGGTTGTTCCTATCGGAGTGGATATGTGAGCGCCAGGCCAGTTTGAGCGATTTTCGAACGCACATGAAATCAGCTCTGTAGTCGGAGGATGGGACGTCAAAAGGTTGCGCTGGCACTTGAGAGTGATGGCAAAACATGTCGGACCGGGACTCGCCAAACCTGAATGTCCTTTCGGGCTAAAAGCCCGCGACGAAAATGAGGCGCGAGTCAGCGGAATCCATAGGGGCCCGCAGTGAAACACTAGCTGCAAAGGCCAGATATAAAGCTGCAGCCGTTCCTGTTACGTCAGAACACTCAAAGCCCTTCGCAAAAGGGCGGCGTCCATATAAAGGACATGGCCAAGCCAATACTCGACGACGAACTGTGGGCACTCATCGAACCGCTGCTGCCCCCTCTCAAACCACGGCGAACCCGTTATCCGGGGCGCAAGCCGCTCGACAATCGTGCGGTGCTCACCGGCATTCTCTTCGTCTTACAGACAGGCCTGCGTTGGGACCTGCTACCTCGAGAGATGGGGTGCGGCAGCGGCATGCGTTGCTGGCGGCGCCTACGTGACTGGCAAGCCGCTGGCGTGTGGGAGCATTTGCACGAGGTGCTGCTTGGGCGATTGCGCGCAGCCGAGCAAATCGACTGGCCTCGCGTCATCGTCGATTCCTGTTCAATCCGCGCTGTGGGCTCAGGTCAAAAACAGGACCAAATCCCACAGACCGCGCGCGACCCGGTTCAAAGCACCATCCCATCACCGAAGCGCAGGGTATCCCGCTCGCGGTGATTCTGACCGTCGCGAACCGCAATGACGTCACTCAACTTCAAGCGCTGGTCGAGGCATTTCCGGCCAAGCATGGCAGACCATATCAAAGCCTCGGTTCGTTCAGGGCGACAGAGGCTACGACCACGACAAATATCGACGTCCACTGCATGCTGCCGGCATTGCAACCGAAATCGCTCGACGTGGTCTGCCTACATAGTAGTGGGCTAGGCAAAACACGCTGGGTTGTTGAGCGGACCATCTCGCGGCTTCACAACTTCCGCCGACCGCGCATCCGCTTCGAACAGCTCGCTTCCATCCACAAGGCTTTCCGCTGCTGCATCATATGTTGGCGACACCAGCAAAAGTCATTCTGTTAACACCGCTTATTGCGCCAACGGCGGATGGAATACCGGTGGCCGTGATCACCTATTTCGGCTTTTCCTTAAGTTCCCTAACCTAACCGCCCTTGCCAACGTAAGCTCGCTTTTGGCACAAATCGCGACTCATAAATGTGCTTGATGCATCCAAAAAAAATAGCGACTTATACGGAACGAACCCGCGCTGTTACGATTCGTACATCGTTGCCACGGGGCTAGGTGCGAGCGCGGAGTTGGACGCCGTCCAAGCGAATTGCATTGCCACAGGGTTTGCGCTGGTCGCACACGGCGATCTGTCGAATCCAGCTGCGCGGAGTTGTCGCGGCCCGTGACAAGCTAGTTCAGCGCGCCTCCGATGCCTTTTTTGTTCGCGAGCTTGGAGCTCGAGAGCGTGATGCGGCGGCCGCGCTGGATTGCCACTGTCCGTGTGTCCTCGCAAGGATGGCCCTGTCTACTTCGAACCGGTCAAAGTGTGCTAGGGCGGTCTCGCAATAGCAGTCGCCATCTGCGTCGTAGGGCGGCTCCGTGTAGCGACGGTCAGGATATTTGACCACCTCGTTCACCGAGCTGGTGGTCGGAATCGGCTCAGCAGCTCGGCTGCCTCAACTGCATCGTGATGATGAGGCGGATGGGCGCGCTGTTCCATGGTCTGCCAAGGCCTCTTGACGTCGCTGTTCATCGCCACGCCGTTCGTTCTTCTGCAATGTGGCGGCCATGGCCTGCCGTGCAACTGATTGCTACCCACCGTTGCATGCGTAGCGATCGTGTTTCCCCTCATGCGGTCCTGCTGAAGTTTGACGACGACTTGCGAACAAAGCGGCAGCTGTCCACAACGTAAATGCGCTGTGCGTGTTGATTCAACTGCCGGCAAATCCACATAGACTGTTAACCTAACAAGAACAAACCGTATGGCTTTACGTCGCATCGCAACCGCATTACTGCTGGCTGGATTGATTACCGCCCATACCGCGCAGGCAGATGTGATGCTCAATTTCGTCGATGCCGGCATCGATCAGGTCGCCAAGGCGGTCGGCGCGGCGACAGGGAAGACGATCATTGTTGACCCGCGCGTCGAAGGGCGGCTGAATCTCGTCTCTGAGCACCCTGTTTCCGAGGATCAAGCATTGAAAACTCTGCAGTCTGCGCTGCGAATGCAGGGTTTCTCGCTGGTGCAGGATCACGGTGTGCTCAAGGTCGTGCCCGAAGCGGACGCGAAAGTGGAGGGTGTGCCGACGTACATTGGAAATGCGCCTTCGGCACACGGCGATCAGGTCGTCACCCAGATCTTTCGCCTCAGGAACGAATCGGCGAACAACCTCCTGCCAGTGCTGCGTCCGCTCATCTCGCCGAGCAATATGGTTGCGGCCTATCCATCGAATAATACGATCGTCGTCACGGACTACGCTGATAACGTCCGCCGCATTGCGCAGATCATCGCGGGCGTCGATTCTGCGGCCGGCCAGCAAGTGCAGGTAGTGGAACTGAAGAACGCGAATGCGACCGACGTTGCGACGCAGATGACCAAGATGCTCGACCTTGGGTCGATCGGCAATACGGATGCGACGCTGAAAGTCTTGGTGCAGGCCGATCCGCGCACGAATTCGCTAATGCTGCGAGCGTCGAACGCAGTGCGCCTCGCGGGGGCGAAGTCGCTGGCGAAGCAGCTTGATGCGGCAACCGGGCGGCCCGGTAACATCCACGTTGTGCAACTGCGGGGCGCGGATGCCGGGCGTCTTGCGAAGACGCTGCGCGGCATGCTCGGCAAGGGCGGCAATGATTTGATGTCCACAGGGGGCGGTGGTGCCGCGAACTCGTTCAACCAAGGAAACATGGACTCGTCGGCGGGCACGCCGGGCCAGCCCCCACTGCCAGGCGGATCCTTGGGCGGTTCGTCATTCTCGTCGATGGGAAGCAATGGACTTGCAGGCGGCGGCAACAACGGCGGTCAAGGTAACAACGCGGCGTTTCTTGGCGAAAAGGAAGGCGGTGACAGTGAAGAGAACCAGCCCGGCGGGATGATCCAGGCCGATCCGGAGACGAATTCGTTGATCATTACCGCGTCGGACGCCGTCTACGGCAATCTGCGCAGCGTGATCGATCAGCTTGACGTCCGCCGCGCGCAAATATATATCGAGGCGTTAATCGTCGAACTGTCGGCGACGACAAACGCGAACCTCGGCATCCAGTGGCAGGGTGCGCTGCTTTCGAATGGTGGAAACAACGGTCTCTACGGCAGCTCCAACTTCAATTCCAACGGCAGCCAGGGCATCGTGAACCTGACTGCGCAGGGGGCGATCATCGCGAACGCCCCCGCCGCAGCGCTCGCGACGAAGGGCGCGGACCTGCTGAACAACGGCCTGAACGTAGGCCTGCTGCACCGCTTCGGCGACGTGTTCGGTCTCGGGGGGCTGTTGCAGGCGCTGTCGCAGTCGAGCGACGCGAACGTCCTATCGACACCTAACCTCATCGCGCTCAATAACGAAGAGGCGAAGATCGTCGTTGGCTCGAACGTGCCTGTAGTGACGGGTTCATACGCCACGCCGACCGCGAATGCCGCAACGTCCGTGACCGCATTCAACACGTTCGATCGACAGGATGTCGGGATCGTGTTGCACGTGAAGCCGCAGATCACCGACGGTGGCATCATAAAGCTGCAAATCTATGCCGAAGCTTCGTCCGTCGATTCGGCATCGACGAACAATCAGGGCGGCGTGACAATCAACAAGCGCTCGGTGCAGTCGACGGTGCTGGCCGATGATGGCGAGATCATCGTGCTCGGCGGCCTGATAAAAGATGGGTACGCGAACGGCAACAGCAAGGTGCCGCTGCTAGGCGACGTGCCGTGGATCGGCCAGCTGTTCCGTTCGGAGCAGAAGAGCCGCGAAAAGACGAATCTGATGATATTCCTGCGTCCGGTCATCATCGACGATCGGGATAAGGCGCAGGCTGTCACGTCGAACCGCTACGACTATATTCAAGGTGTGCAGGGCGCGTATCGTCAGGACAACAACCTGATGAAGGACGACGACGACCCGGTCGTGCCGCAGAAGCCGGTAGGCCCAAGTCAGGGCGGGTCAGCCCTGAATCTATTCGATCTCGACAAGATGCGTCGCCAGTAGATCGATGTCTTGGTTTTCATGTTGGGATGCCCCCCTATGCGGTTCATCAAGCGTTAAGGGCTGACTTGTGTTCGGAAAAGGTCCCGTCGCATGGCGAACAGGACGTCGTAGCGTCGCCGTGCCAGTGAAATGAGCGCTTGGTTTTGTCGCTTGGACTGCTGGACTTTGCGTGCGTAGAGAGGGCCGTAAGATAGGTCTCTAAGGCCACGAGGGTCGATAGAAGCAAGTCGCCGAGCCAGTTCTTTCGTCATGCGCGGCCAGCCGTACTCACCCTTGACCTGCGCATGGATCGCGCGGATGTTGGCCAGCAAGGCATCGTCGCTGATTTGTACCGGGCTGTGCCTCTCCCGGCCCGCTGCAGCCCGCTGACGCCGCTGGTGATACCCGCTCGGGCTGACCTCCAGCAACTCGCACAGCAGCGACGCCGGCCAGCGCTTGTGCTCCCGTTCGATAAAGGCGTACTTCACGTCGATTCTTTCGCAAAGTACGCTGCCGCCTTTTTTAGAATGTCGCGCTCCATCTTCAGTCGCGCATTCTCCGCACGCAGTCGAGCCAGTTCCATCTGCTCCTCGGTTACCGGCTTCGTACCCGGGCCGACCAGCGTTCCTTTTCGGTCCGCCTGCACCCAGTTCGAGATCGTCTGGCTCGACACCCCCAGAATCGCCGACACCGCTGCCAGGCTCTGGCCGGCCTTCACCAGCCGCACCGCCTCCAGCTTGAATTCCAGGGTGTACCGCGCACGCTTCAATTGGCTCATCTTCGTTTCTCCTTGCTGCAGTTTAAACCTCAGCAAGGGATACGTTTTTCAGGGGCAAGCTCAAAGCGCCATGCGTGGGGGAAGGTCGATACGCGACCAGAGGTCGACGTAGAAGCTACCGTCAGGAGAAAACTCGATGTGATGATTGGCCGGTTCTGGCGTAAGTGATGTCAGCCCCCTTTCCGTCGAAGCCAATTCGGTAGGCATGAACGAAATAAGGGTCCTCGCCGACATTCATTCCGCTTGCTTCAAACCAAATTTCCCTTCTGACTGGATCGATGTGGTCCACCGCGCGGACAATCCAGTCACCTTTGGTGATTTGGTTTTTTAAAACACCGGTACGGCCATTAAAGAGGTACAGATGTTCAAATCCATCGCGTTCGGATGCCCAGATAATTTCCTCTCCATCATTAACATTGTAGCGAAAGTATTTTCCGGAATCTATTTGGTTATTTCTTAAATCTGTATAATCGACGAACGTGGAGCTGACCTCATCGATCAAAGAGCGCGTACGGCCGGTGGCGGCCTCCACCTCGATTACTCGGTAGAGCTGATGGCCGCGTTGGTTGTACTCAAATGTAAAGCCTTCCCCATCCTTCCGCCAATTAATTTTGGAAAGGTCAAAAGGATTCGGGAACAAAGCATTGTCGATATTGATCATGCGCTTGTTGACTATGTCGAATAGTACCGGTTGCGGTCGCGGAAGAATATCTCCCGCTTTGGCATACTCTATTGGCTCATACTTGGCTTGATGGTTTGTTGCTGAGGAATTGACAAGCACGATTTGACGCGGTTGGCCGAGGGCGACACGGTAACCTGCGAGGTGATTGGAGTCAGGGGACCACTTTAGGGATGAGAAGACGTAATTGTTCGCTTCTGTCCCGTCCCAACTTAACGGTACATTTACGGATCCGTCCTTACTCATTAGAAAGACGTTGGAGTTTTTGATATATGCTTTCCACTTGCCGTCCGGTGAATCGATTGTGATTCGACTATCGCTTGCAGCCGTTGGCGTGAAGTCGTTATGAAATGGCAAGATTTCGCCCTGAGAGATCCTAGTGCAGATGTAGCTTGAAAGATCACAACTCCACTGAACGGAACCAATGGAGAACAGCAACTGGTTGCCGTCTTGTCCGATTTCGAAGCGGTCAAAGGGCAGCGAATTGCCTCGGAAATTCGAGGAGGCCGCCCTATTTAATGCTTCGGCAAGGCGGCCATGATCGAAAGCTGGTTGCTTCTTCCCAGTTTTGATATTGAGTTTAATGAACTGGCGCTCACCATGTGTCGTCCGTCGGTAGGCAAGGGTCTCGGGCGAAAGCCAGAAAGGGGGGTCTCGACGAAATTGACAATTTTATCCGAGTATTGATAACGAACTGTGAGAGCCCGCTGAAAGTCTGAGGGGGTAAGAGGAAAGGGGGGGTATGGTTCCGTTCCCCTGGTTGTCAGCAGCCGATAGCAACGTGCAGTAGGAAATTAGAAGCAGAAAGATGGTGACAATTTTTTGCATGGATGTTTGGCCTTGACTATGTATAGGTGTATCGGTTACGTCGTCGGCTTACCTTGAGGCAATTTTTATGCCATCAGTGAATGCGAGTGGGTATGATCAGTGTCCGCTGAGCGCAAGCGAGGTTCCAGCGACCGGTGAGATTAACTGACTGTAGTGAGGTGAAGACCTTCGATAATCAGTGAAATACAAAGCAAACTGGCGGCACGTGGAACGGAGTCGCATTTGTTCGACACTGGCCTTTGTCATCTCGTCCTTGCCTCCCATGTTGTCGAGGAAGTTACAAACAGCAGGGCCCCTTCGCTCCACCAGCGTTACCCGGTTTCACGGCTACTACGGGCCCATCCGCCACCCTCTCGCCTTCGGTCCACTTCCCGGGTTCGCCGGTTATAGAACCTACCTTGCTCCGGCGATTTCGCGCCGGGGCGAGGAGGGCTTCTCCAGTTGCTCAGCATGTCCTTGTCTTCGTGCCGTCGCTTCCACCCCGCCGAAGTGGAATAGCCGTATCGGTCAGAATTCCGCTACCCATGCTGCCTTCACCCTCACGGTTGCGGGCTCGGCCCTCGGAGCTTTTCATTTTCGAGGCCACATCTACGTTCACTTTTGTTACGGCCCGATGACTCGCGCATTCCCCTAGGAAATGCCTGTCGATAGGCTTCAGAGGCTTGGTTTCCCCCCACCCTGCTATCCAAGCTACGGGGCCTCTGACTTCTAGCGAAGTCAGCTTGATAGATCGAGCAACAGAGTAAAGCTTGGACGAATGACGTCGAAAGGTTGCGTTGGCAATCGAGCGTGATGACAAGACTGGTCGGACCGTGACTCGCTGAACTTGAAGCATAATTCGAGCGTTGAGCTCGTGCGACAAATGAGGGACGAGTCAGCGGATTTCATCGGGGCCCGCAGCGAATGAGGCTGGCCGCGATGTCGATCGGGTTCTCGTTGCGAAACGTGTCGAATTAACACACAAGAAAAACTGGCGCATCGGGGGCGTTCATATAAATTATGTTGGTCGGCGTGTCCGACGAAGTCGTCGCGACGGTGGCACCGAAGATCGACGCGTTCAAGGCGAAGCTGCCGGGCGGCTACCGGGTCGAAACCAGCGGCCTATTCGAGGAAAGCGCGATCTCCCGGACGTCGGTCTTTGCGGTGGTGCCGGTCATGATCGTGCTGATGTTCACGAGCATGATGGTGCTGCTGGTGTGCTTCCGGCGTCTGGCCATGGAGGTTGCGGTGATGCCGCTGGGCCTGATCGGCGTGGTGCTCAGCGCTGCTGGTGTTCAACCGGCCGCTCGGTATCGTCGCGATTCTGGGCATTCTGGCGTTGATCGGCACGAAGGGGCTGATCGACGTATGCCCATGCCCGCGTCCCCGCACCGCTCACGTGGTTCGCCATGGTGCTGGCCTCGCTGATCGGGCTATGAGTGCTGTATCTGCACATCCCGGTTGGCACGCTGCTCGACGCGCTCGCGCCCGGGGCGCTGTGGCCTGTCCTGGCTGGCGCGGCGCTTGCCATCGGCTGGGATCGATGGAGGAGGAAAGTGCCTCGCGCACCGGTAGGAGATGTGGGCGTGATCCTGCGCGAACTCCAGCGGGGCGCAGCGGCGGTGGCGCGATTCGCGCAATGCGCGGATACCTTCGTGCGGGAATGGTCCGTGTCGTGTCTGACGCTGCTGCTGGTTGCGCTGCTGTCCGGATGCTGCCGTGCAACCAGAGGCCTTTGGGACGCGAAAACCAAGCAGAAGGTCGGTTCCAGCCAGATCCACCAGTTGGTGCTTCACATTGACCTGTTCTCGCAGCGGATGCCGGAGCAGATTCTTCTCCACTAAACGTACCGTTGACCTCGTCTGAATCTCGCTAGGATTCGCGAGGCGACAGGTCAATGTCCTTGAAATTGCACCAAGACGGCTCCCACCGGGAAGCCGCCGCTGCCGGACGCTCAGCTTGTTCAGGACCGTCGAACGACAACGAACCTACAACGCAACGCGGTCGGCTGAGTGCATTCATAGTAGTCAAGGTCGCGAAGGCCAGATTTCCGGCGCCATAAGCCTTGATCTACCCTTAGACTTGGTAGCGGAGACCTAGGCATGTACCGTAGATTCACATGTCCGCCTTTGGCAAGTTCGTAGGAGCACTGGACTGACGCCGATTGCACAACACCGTCATTATCAAGCTGCGGTGGATCAAACGTGGCTGAGGTGAATTCCTTGATATTGCCGTCGTCCGGTCCTCTCGCAAAACCCGTCCATTCCCCCTCGTTATCGCTGGTTGTTGCAGTGTACACGTTCCGCGCAATTTTGATGACGGCGGGCGTCGGGCAGCTTTCGTATGTTTCAGCAGCAGCGCAATACGATGCGCTGAGCGCAAGGGTAACAAGAAAGAGATTTCTCATCTTCGGCTTTATTCCTCAATTTTGCAATGGCAGTGGGCTAAATTATCTGAGCATCTGGCAATGCATTTAACGAAAATTAAAATGCAAGCCATTGCAGTTTAGATGATGTCTAATTCCGCCTTTTTAGAACTTCGATTGCGTGATCGCCTGAAATCGAGCACATAGTTTATACCGTAATAGCGCTAACCATAACAAATAAAATTTATGCGAGAGTCAATGTCGTTGATGGGTATGGCAGATCCATGTTTTCGAGGCGTTAAGGCATGGAATGCCAAAGCCCTGTAGTTTCCACCCCTCGGCTATCCTCGAAGCACCGCAGAGAGATAGCGAGCAAGCGCATAATACCGGATTGGCGAACGGCGGTAGGAGTTTGAGCCGACGATATTGCGGGCAAAGGATTCGAGAAAAAATGACGAAGATAACCCGGCGCATGCCCTCAATGGCGTTCGGCGCGAATGCGGCCACTCGCAATGGCCTTCCGCATATCGTGAAGGCCCCTGACCACGATTCAGCCGAATAGCGATCATAAGTGTAGAAGTTATGAGGTGGCGGATCTTTATGCCTTGGTGGAGTAAGGAAATCGGGCTGGGGATGCTTCCCTGAGCTATCGCGTCCGCTTGCGTCGTCGAGATGCAGATAGGTCAACGTGGTCAGCCAGCGCGGGACGGCCGAGTCCTTGGCCGACTGGTCTGAATGTGCGATTTCTTACGCGGACATCGTTCGCGCCAAACCCCGTATGACATCACTTAAAAGTGTCGTGCCGGGGACCGTCGGACGCTGCGGCAACGACCCGGAGTACGTCACCTTCGAGCCTTGCCTTCCACGAAACGATACGACGGAGGTCACGGGAAAGCGGGTTAGATTTTCCCAACCAGGCGCTCGATGCCCTGTATGATCTCGCGCCGTATTTCGGGTGGAACACTTTTATCAAATCCGATCTGATCGCGTAGCGCTTCAGCACGCTCTCTCGGGCGGGAGGCTGGTATTCCACGCCGCCGCAATCGCCGTTAGCGCGCTCTGATATTCCTCCAGTGTTGGATGATCGGATACCTCATCCTGAAGCATTTGCGCGAGAGCGCCAGGAGATTTTCTGCTCCGGCGGCAGTTCATTCCGATCGAGAACGATAGCGTCGGGTTCCCTGACTGAACCGCTCCCCGTCGCAATGCATCCAGGTCGCCAACGCCCAGTTTGCGGGCACGCGACGATTTTTTCTGCTGGCTGGCTTTGCCCATGTTTCTGCCCCTTCGCTGCGTTCTGAATCCGAAAATTATCGCGGCCAACTGGTTGCTCAAGACTGGCACAGGTGTGACGGCTTTGCCGGATTTTTTGCGCTACACTGGCCAGCCCATTCGAGATCCGGAATTCGGCATGGCGACCATCGAAAGTACCGCGTATCCGAGGTTTCCCAAGGTTTTTTCACCGGAGGAATTGCAAGCGTTCTATTCGCCGGACGTCGAAGAGCTCGAGTGGGTGCGCCGCAACGCGCGTGGCCAGTCCTCGAGACTGGGCCTGCTGGTTTTGCTGAAGGCCTTTCAGCAGATGCACTACTTTCCCTTCGTTGACGCCATTCCCCCCGCTGTCATCGAGCACATCCGGGCGAGCGCGAACATAGGCGCCGAGGCCGCATTCGGCTACAACAGGGCAAGGTCGCCCGTCTTGTTTCGTCACTATGCGGCAATCCGGGAATTTCTCTGCATCCAGCCCTATTACAACTCCGATACCAAAGGTGCAATACGAAGGCGGCTTACCGATTGCTTTCAAATCCGAAAGCTTGTGAGCAGGATATCGTGCGCGGGCACTTTGAAGCTACGCGAAGCTTCGAACGCTACGCCTCTTACACGATATCTCCTCAAACTTGCCCAGCTTGGCGGATATGGATCGAGCCAGTGCCCCGCCGCCCGGAAACACCGCGATCTGGAGAGGTTTGCGAAGACTCATCGATATACAACTCGGCTTTGAACTCTCAAAAAATCATGGGTTACCGCAAGTTTAATGGACCGCATACCGCCTTTCTTCCATGCCGCTGTCACGACGCGACGCGGGGCGTGTCTCCAATCGCCCTACGCGCCCCTACGCCGCGACCTGCATCGTCGTCATACCGCTCTCAGCGCACTTAGCGCTTGCAGTATCTGGATTGTTCGCCCTTTGTCGCGACGTCGATATACGACGTCGCCTGAAAAGGGCGGACACTGACCGCCATCGACACCTAGGCCCCGCCAGAAAAAACTCGTTGTTTGCGGGGCTCACTTCGCGCCGGGGAACGGGCCTCTGCCATCATGAGCCTGATCCGTTCGGGACAACTGAACAGGCACGATCCGCTCGCCTATCTGAAGGATGTGCTCGCGCGCCTGCCCACATATCTCGCGACTGACATCGACGACTTGCTGCCTCACCGATGGGAACCTTCCGCCAGCGCTCTATAGATTCCGCGCGCGCCGGGCAAGGTGACTTCACCGGTTGCTTACATCACAAGGCAGGCGTCGATATTGGAGCCAGAACCAGAGCGTGCGCTTGCATCCATGACCCTGTCAGGCCACGCGCTCGCGTCTAACGTGCAGAAAACTGCCGCCTCATGATCTCCGTCATCCGCTCGATATGCATTAGCAATTCGGGCACCGCCGTCGCCTCCCAAAAGCGTCTTCTAAGCGCGGGGCCAATATAAAAGAGTGACGGATTCGTGCAGCCATTGACTCGGACTACGCGGTAAGACTCATCAACACACAACCCCGCCCAGTCAAATTTTGCAATCCCGTCGCGCCGTAACTGATCAAAAAGAGAATCGCACCCGTGTGCTATAGGCCGATGTAGGCGATCTGCATGCGGTACTGTATCTGACGCCGCAGCTGAATGAGCGGGAGCCATCCCGGCACCCGTGCAATTGACGAAATACGATGCGCGTACAACGCGCGAGCCCGTTGCTGCGCGCGGGCGAATAGCCAGCAGCAGCCCGTCGCCATGTGCGCTGATTGTCTCGATTCGCCCACTCATAAGCGAGAGGCGGCCACTCATCCTGAGTGACGCGACGAGCGCTGCCGTGGAAGGTGGCTGTCGGTGACGATGTGTTTCCCAGTAAGGCGCAATATGACGCACGAAAGCGCGCCGGTCGGCCTCAGACCAGTTTGACCAGATCTGCGGTACCGCAGGACGCAGGCTATCGATCACCTCGCGCCAGTCACCGCCTCTCGCGCGATGTTCAGCAATGACTTTGCGTACGGCGGTGAGGCAATGCCTAGGGCCAGCAGTCAGTTGATCGAGAAGCGCCCGCCGCGCTTGTGGCTGAAGTTTCGGCAGTGACCGGCGGTGGTGTTGGGGCAACAAACCACGGCGGGACATAAGAGTGAAGCACAACTTTTCGCTGCGCCGATGCAGCGCGTAAACAACGTCGAGTGCCGTCAGACCAGACCCGTACATGAAGAACTGGCTGTCATCCGGCACGGCCCGCAGTTTAACTGCGTCCCAGGGATTCGCGAGGAAACGTTGATCGAGTGAAGCGCCACCGGTCGCTGCTACAGTGATGGAGGGGCGGCCATAGCTGTGGCCCGTCGCAAGGACGACGTGATCGGCAGAAATCTCCACACCCGTGTGCAAGTAAACCTTCGTTCGGCCATCCTCTTCGGGCGCCAGCGCAACGGCGTATCCGTCGTGTTGAGAAAACTGATGCTTCCCCGACTTTCCTACTGCCTGTTTTAGCCGATGTGCAAGATAGTCACCGTACCATGCGCGTGGCAGGAAATCATCGGGTTCCGCAGGCCGGCCCCGCAGTCGGCAATAATCGACAAAGCCGTTCCCGTTGTCCCGCTCAACACTGAGGGCCCGTGCGGGTGCGTTCAGGAGCCAACCTTCCTCGTCCGACCGATAAGCAATGCCGCGCGAAACGCTATAGCTGGCATCGACCAGTGCGATCGACAGGGGCTTTGCGGTTTGATCCGATAGTAGCCATGTGGCGGTCATCGTCCCGCAAAAGCCGGCACCCACTATCACGATCGATACAGTCATTGCCACGGTTCCAATGGTTGTTCGTATCCGCTCGCGCAGAAAATTTATTTTGACGTTCACATGAATATTCGTGCCGATAGCGTCGCTTGCTGACCTTACCCCTGTTTGACGTATCCCATAGCCGAGGGAATTCAGGCGGCTCGCTGGGCAGCGAGCCAGTTCTTCTCGAACGTCATAGGGCTGACGTAATCGAGCGTCGAGTGTAGCCGATGGGCAT